>CAYYRN010000042.1:0-15988 GCA_964474295.1 uncultured Eubacteriales bacterium
AAAAGTATACTAAATTATTGGTATTTACAGTAAGCCTACCGAACTTCGACAGATTGTTTACTTCAATTGTGAAAATTATTGGTATAAATCGTATTTTAATTTATAATAATACGAAAAAATCGGTATTTGTATTGAAAAGTTACGGCTTTTGTGATAAATTTAGAAAGCAAAACATTATAACCCAAAAGGAAGAGTGATAAAAAATGGTAAATGTTAAAACCGATTTTAATGCTTTCGGAGATGCGGTACACGACGATACCGAAGCCTTACAAAATGCACTTGACAGCGGAAAAGAAATATTTTTCCCCGCAGGAGTTTATTTGATTACTTCCTGTCTTATCTTTTACAGCGCTCAAAGACTGATTTTTGAAAAAGGTGCTGTTATAAAAAGAGGAAACGAAAATCAAAAGTATTTGCTTGCAAGCTTCACGGCTCCGGAGGACGAAAGCTATTCTTCCTGCCAAGATGTTGTAATTGACGGTGCCACATTTGACGGCAACGCAGAAATCGATTTCAAAACAACAATGCTCAACACCTGTCAGTCAAGAAACATACACATTAAAAATTGCAGATTTTTAAACGGACACACATGGCACTATATTGAAATAAATTCAAGCGAAAACGTAAAAATCGAAGACTGCGTTTTTGAATCCTCCTACGGCGGAAATTCCATAAGAGGAGAGCAGATTCAGTTGGATTATGCAAAAATCGGAAATTACGGTCCTGTTTTCAATTACAAAAACGAGGAAATAAAGTTCAATCCCGACCATACTGTATGCAGAAACATTGAAATTACGGGATGCACGTTCTACGGCTACGCCACTGCCCCCGCAATCGGAAACCACGATGATGCACCTCACCACGATGTGAAAATCCATTACAACACTTTTGTCGGCAGCTTCGGTGAAAGAGGATATATAAACTTCGTCCAATCGATGTACGGAGTAAACAAGTCGGAGAATTATTTTTCAAATAATCCCGTAAAATCATAAACCGAATATAACAAAAAAGAAGGATTCTTTTGGTTCGTAGAGTACCAAAAGAATCCTTTTAACATAAGATTTCACCGAAAGCCGTTTTTACATCGCCTTTAATTTTCAAATGAACTTTCGATAATTTTCTCGGCAGAATCGGGAGAATATTTCCAGTAAGTTATGCGACTTCGTTCAATAAAATAATTCAATTTCTGCGGAGGATAGGGCGCATCGAAGCAGTCAACGATTATAAGCTTAATTTTCATCCTTTCCGGTATGATGCTTTTTATGTAAACTGCCGTGTTTTGACCTGTGCTGACGTTTTCGGAAAGCTCCGCAAGGCCTGCAAGGTTCGGTGTAAGCTCAACAAAAATCCCGTATTTTTCCGTTGACCTCACAATACCAGGCACAGTCTCCCCGACAGAAAAGCGTGAGGCGTTTTCTTCCCATGTTCCGAGCAATTCTTTATGGGTTAAAACGATTCTGCCGAATTCGTCACGGCTTTTTACTATGGCTTTTATGTCTTGATTGGAATAAAATCTCACATTCGGATGCGGAATTCGTGAAACCGAAATGCTGTCAATAGGAAGCAGTGCGTTTATACCGCTGCCTATATCCGCAAAAGCTCCGAACGGTTCCATATGACAAATTCTTGCATCGATTATGTCACCTGTTTCAAGCTTTGAGATGTAGTTTTCCATACAGTCTTCCTGAACCTTTTTTCGGCTTAAAACGGCATAAATTTCGCCGTATTCGTCAAAGCCGAAATCGTCAATAATAAAAGAAACCGGCTTGTTTACTTTTGAAATAAGAGCAATATCTCTCGTCGTTCCCTCCGAAATGCCTATTGCCCCCTCCTCCCTCGGAATAATTCCCGTCATACATCCGAGGTCAACGTGAAGATTATGCTCACTGTCGCAAAGAATCACTCTCGCCTCAAGGACAGCTCTGTTTTTGTATGCCTCTCTCAAAGAATCGGGCGATTTCAAGTATTGAATGTTTTCACGGGTATTTATAAGCTTGCCTTCGGGCCGAAATTTTGACATATTGTTTACTCCCCTTGTTTCGCTTTTTTGTTAACTGTTGCTTTATTTGTAAATACTTATTCCATTTTTGCCGAAAATATGATACAATGATATAAGTTTCAAATATGTCGGGAGGCGGATTTAATATGGATGTCAGAGTTGGGGACATATTGGTAATGAAAAAGGTTCATCCGTGCGGATGCGATAGATTTGCCGTGACAAGAGTTGGTATGGATTTTAAAATTAAATGCGAAAAATGCGGACATGAGGTTATGTCACCGAGGCAGAAAATAGAAAAAAACATAAAAAAAATTATCAGACCGAATGAGGTATAATTAATGTTGGATAAATTGGAAAAAGTCGAAGAACGGTTTGAAAGTGTAAACGCTATGCTGTGCGAACCCGAAATTGTTGCGGATATAGAAAAGTACAAAAAGCTTATGCGTGAGATGAAAACGCTGACCCCTGTTGTTGAAAAATTCAGAGAATACAAAAGAATAAAAGAAACCGTTGACGAAGCAAAAATTATTCTTGAGGATAGCTCACAGGATAAAGATTTCCGTGAAATGGCTGAAGAAGAATTGGAACAGGCAAAAAGAGATATCGAAACGGTCGAAGAAGAACTTAAAATTTTGCTTCTGCCGAAAGACCCGAATGACGACAAAAACGTCATTGTCGAAATACGCGGCGGTGCAGGGGGCGAAGAAGCCTCTCTTTTTGCCGGAGTTCTTTACAGAATGTACAGTATGTATGCCGAAACCAAGGGCTGGAAAACGGAAATTCTCGGTGCAAACGAAACGGAACTCGGAGGCTTTAAGGAAATAAGCTTTATGATAGAGGGCGAAGGTGCATTTTCACGTTTTAAATTTGAAAGCGGCGTACACCGTGTTCAGCGTGTGCCGGAAACGGAATCGCAGGGAAGGATTCACACCTCCACCGTAACCGTTGCCGTTTTGCCGGAGGCGGAAGAAGTTGATATAGAAATCAACCCCTCCGATTTGCAAATAGATACATTCCGTTCAAGCGGTGCCGGAGGTCAGCACATAAACAAAACAGAATCGGCAATAAGAATAACGCACATTCCCACAGGCACGGTTGTTGAATGTCAGGATGAAAGAAGCCAGCACAAAAACAAAGATAAAGCAATGAAAATTCTGCGTTCGAGAATACTCGATAACGAACGCAGAAAGCAAAGCGATGCCATTGCCGGCGAAAGAAAAAGTCAGGTCGGTTCGGGAGACAGAAGCGAAAGAATAAGAACTTATAATTATCCGCAAGGCAGAATAAGCGACCACAGAATCGGTTTGACACTTTACCGTTTGGAGGCTGTTCTCAACGGCGACCTCGATGAGCTTATAGATTCTCTTATTACTGCCGACACGGCGGAAAAACTGAAAGCGGAAGATTAAAATGAAAACAGAAGTTTTAAAAACATCACGGCAAGCTGTGGAAAAAGCAGCCGAAATAATTAAATCAGGCGGTGTTGTCGGAATACCTACCGAAACGGTTTACGGTTTGGGTGCCGATGCCCTCAACGCCGAAGCCGTCGGAAAAATTTTCGATGCAAAGGGACGTCCGAGCGATAACCCGATGATAGTTCATGTTTCGTGCTTTGAGGAAATTTATCCTCTCGTAAAGGAGATTCCCAAAGCAGCAAAAAAACTTGCCGAAAAATACTGGCCGGGTCCCCTTACGATAATAATGCGAAAATCCGACACCGTTCCCATGAGAACAAGCGGTAATCTCGACACCGTTGCGGTTCGTATGCCGTCACATCCCGTTATGCGTGACATAATAAAGCTTTCGGGGTGTCCCATTGCGGCTCCGTCGGCAAACCTTTCGGGCAGTCCCAGTCCGACAAACGCAAGGTATGTTTTTGATGATATGAACGGCAAAATTCCGCTTATCATTGACGGCGGGGAATGTAGTGTCGGTGTCGAATCCACCGTTATTACATTGGTCGGAGATAAGCCGAGACTTTTAAGACCGGGAGGAATAACTCCCGAACAGTTGATGTCTGTTCTCGGTGAAATAGAAATTGACAGTGCTGTCAAGTCAAAGCTTGAAGAAAATCAAAAAGCATCATCTCCCGGTATGAAATACAAGCATTATGCCCCGAAAATAAAAGTTATTATCATAAAAGCCGACAGAAAAAAATATATCGATTATGTATCCTCACACAGTGAAAATGCGGCGGCACTTTGCTTTGAGGACGAAAAAGAAGAAATCCCGATAAAATGCGTAACATACGGCAAAAGCGACGATTCATCATCACAGGCAAAACGTCTTTTCGATGCTTTGCGTGAGCTTGACGAAACAGGTGCGGACACGGCTTATGCGCATTGTCCGTCGGACGAAGGTGTAGGTCTTGCCGTTTATAACCGTCTTCTTCGCTCTGCCGGTTTTGATGTAATAGAGCTTTAAAGGAGGTATGCTATGTTAGTTTTGGGATTAACGGGAAAAACGGGAGCGGGCAAAAGCACGGTTTCCGCATTGTTGAAAGAAAAAGGCTGTTATGTAATAGATGCTGACAAGGTCGCTTCCGAAATTCTCGAAAAAGGCTCGCCTGTAATAGAAAAGCTTACTCAAGCGTTCGGCGGGGACATTGTAAAATACAACGGCGAAATCGACAAAAAGCTGCTGGCAATGAGAGCTTTTGCATCACGGGAAGAAACCGAAAAGCTCAACGCAATAACGCATCCCGAAATCAGAAGAATAATTCTCGAAAGAATTGAGGATGCGAAAATTGAAGAATACGAAGTCTGCATTATCGATGCGGCGGCACTGCTTGAAAGCGAGGTGCGTTTGGATTGCGAAAAAATCGCAGTTGTTTTTGCACCTGCCGATGTAAGGCTCAAGAGAATAATCGAGCGTGATAATTTGTCCGTAACGGAAGCAAAACGCAGGATGGACGCTCAATTGAGCGATGAATTTTATCTTGAAAATGCGGACATAATTATAATCAATGACGGTGTTGTGGATTTCGATGCCGAAACGGAAAAACTTCTGAATTTTATTCAGGTAGAAAAATAATAAAGAAAGGAACATATTTTATGAGTCAGGAAACAAAGGATTTACAGGAAAAACTTTTTTTCAACCAAAAGCACGCAGTTCTTCGTATGCAAGATGATGAACTGAAAAAGGCGGATGAGTTCTGCGAAAAATATAAGGTGTTTTTAAACGAAGGAAAAACAGAACGTGAGGCTTGCGCAAAAGCAATAAAGATTGCCGAAGAAAACGGTTTCAAGCCTTTTGATAAAAATGCATCTTACTCGGCAGGCGACAGAGTATATTACAACAACAGAGGCAAAGCTGTCATACTTGCCGTTTTCGGCAAAAAAAGTGTTGCGGAGGGTGTAAAAATCGCCGCCGCTCACATTGATTCACCGAGAATCGATTTAAAACCCAACCCGCTTTATGAGGATAGCGAAATGGCACTTTTCAAAACACGTTATTACGGCGGAATTAAAAAATATCAGTGGACGGCAATACCTCTTGCACTTCACGGTGTTATCGTGCGTAAGGACGGAGAAAAAATAAGCGTAAACATCGGTGAGGATGACAGCGACCCCAAATTTGTTATTACGGATTTGCTTCCCCACTTGGCAAGAGAGCAGATGAAACGCACGCTCAACGAGGGTATTCAGGGTGAGGAGCTTAACATCCTTATCGGCTCACGTCCTTTCAAGGATGATGAGTGCAGTGAGCTTGTAAAGCTTAACATTTTAAATATACTCAACGAAAAGTACGGCATCACCGAAGAAGATTTTCTTTCTGCCGAGCTTGAATGTGTGCCTGCCGCAAAGGTGTGCGACATAGGCTTTGACAGAAGTCTTATCGGCGGTTACGGACACGATGACCGTGTTTGCGCTTACCCCTCGCTTATGGCAGCGGTTGACTGCAAAAACCCCGAATATACCTGCCTTACCGTTCTGACGGACAAGGAGGAAACGGGTTCTGACGGAAACACAGGTCTTAAATCGGCTTATTTGACTTACTTTATTGCCGACCTTGCACGTCAGGCGGGAGTTCAGGCACACGATGTTCTCAGCAAATCCGAATGTCTTTCCGCCGATGTTAATGCGGCGTTTGATTCAACCTTTGCACAGCCGTTTGAAAAGATGAACACCTCGTTTGTAAACAGAGGCATTGTCGTAACAAAGTATACGGGTTCCGGCGGAAAAAGCGGAACTTCGGATGCAAGTGCGGAATTTGTCGGAAAGGTTCGCAAAACCTTTGATGATGCAGGTGTAATTTGGCAGATGGGTGAGCTTGGCAAGGTCGATGCCGGCGGCGGCGGAACCGTTGCGAAATATGTTGCAAACCTTGATGTTGACGTTATTGACGTCGGCGTTCCCGTGCTTTCAATGCACGCACCGTTTGAGGTAGTTTCAAAAATCGATGTCTATATGGCATACAAAGCTTTTTCGGCTTTCTTCGATTTGAAAAATTAAAATAATATCAACCGAATAAGTTAAAAAAGGAGCTGTAAAAAACTTGCGTTTTCACAGCTCCTTTTTATCTTTTTAGGAATCAATTATGCTTTTGTATTCGGTTTTAATATAATCGAGAATTAAATTTTTGCTTATTGTAAATTCCGGTGTACCCATAGCACCGGGAGCAACCTCATACTTATCAAAAGCTATAACCAAATCGAAGTTTTCATCCCAATAAAAATTGTGTTCGCCGTCTATCTCGGAAAAGTCATCCCCGAACGGTGCATCTTCAAGCCAATAGATTACCGCATCGTCTTTTTTCATCTGCTGACGCATCTGACGTTCGGTTTCCTCTTTTACAACATCATAAAAATCATCATTTTCAACAATGTCACCGAGCTTAACGATTTTTCCGTTGAGCTTATTGATGTGATAATATTTGTAATATGTGTCGCTGCTTCCTGCGGCTTCGTGAACCATAACTTTGAGCGTAAACCAACTGTCCGTGTTCGTTACGACATCGTAATCCACATAAATCCCCGTGTGTGCCTGACTTCCCGAAACCTCCAATTCTTCATTGAATCTGTCGGCAAGCATCTTGGTAAGCTCATCAACATCTTTGTTGATGTAGTCTGCAGCCTCATTGCTTTGGTCTTCTATTTGAGGAACATTGATGTCCATTTCGTGATTTTTATCCGAATAAGAATAGTTCCTGATGGTGAACACCTTTACAATGCTGCTGATTACGGGGATTTTTTCCATCGCCTGGGCATATACGGCGCTGACGTTGGGGAAAACCACAAGCAAAACCAGAGCAAACGATGCGGCTGTTAAAATAATTTTTGTCGCCGCCCTTGTTTTGTGCTTTTTGATTTTTCTTTCGGGCAAATTTGTCAGTGTTTCATCAATTTTTTCTTTCACTTCATCCGGTACGGTGATTTCGTTTTTTGACGCTTCCGATTTTATAAATTTATCAAACTTATCCATTTCTGAAATCCTCCTTTAAAATTTTCCGCAACTGTTTCCTCGCACGGGATAGTTGTTGTTTTACGGCAGCATTTGTCAAGTCGGTGATTTTTGAAATTTGAGATATTGAAAAATTTTCATAATAGTATAACACTATTACCGTTCGGTATGGCTGTGAAAGGCTTTCAACCGCATCTCGCAGTGAAATCGATGTGGTTAAAAAATTTTCCGTGTTTTCAAAGTCGGAGTGTATTTCGTCCAAATAAATTATTTTTGAATTTTTGCGAACAAATTCAACCGCAGTGTTGTGAACTATTTTAAGCATCCACGGTTTGAAAGCCGAATTAATTTTCAGTGAATCGAGATTTTTATAAGCACGGTAAATTGATTCGCTAATTATTTCCGAGGCATCGGCATCATTCTTGACAACGGAAAAAGCAAGGGAGTACATCGCCTTTTCGCATCCTTTTATTTGCTCGCAAAATTCTTCCTTGGCGGTCAAAATCACCCCTCCTTAATATATTTGGCTGTTTCAGCCTGAATCCATTCACCCCATTCGGCATAATATTTTGCGTAAAGATGTACGCTGTCGGAGGATTTGTCGGCAGGGAGGTTTCCCTCGGCATCGTCAAACCATGTGTTGGCATCAATATAAAATACCGTTTTGTTATCCGCAAGCTTTGAGAGCTTTTCGTTAAGCCTGTTGATTGCGGTGTTATTTATAACCTTGTCGCTCTCCGAACGGCTTTTGCCGACGTGGAGATTGGCTTCTATAAATATTTTCGCATCGGGTTGGTTCTTTTTAATCAATTCGATAATGCTGCTGTATTTGTCCACGATTGCCTGAGGATTATATCCGACCTCATTAATGCCCAGCATTATGTAAACTTTTTTGTATTTTTTTACCGAAAGCAAGTCCGTAAGAGAAATTTTCCCCACTCCCTTGACGGAATTTGTTTGATTGAGAGCATTAAAAACACTCATACCTACGCTGCAAAAGAAATCGGCATCCTTTAATTTTGAATATTCCATCAAGCCGACGGTTCTCGAATCGCCTATAAACAGAGAATCACTCATAGAAATATTTTGAACCTTAAAGGTACGTTTTTCTGTCTTTTTTTCTGTTCTTTTTTCCGTTTTCTTTTCTTCTTTTTTTCGTGATGTACTTTCCGAAACGCTTTCCTCTTTTTCTGTTTTTTCGGATGTTTCGTCTTTTGTCACATCGGATTTGCCGCCTGCTGCGGATTCGTTTTCAGTCACGGTTGCTTTAACACTTTCCGTTACGTTTTCGTTATTGTGCGATTTGGAAACAGATGCGAAAACAAAAGCAGCCACAATCGCAGCACATAAAAAAATCAAAGTTATAACGTTACTCTTTTTCATTTTTCTTTTCTCCTGTCAATTAAAATCTGAAATATAAAAACGGGTCGTCAAAGCCCTTGTACATACAGTAAATTCCCGCTGCCAAAATAACGGCAAGCATAATGATAATCACAACCGGTTGCTTGATTTTTTTAAGCAAGTTATAGGGCAGCTTTGTCGAAAGCAATCCGCCCGCCAAGAAGAAAGGATAATATTCTTTCAGATATTTCAGATAGTCATATCTGAAATCCGACCACACACCCTGCCCGAAGAACGGGAAAAGTCGTGACCAAAGCGTTGCAAGACTGCTCATATCACTTACGGCAAAAACCGTCCAACTCAACGGTATGAGCAAAATCATATAACAATGCCCCAAAATCGGATGTCGATTTAAGTATTTTCCCGTGAAAAATTTTTCAATCAGCAATATCACAAAAAGAGTAATTCCCCAAAGAATAAAGTTGTATCCGGCACCGTGCCATATTCCGGTAAGCAGCCAAACAACAAACAGATTTCTGACGGTTTTCAAAACACCTTTTCTGTTTCCGCCGAGTGGGATGTAGACATAATCCTTAAACCATGAACCGAGCGTCATATGCCATCTTCGCCAAAACTCCGTCATAGTAAGGCTTGTATAAGGATGATCGAAATTTTGGGGCAGCTTGAAGCCGAGCATTTTTCCCAAGCCTATCGCCATCAACGAATATCCGAAAAAATCAAAATAAATTTGGAACGAGTAAGCAATTACAGCCATCCAGGCAAGCGGTGTGGAAATGCTTTCAAATCCGATTGTTTGCACCTGTGACCAAAGCTTTCCGATAGGGTTTGCAAGCAGAACTTTAAGACCTAACCCGAAAATGAAAATTTCGATTCCGCTAAAAGCATTTTTCGCCGTAACTTTTCTGCTTTGAAGTTCCGACTGAACCTGATTATATGTTACGATAGGACCCGCTATCAATTGCTCGAACATCGAAATGTAAACGGCATATCTCAGCAGACTTTTTTCGGCTTCGGTTTTTCCCATATAAACATCCGCAATGTAGGAAATGCCCTGAAATGTGTAGAACGATATTCCTATCGGCAAAAGTATTTCCGCCGTAAAATTAAGATTCGGAAAGACTTTCACGGCTTCTCCGATTGCAAAATTCGCATACTTGAATATGCAAAGGTTTATAAGGTGAAACAGTATTCCCGCAATCAAAAACGCCTTTTTGTGCGATGAATATTTTTCAATTCCGAGACCTACGGCAAAATCCACAATTATACTTATTACAAAAAGTGCAAAGTGTTCCGGTGCGTTTACCGTTCCTATAAAATAGAATGTAAGGCTTCCCAAAAGCAGAACGCCGTTTTTAAATTTATCGGGCAAAAGATAATAGCATATAAAAAATATAGGCATAAATATTAAGATGAACTGTAAGCTGCTGAAAACCAAGGTGTGTGCCTCCCGAAATGTGTGCTTTTATAATATAGACGGATATGTGCGGAGAAAGGTGACAAAAAAACAGAAATTTCGCAAAACTATTTTTTATCCGTGTTAAGTGCCAAAAGGATAATCGAAAAAAGTATACATCCTATTGAAAAGAAAGCCGCCGTCGAAGGACGTTCATTGAAAAACACAAAGCCGACAATTGTTGCGGCAACAGGCTCGACGGATGCCATAATCGATGCCTTTGACGGCGAGAGCTTTGTAAGAGCGTAGGTGTAAAAAATATAGGGTAACACGGTGCAAAGAAGCGTAAACAACACATAATACGCAAAATTTTCTTTACTCGAAAGTAAAGAAACGGAAACCGTTTTCCAATCGGTTGACGGAATCAAAAAAATCAGTGCCGTGAGGAATGTGTAAAAAATTATCGTCAGAGAATTATATCCTCTGTTGAGCGCAGCTCTCGAAAAAACGGAGTAAAGGGCGTATCCGAGCCCTGCCCCCAAGCCTATAAGCAAGCCTTCCTTTGAAATTAAAGCATCCGTTCCGATAACGCCGCTCGTTAACGTACAGCCGAGCAGAGCGAGCAGCAATGCGCTTATTTTCGGAACGGTTATTTTTTCTTTGAAAACGATTGCCGAAATAATCATCACCATTGCGGGTGCTGTGTAAAGCAAAACGGCTGCAACGGAAAGCGATGTTAAACTCATACATTTGAAGTAGCAATAATTGAAAAAAATTATGCTGCAAACTCCCGCACCGATAAAGCACCAGATGTCACGCAGCTTTATTTTTAACAAATCTCTTTTAAAAATAAGTAAAATCAAAAACAAAACCGCAACGGTTAAAGCCGTTCTTGCCGAAACAATCTGCATTGAGGAGAGGGCAGGTGTAAATTTTCTTATGAAAATTCCCGTGCAGCCCCAAAGTATTCCCGCCAAAGTTACACAGACCGTACCGATAAAATTTTCAAAGCCTTTACTCTTCATTGTGCGTTCCTGTCCTTTCAAAATTCGTGCTTATAAATAATACCACCGAGCCTTGTGAGTGTCAATGTCAGTTTTAACAAAATGGAGGTAAATTAAGTGAAATGTTTCAAATAAATTTCCATAATTTCAAATATTTACTGCATTATTATCATTGACGAAAACGCTGTTTTATTTTATAATATTCAGCATAGCGGATTGAAAGGTTTGAGTTTTTGGATATGGATAATTTTATATTTGATGTTATGCCCGTTGTGGCACTCAGGGGACTTGTGATATTCCCCGAAGAAAAGCTTCATTTTGAAGTCGGCAGAAAGAAATCGATAGCTGCCCTTAAAGCGGCAATGGCAAACGGCAGAGAAGTGTTTCTCGTTGCACAAAAAAGTGTCAGCATTGATGAGCCGATGCCCGATGACCTTTACAAAATAGGCGTTGTGGCTTCGGTTCAGCAGGTAACGAAAATCCCTAACAGCGAAAACGTTCGTGTTACGGTAAACGGTATGTACAGAGCCGAAATTGCCGAAATGATTTCGGTAAAACCTTATCTTGAAGCCTCCGTCCGACTTACACGAAGCCATAAAATAAAGGAAGAAGACAAAGATTACGTCAGTGCTTTGACAAGACAGCTTAAAGATATTTTCGAGGAATACGCACAGGCGGCTCCACGGTTGGCACCCGATGTTCTTCTCGGCGTAATCGATGAAAAAAATCCCGGAAAGCTTGCTGATTATATCGCAGGCAATATAATGCTCGAATACGAACAGCGGTACGACATTTTAAAAGAGCTTGACATACCCAACAGACTTCTTAAATGCTGTACTATGCTCAAAAACGAAATCGAGCTGTTTTCCATAGAGGAAAAAATACAGTCTGTGGTTCAGGAAAGAATCGACAAAAGCCAAAAAGAGTATTATTTAAGAGAACAGATGAAAGCGATTTCGGAGGAACTCGGTGAAGGCAAGACAGTCGAGGACGAAATTCTTTCATTCAGAGATAAAATAAAGGCAATCGGGCTTGAAGAAGCATATGAAGAAAAGCTCCTTGATGAGTGCGGACGTCTTGAAAAGATGTCGCCCACCTCACCCGAAGCCACGGTTTCACGTTCTTATCTTATGACGGTTTTGAATATGCCGTGGAACGTTAAAACGCAAGACAAGCTTGATTTGAAAAACGCACGCAAAGTTCTTGACAAAGACCATTTCGGTTTGGAAAAGGTTAAAACAAGAATTATCGAAATGCTTGCGGTAAGAAAGCTCAACCCCGATATCAACGGTCAGATAATCTGTCTTGTCGGGCCTCCCGGTGTCGGAAAGACTTCAATTGCACGTTCCATTGCCGAAGCAATGGGCAGAAAATATGTAAGAATATCGCTCGGCGGTGTTCACGACGAGGCGGAAATACGAGGTCACAGAAAA
The DNA here is from genome assembly GCA_964474295.1 of uncultured Eubacteriales bacterium. Lineage (GTDB taxonomy): Bacteria > Bacillota > Clostridia > Oscillospirales > Acutalibacteraceae > SIG575. The sequence continues at coordinate 12,594 of CAYYRN010000042.1, forward strand.
ACCTATATAGGCTCTATGCCGGGCAGAATTATGTCCGCAATGGAGCAGGCAAAGTCATCAAATCCCCTTATGCTGCTTGACGAAATCGACAAGCTCGGCTCGGACTACAAGGGAGATCCGTCCTCGGCATTGCTTGAAGTTCTTGATGCGGAACAGAATTTTGCGTTTTGCGACCACTACCTTGAGGTTCCGTTTGATTTGAGCAAGGTACTGTTCATAACAACGGCAAACGATAAATATTCAATCCCCTCCCCCTTGCTTGACAGAATGGAAGTAATTGAGCTGGGCAGCTATACCCACGAAGAAAAATTTAATATAGCCAAAAAACATCTTCTGCCAAAGCAGAGAAAAATGCACGGTATTCCCGCAAATATGCTCAGAATTACCGACAACGCCCTGCACGAAATGATAGACGGCTACACAAGGGAAGCCGGCGTGCGTTTGCTTGAAAAACAAATTGCCGCAGTTTGCAGAAAAACGGCATTTAAGCTTGATGAGGATAAAAAAAGAGTTACCGTCAAGCCCTCTGACCTTGAAGAAATGCTCGGTTCGAGAAAATATAAAAACGAAAAAATTTCAGGCACAGACGAAATCGGCATTGTCAACGGACTTGCTTGGACGAGCGTGGGCGGCGAAATGCTTCAGGCGGAGGTTGCCGTGCTTGAGGGCAAGGGCGAGGTCAAGCTTACAGGTTCGCTCGGTGACGTTATGAAAGAATCGGCATCGGCGGCAATAAGCTTTGTGCGTTCGATTGCCTCGGAATACGACATTGACGAAAGCTTTTACAAAACAAAAGATATTCACATTCATTTCCCGTCGGGAGCCGTACCGAAAGACGGTCCCTCCGCAGGTGTTACAATTGCGACAGCTTTGCTTTCCGCATTGACGGACACACCCGTAAAGGGCGACGTTGCGATGACGGGCGAAATTTCGCTGAGAGGCAGAGTTCTTCCGATAGGCGGTTTGAGGGAAAAAACCATGGCTGCATACCGTCACGGAATTAAAACCGTAATCATCCCCGAAGAAAACAAATCGGATCTCGATGAGGTCGAAGATGTTGTAAAAGAAAACATCCGCTTTGTGTTTGCGGAAAATCTTGAAATGGTTTTTGAAAACGCTTTGTCGAAAAAAGAGTCCGCACCGAACAGCGTAAAAAAAGAGATAAAAAGAAAGCTTGTAAGAGATGCGGATGTAACGCAAAGGAGGATAAGCAATGCTTAAATTTGAAAAATCGGATTACGAAGCCTCTTACGGCACATTCGAACAGCTTCCGCCATCGAGCAAAGCGGAAATCGCTTTTGCGGGACGCTCGAATGTGGGAAAATCTTCACTGCTCAACAAAATCCTTAACAGAAAAGGGCTGGCACGGGTAAGCTCCGTGCCGGGAAAAACGGTTACGATAAACTTCTACACCGTGGATAACATTTATTTTACCGATTTGCCGGGTTACGGATACGCCAAGGTATCCGACAGCGAAAAAAAACGCTGGGCAGATCTTATGGAGGGGTATTTCGCTTCGGGAAGAAACATTAAGCTTGTGGTTGTGCTTACCGATATGAGAAGAAGCATCACCGCAGATGATGTCGATATGATAAAATATCTTGCCCACAATAATTACCGTTTTGCGGTTGTTATGACAAAAAGCGACAAGCTCAACAAAACCGAATACGCAAAAAGAATTGCGGAAATTAAAGATGAGCTTGACGGCTTTAATCCCGTTGCAGTTATACCGTTCTCATCACTCAACGGCGATGGCAGAGATGAGCTTAGAAAAGTAATAAACGATTTCGTTGACTGATAATCGTTATGAAAGGAAGATTAAAATGTTTGTTTCGGAAAGTCTCGGAATTAACGAAAAGGGACATCTGACATTCGGCACGCATGATACGGTCGAGCTTGCCGAAAAATATTCAACACCTGTTTATATTCTCGATGAAGTTCTTATAAGAAAAAATTGCCGCAAATTTGTCAATTCCGTCAAAGAAAATTACGACGGAAACGGCAGGGTAATTTACGCTTCAAAAGCGTTTTCCTGCAAAGCTATGTACAAAATTATAAAAGAAGAAAATATGGGCATTGACGTAGTTTCGGGCGGCGAAATTTACACGGCACTCAAAGCAGGCTTCCCGATGGAAAAAGCATATTTTCACGGCAGCAACAAGTCATATGAGGAATTAAAATTTGCCGTTGAAAGCGGTGTCGGCAGAATTATGGTCGATAACCTTTACGAGCTTGAAAATCTGATAAAGCTTTCACATGAGCTTGACAAAGAAATAAACGTCATTATCAGAGTAAAGCCGGGCATTGAAGCGGAAACACATTCCTTTATTCAAACGGGACAGACCGATTCCAAATTCGGGCTTGACCTTGACACGGGCGATGCTATGAAAGCAATCAAAACCGCAATCGATGCCGAAAAAATCGTCTTTAAGGGCATACACTGTCACATAGGCTCTCAAATTTTTGCCGTTAAGCCTTTTGAAGAAGCCGCAAAAATTATGATGAATATTATCGAAAACGTTAAAAACGAAACAGGCTGTGAAGTTGAGGAATTAGACCTCGGCGGTGGCTTCGGAATAAAGTATACAGAGGAGCATAACCCCGCATCGTTTGATGAGTATATGAAAAATGTCGCTTCCGTCATCAAGGCGGAATGTTCAAAGCGTAACATCAAAACTCCGTTTGTTATTATCGAACCCGGCAGGTCTATTGTAGGCGAAGCCGGAATCACGCTTTACACGGTGGGGGCGATTAAAACAATTCCAAATGTCAGAACCTATGTTTCCGTTGACGGCGGAATGTGCGATAATCCGAGATATATTCTTTATCAATCATCCTATATGGCTGTCATAGCGAACAAGGCTTCCGAAAAAGCCGATTTTCTTGCAACGATTGCGGGAAAATGCTGTGAAAGCGGCGACCTTATACAGAAAGATACCTACATCCAAAAGCCGCAGTCAGGCGACATTATGGCTGTTCTTTCAACGGGTGCTTATAACTATTCGATGTCATCAAACTATAACAGAAATCCCCGTCCCGCCGTTGTAATGCTCAACGGTGACGAGGAAAGAGTTGTTGTCAAAGCGGAAACTTACGAGGACTTAATAAGAAACGATATGTAAGCTTCTCTGTTATATACGTTGTCTTGAACGTTTTACCGTTGTTCTTATTTCCTCCGTCATCTTGAGCGTCAGCGAAAGATCTACTAAAGTAAATCACAAAACCCGCCGTGTCATCTTCGAGCGTAAGCGAAAGATCCCGGCGGGACTTTTTTATTTTTGTCGGTGATACGCTTGACCACAACAAGATCCTTCACTTCGTTCAGGATGACGGGTAAGGGCTGTTTTGGCTTGACCTCAACAAGATCCTTCACGTTGTTCAGGATGACGAAAGAC
>CAYYRN010000043.1:0-13004 GCA_964474295.1 uncultured Eubacteriales bacterium
TTATAAAGTAATTTGTCGCCGTTGTCAAATAAAAAACATTCCCTTGCTGTTTAATAACAGAAGAGGGAATGTTTTTTTCTTCATCCGATTAATTCCAAAAGCTGATTCATATTTTTTTTGCCGAAAGAAACATTACTGTCATTTATAACCAAACACGGGACACTCATAACGTTGTATTTGTCCGCAAGCTCACGAAAATGTTGAATATCAAACACGTCAACTCTCACATTTTCGTTTAATGTGGCTATACGTTGGCAAGCGATAACCAAATCGGGACACATGGTGCATGACAGTGAAACGAGTATTTTTATATCCGTTTCGGATTTGATATCTTTTATTCTTTGCAGTGTATCGTCATCAACCTTTTGACCTGTACCCGATGCATTATAAAGACCGATTACAAAAGATGTGAACTCATGTCCTCCCGGAACACCGTGGAAACATATTCCCGTGTATGTTCCGTCATCAAGGCAGACCTTAACACAAGGGGCTTCTTTTGAGGAGCAGTTCCTGTCAATAACCGAAACGCTCAACTTTTCGGTAAATTCGGACAAATCCGTCATCATCTTCTCAAGCTCGGATGAAATCGGACGGTTATCAAGAAACAAATTCAAAGAAATATTTTTTTCGGATTTCAGAAATAAATCTTTTAATTGTTGTTTAACTTGTTCGGTGAATATCTCACCGTTATTTTCGTGAAAATCCTGCTTTGGACTTTTCTGTGATTCGGTACGTTCCTTTATCGGCGGTTGATTGGGATGCAAGCCTGTTTTTCTTTGCATATCGGCAACATATTTTTCAAGCTCCGTTGCCGCCAACGCTCCGTCTGCGGTTGCAGTTACAACTTGACGCAAAGGTTTTATACACACGTCTCCCGCCGCATAAATTCCTTCGGTGCTTGTTTTTTGTTCCTTGTTTGTGATGATATATCCGTGTTCGTTTAATTCGACTATGCCCTTAACAAGCTCGGTGTCGGGCGAATAACCTGCAAAAACAAACACACCGAAGGTGTCGTTTCCTTTTGAACGGTATTGTGTTATTTCTCCGGTTTTTATATTTCGGTATTTTATATAATTCAAACCGTTGTTACCCGATACTTCTTCCACTTCCGTGTTGTTGACAATCGTAATTTTTTCGTGACTTCTTGCAGGTGCGGATACCGCAGCGGCACAGGTGAAATCGTCATCACGCATTAAAATTGTAATATGACTTGCAAATTTAGTAAGAAAAACGCTTTCCTCTGCCGCAGCATAACCGCCGCCTATAACAAAAACTTCTTTTCCGGTGAAAAATTCGCCGTCACACGTTGCACAGTAAGCAACACCTCGGCCTTTAAATTCTTCTTCTCCTTTAAAGCCGACCGTTCTCGGATGCGCACCTGTGGCAATCAAAATTCCCAAGCAATTTAATTCGCCCTTGCTTGTTTTAACTGTTTTTACGTTTTCGCTTGTCTTTAATTCCGTGGCTTCGGCAAATAAAAACTCTGCACCGAAATCTTCGGCTTGTTCTCGCATAGCTTCTGTCAGCTCTTTGCCGCTTGTTTTTCTTATTCCGGGATAATTTACAACTTCATCCGTTATGGTTATTTGACCGCCGAACTGCTCTTTTTCAACAACCAAAACTCTGTATTTGGCACGTGCCAGATAAATTGCGGCAGTAAGCCCGGCAGGGCCTCCTCCGATTACAATTACGTCATATAAATCTTTGTTGCTGTAATTTGCCATATGCAATTATAATTGACCTACAAGGTCAAGACTCGGTTTTAATGTTTCTTCGCCCGGATGCCAATTTGCGGGACACACCTGGTCGCCGTGTGCGTGAACGAACTGACAAGCCTGAACTTTTCTGAAAAGTTCTTCGGCATTTCTTCCGACATTACCTGCGGTGATTTCATAACCTACGATTTTGCCGTCGGGGTTAATTATAAACGTACCTCTTTCAGCTAAACCGTCCGATTCGATTAGAACCTCGAAATCTTTGGAAATAGCGTGTGTGGGGTCTGCAAGCATAGGGTAGTTGATTTTTTTGATTCTTTCGGAGGCATCGTGCCAAGCCTTGTGAACAAAGTGCGTATCTGTGGATACGGAATAAATTTCGCAACCTATATTTCTGAAATCTTCATACTTTTTCGCAAGGTCTTCAAGCTCGGTGGGGCAGATAAAGGTAAAATCCGCAGGGTAAAAAAAGAAAACGCTCCATTTACCCTTGATATCTTCTTTAGTTACTGTTTTGAACTCACCGTTGTGATAAGCATCGGCTTTAAAATCCGATACGCTTTTGTTTATAATAGACATAATAATTCTCCTTTATTATTTTTATGCTTTCCAAAGACTGTGCTGATTGCAAAAAGCGTAAACCGCTTTAACTTTATCTTTATCGGATATGAAAAAGACAGCATGAGGCGGCATTTCGGGCTTTAAATGTTTATATTGAAAGCCGTCCTCGGTTTCAATACATATCCATTCGATATAATGTTCTTCTGTCATGGGATGCTCCGCTTCACCGACGCATACACGAACCGTGCCGTTCTCAACCTTATAAACGGGCAAATGTTTTTCCGAAGATGCGTTACTTTCCCCCGGAACTATCTCTTTCATTTCTTCCGAGCAGCAGTGTACCGTTACACCGCAGTCTTTTATCATTGCGATTATATTTCCGCAATGTGTGCAAATTAAAAACCGTTTTTCCATAGTCGAAAATCCTCCTTTCGATAATAAGTATAACCGAAAAATGTGCGGTTAATTCATTCTTTTCAGGATATACTTTTTATTGAACGAGGTGATTATTATTACACATAATAAACAAAATAAACAAAAGCTTCAACCGTATTTATCGGGATTTATTCCTTTTGTTTTGGGCGCTTTTTTGGTGGGAATTGTCGGCGGTTTTACAACTGTTTTGGGGCCGGCATTTGTAAAAGACTTGAATCTCGACTATAACAATACAACTTGGACGGCATTGGCTTTGGCGATATCTTCATCTGCTTTTGCGCCGATTCTCGGAAAAATCGGTGATGTTATCGGACGTAAAAGAACCTTGCTGATAGGAATTGCGATTTTCACCCTCGGCAATGTTCTTACGGCAATGTCAAATTCCTTATTGTTTATGCTCATAGCACGTTTTATAGTGGGTTTGGGCAGTGCGGGAATCGCTCCCGTTGTGATGTCCTATATTGTAACGGAATTTCCTTATGAAAAGCAGGCAAAAGGTTTTTCTTTTTATATGCTGATTTCAAGCTGTGCCGTTATTTTCGGGCCGACAATCGGAGGAATGTTAATAAATGCGTATGGTTGGCGTGTTATGATGTATGTTTGTTCGGCAATTTGCGTAATTACCTTGCTGATTTGTATTTTTCTCAAAGGTTCAAATGATATCGCACCGAGAAAGTTTCCCGAAAATTTCGATTATGCAGGTGCGACATTCATAGTTTTGTTTTTCGGTTTGCTTCTTTGTGTTCCGTCTTTCGGTCAAAATATGGGTTGGATGTCAAAATCGTTTTTGTCGGTAACGGTGGGGGCGGTGTTTTCCCTTTTTCTTTTGTGCCTTGCCGAAAAAAGGTCGGCAAATCCTATATTGCATTGGGATTTTATTAAACGCAGAGCATTTGTCCTTTCGGTGGCGGCACTGTTCCTTACACAGGGACTTATGCAGGCAAATATGACCAATATAATAGTCTTTGTCAATTACACTCAGCCGCAGAATACCGTTATATCGGGGTATGCAATTTCGATAATGTATATCGGAATGTCTTTGGGTGCCGTAATTTTGGGACCGCTTGCCGATAAATATGAGCCGAAAGCCGTACTGGCAGGCTCTTTGACGGTCACGGGACTCGGTTGTGCGATTATGCTGTTGTTTAATTCAAATACTTCAGTTTGGCTGCTGGCATCCTCACTCGGAATTTTAGGCTTTGGTTTGGGCGCCAATGCATCGGTGTTTATGAAAGTTGTCTTGTCGGGTTTAAACCCGCTAAAAGCAAGTGTGCAAACAGGAACTTACGGTTTGTTTCGTGACCTTGCCGCACCGTTTGGAGTTGCGGTATTTGTGCCGATGTTTACAAACGGTGTAACAAGCGGGATAAAGTCAGGCATAGACAGTGTTTCGGCATCTGTAAGTTCAATAAGAAAAATCGGAATAATAGAAATCATTTGCGTAGCTGTCAGTATTTTTATTGTTCTGATGCTTCCTAAAATTTATAAAAATGAAAAGGTGTAAAATTATGAGATTAAAAGGTAAAACAGTTTTGGTTACCGCTTCCACAAGAGGGATAGGACTGTCTGTTGTGAAAGCTTGTGTAAAGGAAGGTGCAACCGTATATATGGCTGCACGAAATTTGGATTTGGCACAGTCGGAAGCGGATAAACTGAACTTGCAGGGCTTTCGGGTTAAATGTGTTTACAATGATGCTCTCAAACCCGAAACGTATGCGTCTATGACAGATGAAGTTATTAAGGATTCGGGACATATCGATGTGCTTGTTAATAATTTCGGCACGTCAAGACCTGAAAAAGACCTCGATTTTTCAAGCACCGATGCGGACGTTTTTTTGGATACGGTAACGGTAAATTTGCGAAGTGTGTATATGGCAAGCCAAAGGGCGGCTTTTTATATGGCAAAGCAGGGCGGGGGAAGTATTGTGAACATTTCTTCTGTCGGCGGAATTGTACCTGATATTTCGCAGATTGCTTACGGAACAAGTAAGGCGGCGATTAATTATCTTACAAAACTGATTGCGGTACACGAAGCAAAAAACAAAATCCGTTGCAATGCGGTGCTGCCGGGAATGACAGCCACAGAAGCGGTCAAAAACAATCTCAGCGATAATTTTAAAGAACTGTTTTTGAAGAATATTCCGTTTGGAAGAATGGGCGAGCCGGAAGAAATCGCACAGGCTGTAATTTATTTTGCAAGTGACGATTCCGCTTATACTACGGGACAAATATTGACGGTTTCAGGCGGATTCGGACTTCCCACACCGATTTACGGGGAATTATCAAATATAAAATTTAAAAGATAATATAAAAAACAACCGTAACAAAATTTTACTTTTGCTACGGTTGTTTAAATATTACGTTTTAAAAACAGTGTCCTTTGTCAAAAAACTTATTTGTTAAGAAAAACTGTTTTTCCGGTTCTTGCAGATTCGTAAATTGCATTGATAAGTTCAACGCTCTTTGCGGCTTCCATAGGAAGAATCTGAGGATTGCGTGAATCTCTCACAGCCTCAATCATGTCCTCGACAACAGAGAAGTGACCGGAACAAAGAGTGGGGTCGAGTGCGGCAGCGGCACTGTTTCCGCTGTATTTTTCAAGCATTTCTTTTTCTTCGTTTTCATCGGCACCTTCGATTTTCCAAAGCGTAAGCTTATCTGCATCGGCTTCGATTGAACCTTTTGTGCCGTAAACCTTAATTCCCGTGCAAATTCCGGGATATGCGCAGGTTGTACTTGTGAAGTTAGCAACTGCACCGTTCTTGAAGCGGATGATTGATGTTGTAAGGTCTTCGGTTTCGATATCGTGGTTGAAAATGCCCATTGTGCTGGTTACGCTTTCAACTTCACTGCCGATAAGCCAAAGCATAAGGTCGATTGTGTGAACAGCCTGGTTCATAAGAGATCCGCCGCCGTCCATTTCCCAAGTGCCTCTCCAGCCGCCGTTCTTTTCAAAATATTCCTGCGTTCTGTACCATTTTACGTCAAAGTCACCGAGGATTATTTTGCCGAGTCTGCCGGCTCTGATAGCTTCGTACATCGGTTTCATATTTGCATTGTTTCTGTTCTGATGAACAACACCTGCGATTTTACCGGATTTAATTCTTGCTTCTTCAATTTTCTTTGCCTGCTCAACTGTAATGTCAACGGGCTTTTCAACAAGAACGTGTTTGCCTGCTTCAAGTGCTTTTACGGCAAGCTCCGCATGAAGACCGCTCGGAACGGCGATGCTTACGGCATCGATGTCATCATTTTTAAGCATCTCATCAATTGATGTGTAGCAAAGAAGGTTAGGACAGGATTCCTTATAACCCTCTTTAACCTCGTTTAAACGCTCCTCATTGATGTCACAAATAGCAATAAGGTCAGCGTATTCCGATTTTATGGCTGCGTCCGAGTGCCTTGTTCCGACACCCAAACCAACAACTGCATAACCGACTTTTTTTCCCATTTTAGTTCACTCCTTAGTTTATATCTATGTTTTCAATGAAGTTACACTCTTTCGGAGTGCCGTCTTCAATGATAAAACTGCGTATTTCGTAAGGCTCTATATCAACCCAAAAGCAGGTGTCAAGAAGCCTTGATTTGACAACGATTTTTTCGCTTGCGTTTAATGTTTGACGTATGCGAAGTATGTATTTGCTGCATCCACAGCACTTTTTAAGTGTAACAAGCTCGGTGCTTTCGCTTGAAGTTTCAAATATGTCGTTTTTGTCTATTACAACGTCTTCAAAGCTTTTGGCGAGAGCTTTTACTGTTTCTGAGGAATTTTCATCCGAAGAAAGAAGCTTTTTCCACGCACGGTTAATTTCCTTGATTTTGCTTTCTTTACCGTTCTTGATTGTGTTTACAGAGTCAAGTATTTCACAGTTGAGAAGCGTTTTTTCAATTTCGCTTTCCTCCTCCGAAGCTGAAAAATCAATATCGGCAATTGCGTCAATGTCATCTGTTGTGGCAAAAAATTCGCTGAAATACTTGTCAAACGTTACCGTAATTTCTTCACCTGTTAATTCGTCAATACCCTTTACAGGGACGGAAGATGCGGCGGCACCGAGAATACGGTAAGTGTTTTTTGAATCAATCCAATAAAAGCCGTCGGCATTTTCGGAATTTTCTTCAACATAGCAATTTATTCTCGACCTGAAAAGGATTTCGGAAGAAAGCGGATTTCCGATTTTTTTACCGTAACCCGTCAAGAAAACTTTTCCGAAATTTTTCTTGAAGAACTTTTGCGAATACAAAGTGTTTCGTGCCAAAAATTCGTCCGAAACCCTTTCTTTATCGTTATAATCCCACCAAGCTCCGAGAGGTTGAAGCCTTTCCTGCTCTATGAATGTTTTGACTTTTTCAAACATTTCCGGATGGTTATTTTTTATAAACTTGTAATCGCTTGCGTAAAATGCGTTAAGCGAGTTTTTGTTGTCCTTTTCAAGAAATCCGATTGCCTTTGAAAAGCTTTCCCGGATGTTGTTTTTATCTGCTTTTAAAACAGCAACAGTAAAGTTTTTCATTATTCTTCTCCTTCAATAAGTCCAAAATAACGTCCGAGCCAATAAGCAAAGGTGTAAACGAAACAGCTTTCAACAGCAAACTTTCCGCCGGAATCCTCCCTACATTCGCTCATCGGATTTCTGTCATACTTTGCGATAAATCTTTCGTCTGCGGGCAAAAGCGAAGACATTTCTCTTTTCTCACCGCTGAAACGTGTTTCAACGGGATAATCTTCTCTTTTTACCGTAACGCCCGAAGCAAGTCTTGTGGGCGGACAACGGTAAAAATATGCGACTGCTCTGTCCATATCGATTTTGTCTCCCGTAGCGAGAGTGTACGGAAAATCATAACACGGACTATGCTCTTTTGCAAGGGTATTACGCCAACTTCTGAAACCTTTTTTCCAATTTTTCAAAAGTTTTTCGTCGGTTTCAAGGTCGCAAAGCTGCCAGAATGAAATAACGGCAAGCATATGGTCACCGAACATCATATCTTCCCTCATATCGCATCCTTCTGCCATACAGGCTTTGAAGAAACGTTCATAATGCTTTGTGGCAAGCTTGTGATAATCCTTGTTCATTAAGTCCTCAATTGCGGCTTTAATCTTTTTGTCTCCTCCGAGTACGTAGTCGGCAGTGTAAAGCACAAAAAGCATTTCCGCAGAATTGAGCGCGCCGTCAGCCCAACCCATTTCGGAGTTAAAGTAGTCAAGATCCCATTTTGCCCACATAGTGGGTTCGCCTCTGAAATCGATAAGCTTGTATCCGTTGTCGATAAAATGATACGTTGTGTTTTTGATGGTGGTTTTAATAATCTTATCGAGTTCGGGGTCAACTACACCTAAAATATCGTGTGCGTATCTCATATTCGCATAGTGCAGGGTTACTTCGTCGCTGCTGGTGTCCGCTTTGTAAATCAGACCGTCTTGAGTGTACCCTTCATCCGTGTAAAGGTGCGAAAGCCTTTTCGGAATGGGTGCGCCGCAGTACGTTTTTGCACCTACGCAATTAATTCCTCTTGCTCGTGTTGTGTCAAGCAAAACGGCATAATCGCCCTGCCTTTGGAAGAAAAGACCGTCATCGGGTAGTCTTTCATCGGGGGCGAGGTAGGTTCTTGCAAAGAAACCGTCGCCTCTGCCGGGGAGATAAAAAAGCAAAAGACAAGCTTCGCACGCACGGGTGGCGGCAGCCTTTATCCTCTGCGTTTCGGGATGATTTTCGCCAAGCTCACGTCTGAGGGTGGCATAATGAAAAAGCTCACCCATTGAAAATGCCGCAGTAAAGCCACCGTCGTTGTCACATTCATTGTCGGGGTATCTGGAAGAAATGTCACGGGCTTTTTTTAGCTTTCTGTGGCTGACCATACCTCTGCGGTCAACAATTTCCTGACTTTCTTTAAGAAGAACGTTTGCTTTTTCGTCTGTTGAATATTCAACGAAGCTGATATGTACAACGCCTGTTTCCGTTTTAACCCACACTGAGTTTCCGTCCGCAAGAAGCTTTTCCACACAGTTATCGTGGAGGTGTCTGTCTGCGGAAAAATACATAACTCTGTCCTCAAGACGTTCGGCATTTGCATCATATCTTGTAAGACCTGTTTTTGCTCCGTACCATTCCGTGCCGTCATCGCATTTTACGAAGCAGGTGTAATCACTTTTCTTTGAGGGAAGGGGAAGCGGAAAATCCGTAAGATCGGGTTTTACCGATTCTGCTTCAAACAACTCTTTCGGAACTTCGGGGGAGTGTGTTTCGTAAAAAACAGGAACTCTGTTCAAATGTCTTTTTAAAATGTATGGTTTCATTTATACACCTCTCAAGATTTCGTTATTTAAAAGTATATCAAATATTGCCGTTGTTTGCAATGATTTTTTCTTCAAGAGCAGAAAATCTGTCGGAAAGCGATTCCCATTCCTCCAGCAGAGAGTCAAGTTCGTTTTTAATCTCATCCAATTTTGACGTAAGATTGCTGACTTCTTCGTAATTAGCCGCTGTTTCGGGATTTAAAAGCATCTGCGAAATTTTTTCACTTTCGCTTTCGTTTTTTTCTATGTGTTCTTCGCACTTTTTTATTGCCGTTTGAACACGTCTGTATTCGCTTTTAAGCTCTTTGCGAAGCTTATAATCATTTTGCACGTTTTTTTCTTTTTTCGGCAATGTGACACTTGCTCTTTCATTTTCGAGTGCAACACAGTAATCATCATAATTACCGTCAAAGCTTTTTATGCCGTCATCATAAAATCTGACGATTTTTGTCGAAAGCTTGTTTATGAAATATCTGTCATGGGAAACGGTCAAAATCGTTCCCGAATAAGAAGAAAGTGCAGTTTCCAACGCTTCACGGGAGCGAATGTCAAGGTGGTTTGTCGGCTCATCCAGTAAAAGCAAATTTGAACCCGTAAGCATCAGCTTTAAAAGTGCGATTCTCGCTTTTTCTCCGCCGCTTAAATCACCGATTTTTTTGTAAACATCGTCACCCTTAAACAGAAACATTGCAAGTGCGTTGCGTACTGTTGTGGAATCAAAATCCTTATGCTCATCCCAAATTTCATCAAGGGCGGTTTTTGAATCGTCAAGTCCCGAAAGACTTTGGTCGAAGTAACCGATTTTAACGTTTGAGCCGAATTTGAATTCGCCCGAATCCGCTTTTTCTTTGCCGATGAGAATTTTCAGCAGAGTTGTCTTTCCGCAACCGTTAGGCCCCAAAAGGAACATTCTGTCACCCTTGTAAATATTAATGTCAACATTTCTGAAAAGCATTTTTGAATCAAAGGATTTTTTTAAGTTTGAAATAAAAAGAACGTCGTTTCCGCTTTCTGCAGCAGGGTTGAATTTAAAATGAAATTCCTCCTGCTTTTCATCGGGAATTACAAGACCGTCAAGCAAACGGTCAATCATTTTCTGCTTGCTTTCGGCGGTGCGGATGTTTCTTTCACGGTTGAACTGCTTTTGCTGGGCGATTATTCCCTCAATGCGGTGAACCTCCGCCATTGTGTTGTCATAATTACGCTTGACAGTCAGCATTTCAAGCTCTTTTTGTTTTAAGGCTGTTGAATAATTTCCTTTTCGCAGAGTGATTTTTTTATTTTCGATTTCAAGTGTTTTTGATGTTACTTTATCAAGGAAATATCTGTCATGCGAAATTATAAGCGAAGCACCGTCAAAATCACGCAAAAAGCTCTCAAGCCATTCAACGCTTTCGATGTCAAGATGATTTGTCGGCTCGTCAAGAAGAAGAAAGTTTGCACCGCTGAGCAAAAGCTTTGCAAGTGAAAGCTTTGATTTTTGACCTCCGCTGAGGTCGGAAACTGGGATGTAAAAATCATCTTCCGAAAAGCCTAAGCCGATGAGTGTGGCTCTCGCACGGCTGCGGTATGTAAGACCGCCGGAGGATTGAAATTTTTCGGTAAGATAGCCTTGACGTGAAATCAGTTCGTTTAACAAGTCACCGTTTGCATATTCAATTTCTTTTGAAAGAGCCTCAAGCTCTGTTTCCATTTCCGTAAGAGAGCTGAAAACGGTCATAAGCTCACCGTAAAGCGAAAGCACCGAGCCTCGGCAAGCGTGTTGCTCCATATAACCGATAACGGTGTTTTTTCCTTTGACAATATCTCCTTCAAAACCGTCTTCCTTGCCGATAATCATTCTGAAAAGCGTGGTTTTGCCTACACCGTTGGCACCGATAAGACCGACAGATTCGTTCTCGGAAATTTCAAAGCTTCCATCTGAAAAAAGGACATCTTCGCCAAAACTCATTTTTAAGTTTGAAGCCGAAAGAGAAGCCATTACGGAACCCTCGTTTCAAGAAGCGTCATTTCACCGGAAATTTCAAATTTTCCGGTATTTGCGGGAACAAAAACACAATCGCCGGCTTTGAGTGAAACGGAATTTTCACTGCACTTGATTTCACCGCTTCCTTCAATGCAAACAAAAGAAACAAACGATTTTTCGTCGGCAATGCCTGCGTATTCACAGTGTGTTTTAACCTCAAAAAATTCGTAAAACTCACATTTTGACAAAAGACGTTTTGAATAAGAGGATGTATTTTCTTCCGAGAAGAATTTAACGCTTTCCTGCTTTTTGTAATTAATTACATTCAACGCTTTTTCGGTGTGAAGTTCTCTTTTCTTGCCGTCAGCACCCACACGGTCGTAATCGTAAACCCTGAAAGTGGTGTTTGAATTTTGCTGAACCTCAACAAGAAAAATTCCTTTACATATAGCGTGTAATGTTCCGGCTTCGATGTGGTAACATTCGCCCTTTTTGACCTTAACACGGTTTACTTTGTCAATAAAGCTTCCGTTGTTGACGCTTTCGATAAAATCTTCTCTCGAAATGTCTTCTTTAAAGCCGTAAATCAGCTCTGCACCTTCGTCGCAATCGGCAATATACCACGATTCGGTTTTGCCTTCTTCGCCCTTTTCCTTGTCGGCAGTTTCGTCGGAAGGGTGAACTTGAAGCGAAAGATTGTCTTTGGCGTCGATAAGCTTTGTAAGGATGGGGAATTTATCGAATTTTTTACAGTTTTCACCAAGCTCTTTCTCTGTCAGTACGTCACGCAATTCTCTGCCTGCCAAATCTCCGTTGGAAACCCTGCTCGGACCGTCCTTGTGGCACGAAAGCACCCAAGCTTCCGCAGCGATTTCCTTGTCGCTTTTAAAACCGTATTTTTTAATCAGTCTGTCGCCGCCCCAAAGATAATCTTTAAGAACGGATTCCAATTTAAGTATATACATTTTAAGTCACTCCTCTAAGATGTTATTTTATCATATACAACGAAATAATGCAACAACACTCTCGAATTTCTTTGTGCAGTATTGTAGGTTTACAATAGAAGTGTTACAGTAATCGATAATAAGTAAGTGACGAATAGTCCAAACTGTGTTACAGTTAAGTTAGGGATGATTTTTGTGCTGCTCGTACAAATAGGAGCAGTTCAAATAACAGGGGAGTTAGCTTCTTTAAACGAATCTTTTGATTGACTTTTCCGTAATTTAGTATTATAATAAAAATGATATTTGAAAGATATACATTTGCACTTCTGCCTGCTCGAAAAATTAATATGGATTCAGATAATGTTGTTAAGTTAACAACAGGGCAATTTATTAATTCCGGTGTGAATGAAGGTTTAAAAATCGTTTGGGACATTAATCTTGCTATTTTTGGAATGCTTTTAGGAATAGGAGGACAATAATGGGAAAAATAGAAATTGTTATTGGCTGGTATGTTTTTATAACTTTATTATGTTTCTTTATACAACTAGGTGAGTTGAATAAAAAAGTGAGGGTTGCCGGATTAAAAAGTAATAAATATTATCCCGAAAGATATGTGAAACCCTGCAAATTTATTGAAGAAATTTATAATTGGAGAGTAGAAGTGCCTCGCTTTGCATATATTAGTGCTTTTGTAGTTCTTTTGTGTCCGATTTTGTTCATTGTCGCTACACTTGTGTACTGTTTAAGTGGCTTTATTGCTGCTAGTAAACAATTTTATAATAATGTTAGAAACAAAGGCGAATGGGATTTGAAACAAAAAACTGAATATCAAGGAGCTTTTCTTTTTAATGATATTGTAGTAGAGGCACAAGATATAGGGAACATCAATTTTGGCTATACAGGAAAAGCGTTGGGTTTGTCAGATGACGTGTTATTAACTGGCGCAGGCGTAGCTCAAATAATGGCTGGCACTAGTTGCTTTTCATACGTTATGGTATCAAGTGGTGATGATCTTCGTGACCAGATGTACATTATGTATGGAATAATGTTGTATAATGAAGATAATAAGTGAGGTTCGTATGCGAAAAAAA
>CAYYRN010000043.1:13104-14653 GCA_964474295.1 uncultured Eubacteriales bacterium
TATGGAATAATGTTGTATAATGAAGATAATAAGTGAGGTTCGTATGCGAAAAAAAATATTGTTTATAACATGTTTGATATTGCTATTTTGTCTGGCTTCAATACTTGTACCTTCGATTAAATTAGGGCTTACGCAAAACAATCTAGAAGAAAGCCTATTGTTAAGTTCAGAATCACCCAATGGTCAATATACAATAGAAGCATATAGAACTGAGCCGGGTGCAACGGTCGATTTTTCAATTAAAGTGTATTTAATTGAAAATGAAAAAGTGTTGATTTATAATGCGTATCATGAATACGAAGCTGAAATCTTATGGATAACAAATTCCAAAGTTTCTATCAATGGCAAAATTCTTGACTTAACCAAAAAAGAAAAGTACGACTGGCGGTTAGAGTCTTCTTAAGTGCGAGTCATATGATTAACGGCTAAAACCAATCAGGAGACGGTTCTGCGATTGCAAGAGATATTGTAAAATAAAGCGTGTAAGTTAGAAAAACAATCTGCACACTTTTGGCAATTGTGAGAAAGTGTGCTACAATAAAAGAAAGGACAAAAAAGGAATGAGTGAAATGGCAATGAATAATTACGCTTCAATACATATTTTAGATAAGACATCAACGGAAATTAAACAGTTTTTGGAAAAAGATAATGATAATTCAGAAATTTCGGAGGCTCACATTGAACTTCAAAAAGAATTTTTAAAATCTTTTCAAGAAATGTTCGGCAATGAAAAACAAAAATCGTTAATAAAAGATTTAATCGGTGACAATTTAGATTTCAGCGATGATGATGCATCACAATCATACAAATTGCTTTTGGTAGATACGCCGAAAGGATGTAGTGTTTTTTCCCGTTCATTTGATTATGAAAGTGCAGAAGATGTTGCAATTGTGTTGTTTGCAAATCTTAAATCAGAGTATATTACATTTGGTATTGACGAGGATTTTGATTTTATCCGAATCGATATGTTTGTGGGCAGCGAGTACGTTTCGGAAGTTATTTTCGGCAAAGACACAAGAAGCTACGGTTATAAACGTCCTGTTTTTAATACCTCCGAAGTCGAGGAAAAGCTGAAAATTAAAAAAGGAACGATTAAGCAGCTTTGTCAAAACAAAGATTTTAAGACAGTGCTTGACGAGTTATCGAATTTGATAAGCTTGCCGCTTAACAAAAAAGTTTCTTGGGCAGAAAAACAAGCTGAAGTTATAACAATCGAAAAAGAGATTGAGCTGTGAATCGAGAAGACTTTTTGTGCATACAAATGAAAAAATTCGGATTATGAGGAGCAATCAGCGGGACGATTCTGCGATTGCAAAATTAAATATTTTTCTTATTTATATTAATTACAAACGGCAGGTCTCTGTTAAAATGAGGCTTGCCGTCTTTGTTTTTAGAGTATTTTTATTTTGGAGCAGTTGATGACTGCTCTTTTCTTCGGTTTTATCAATAGTTGGGGCAGATTAAAACAGAAACGAGCAAGGCACGAAACCTTGCTCGGTACATAACCGGTGTGAAATTTTTGTAAAAGAAAAGTGAGTATTCACTTGTG
>CAYYRN010000044.1:0-13861 GCA_964474295.1 uncultured Eubacteriales bacterium
AGGAATCCTGTTTTACTTTCTGTACTCACTCGGTGTACATCCGTAGAGCTTGCGGAAAGTTTCGGAAAAATAGCTTGCTCCCGAAAATCCGACATCATAGCAAATCTCCGTCACCGTCATATCGGTGCTTTTGAGCAGTTCGGCAGCTTTTCGCAAACGCAGGTCGGTTAAATATCCGTTAGGCGTTTGGTTAATGTACTTTTTAAAAATCGCACAGCATCCCGTTTTTCCGACCTTGCCTGATTTTGCAATATCTTCAAGGCTTAATTTTTCCGAGTAATTCTGATTAATAAAATAAATCATATCTTTTAAAACAGACAGATGATGACTTTTTGAAGCTTGTTCTTTTTGAATGGATAGCATATTTTCGCATAAAGCAATCCAAATATCCAAAAACAACCGTTGAATTTTCAACTCGGAAATGCTGTCGTTTCTTACGTCATAAATATCTCTAATCGAGCAAATAATTTTTCTTTCCCATTCGTCAACTCCTCTTAAACAGAAAAAAGGAATATGTTCATCGGAAAGAAGCGGAGTTACATATTTTTTCTCTGCAATCTGTGATGTGCAAAGCAAAACAGGGTGCAGTAAAACACAAATAAACTCACATTCACGCTTTTTTTCGGAGTAGCCGAAATGCATTTGTCTCGAATTGACGAAAAGAGCCTGACCTTGCTTAATCAGAACGGTTTCTCCGTTGATATTGTATTGCATTTCGCCCGAAAGAATCAAAATCAGTTCGATGTCGTCATGCCAATGGCTTTCCGCAGCATAATTCGGATATGCCGACAAAACTCCCTTTCGTATATAAGCCGGATATTCTGCCTTGTCATATAATACCCGTTCCGAACGGTCACAGTTGATGTTTGGATGTTTCATATATACCTCTTGAAATATTGTTATATTATTTTGTACTATTTGCGTTGAGTACGCTTAAACATTTGCACTATAATTATATTACCGATTGCAAATTTCGTCAACAAAAGGTTGGCAAAAGTCAATTAAACGTTAACACACTGTTTGAAAATATCGCAAGGGGGAAATCACTGTGACTATGAGAGAAAGAATAAAACAAGGCAAATTATTCACAGATATGTGCGAAGGTTTGCCGAAAGAACGCACCAAAGCTAAGAAGCTTCAAAGAAAATTTAACAATTCAAGCCCTAATATGGCAAAGCGTATGGCAATAATGACGCAAATATTCGGCAAACCCGTTTTGTCATGGATAGAACCGCCGTTTTATTTTTGCTACGGCACTCATATTCATTTGGGAAAAGGGGCATACATAAATGTCAATTGCAATTTTATTGATGACGGTGACATTTACATCGGAGATAAAGTGATGTTCGGAGCCGGCGTTACAATTGCAACCGTGGGACATCCGATAAAACCCGATATGAGAAAATATATGTATACCGACCCGGTTTACATAAAGGACAACTGCTGGATAGGCTCGAATGTTACTATTTGTCCGGGTGTGACTATCGGTGAAAATACGGTAATAGGTGCGGGAAGTGTTGTAACAAAGGATATCCCCGCAAACGTTGTTGCCGTGGGAAACCCCTGCCGTGTCCTGAGAGAAATCGACGAACGTGATGAAATTTATTACTACAAAGACAGAAAGTTTATTGACAGCGGAATTGACGAAGATTAATTTTTTGTAAGCATAGTGCGTCAGATCACACTATGCTTACTTTATATTTTCTGAGCCAATAATCAAACTGAACAAAGTATGCAATCGTTTGCGGTGTTGTCATAAGCTGACCGTACCACGGCTGTGAGACATTATCCGTAAGCAATTTTTCAAGCTCACGCTTTTTTACAATGTTCAAAAGCGGAGATGTCGGGTCGTTAATAATTTCCGTAAGCATTTGAGAAACCTTTTTTAAATAAGACGGATTGTGAGTTTTCGGGTATGGACTTTTTTTCCTCCACAATATTTCTTCCGGCAAATAACCCTCCATCGCTTTTCTTAAAAGTCCTTTTTCGTAATGGTTATAATCCTTGTATTCCCAAGGAACATTGTAAAGATACTCGGCAATTCTGTAATCGCAAAACGGCACTCTGACCTCAAGCCCGTTATACATACTCATCCTGTCTTTTCTGTCAAGCAAGGTTTGCATAAACCAATCGAGATTCAATTTCATCATCTCTTTCATCCGCCTGTCAACGGCGGATTTTGTTTTTGATGTGTCGGCATTGTCAACCGTTTCTTTATACCTTGAATGAACGAAATCATCCGCATTGATTTTTTCGGCAAATTCCGGCTTTAAAAATTTGTATCTGTAAGCTGTTGACTGTGCCCACGGGAAGCCGTCCGTTTCTCTTACCGTTTTATCTCTGTACCAGGGATATCCCCCGAAAATTTCATCGGCACATTC
The DNA here is from genome assembly GCA_964474295.1 of uncultured Eubacteriales bacterium. GTDB lineage: Bacteria > Bacillota > Clostridia > Oscillospirales > Acutalibacteraceae > SIG575. Next base: position 2,382 of record CAYYRN010000044.1, read on the forward strand.
CCCACTCAAAGCAACCTTACCCTGTTTTTTTATTTCCCTGCAAAAAAGAAGCAGTGATGAATCAACGTCAGCCATTCCCGGCAAATCCCTTGCATCAACGGCATCGTAAAGTGCATTTGCAAGCTCTTCCGTATCAAGCTTTACAAGATGATTTTCGGCGTTAAGATAATTATTCATTATTCCGATAAATGACGTGTCGCTGTTCGGTTGAAATTTGCTTTTTGTAAAATAAATTTCATTATCCTTGTAATCAAGTGAGAACGTGTGTAGTTTTTCACCTTTTGATGTGAAATACCTGTCGGCAACGGAAGAAATTAAGCTCGAATCAAGCCCGCCTGAAAGGAACGTGCAAACCGGAACGTCGCTGACAAGCTGTCTTTCTATTGCATCGGTCACAAGAAAGCGTACTTTTTCAATTGTTGTCTTGAGGTTATCGGTATGCTCTTTATCCTCAAGATGCCAATATTTTTTTATTTTCAAACCGTTTTCGTCATAATATCCGCAGCAAGCGGGAGGCAGTTCCTCAATGTTTTTAAAAACGCCTTGCCCTTGTGTTCTTCCGGGGCCTAAAAGAATTATTTCGGCAATCGAGCTGATGTCCGCTTCCGCACGAACAACGCCGCTTTCCAAAATCCCCTTGATTTCCGAAGCAAAAATAAATTCTCCGTTTCTATTATAATAGAAAAAAGGTTTAACACCTATTCTGTCCCTTGCGATAAAAAGACGTTCTTCCATTTTATCCCATATTGCAAACGCAAAAATTCCGTTTAGCTTTTCAACACACTTGTCTTTCCATTTTATATATGCTTTCAGCAAAACCTCCGTATCCGAATGTCCCGAAAATGACATTCCGCACGAAATAAGCTCGCTTCTTATTTCCTCGGTGTTATAAATTTCGCCGTTATATACTATTATATATCCCGCAAATTCCATCGGCTGTTTTCCGTTTTCTATATCAATAACAGCAAGCCTTGTATGTACCAGCGCAGCGTGACGGCTCACCTGTAAGCCTGCCTCGTCGGGGCCTCGTTTGGAAAGGACTTTTCGCATACGCAAAAATGTCTCGTTTTCACCCCTCAAATCGCCTTTTAAATTGATTTTTCCTGCAATTGAACACATATTTATCACCTCACAATATTCTATGCAGATGTGGTTAAAAAGTTATTTGATACCAAATATGGTATATTTTTTACACTTTTGCGTATAATTGTAACGTGTTGTAACACTTTTGTAATTTTTGCAATTTCACTAAAACGTTGTGCTTGTTCTTCCGATTAGACCACAAAATATGGTAATTTTTTACGGTAATTCGATTTTATTTTCATAAAATGAAATTTGAATTGTGCAAAGTAAACAAATTATGTAAAAAAAATTATTTGACAATCCGTAACAATCTTACTATAATGTGTGACGTGATGTGAGGCAAAAGATTAGTTACCGCATCATCATTACAGCGAAAATTATTTCGCAAAAAGGAGTTAATTATGATTAAGGTAGACCGTGAAAACAAGATATGGCTTACAGCGCGTGCTGTAATCGCAGTTATTCTTGTTATAATGTGTGCAATGACAATTATTGCAGCAGCCTCCGGCGAAACTTATGACGTAACAATTATCGACAGCGACAGAAGCGTAACAATTTCAACAAGAGCGGAAACGCTCGCCGCTGTTCTCAGAGAAGCTGATATCGAAACTGATGACAACGACATTGTTATCACCGATAAATTTGTCCCCGGAGAGTCGGGAACAATCAAAATCAACAGAGGCTACAACGTAAGCGTAACGTACCACGGCGATACATTTAAAACAGTAGGCTACAAAAACGTTTACAACGTTCTCAAGCAGGAAAAACTTGAGGTTTCCGAAACAGATACCATGAACTGCAAACCCGAAAGCAAGCTTTTCGAGGGAATGAAAATTATAATCGAAAACCCCATCACCGTTAAAATCAAAGCGGACGGCGAGGTTATAAAGGAAAACACCTTTTCCGCAAATGTCGAAACCGTGCTTTCAAGATGCGGTATTGACCTGAGCGATGACGATATCACCTCTCCCTCAAGAGATACGGTTATCAAAGAAAACACAACAATAACCGTAAAGCGTGTAACCTATAAAACAGAGACCAAAACAGAAGTTGAGCCTTACGGCACAACTTATAAAAACGATTCTTCAATGTACAGAGGTTCATCCTACGTAAAATCAAAGGGTGTCAACGGCGAAAAGGAAGTAACCTACAAGGTTAAATATGTTGACGGCAAAAAAGCCGATTCCGAGGTTCTTTCCGAAAAAGTAACAAAGAAAGCCGTAAATCAGGTTGTTGTTCAAGGAACAAAAAAAGCAGGCGCAGGCTACAAAGCCGCAAGCGTTACAGTAGGCAAAAACAATATCAAAACGGTTTCCAATTTTACACTGCCCTCGAAATATTCCGTTGACAGCAAGCTTGTTCCGACATCTTACAAAGCAAAATACACCGGCAAGGGTACTGCCTACAACGGCGGTTACAGAACTTCAACAGGTAAAATTCCTCAGCCCGGTTATATTGCGGTAAATCCGAAAGTTATCCCTTACGGTTCTAAGCTTTGGATTGTTTCAAACGATGGCAAATACGTTTACGGCTATGCAATTGCCGCTGACACGGGCGGATTTGTTTGGAACGGAAGCGGAACTCTCGCAGACCTTTACTTTAATTCTCAGTCCGAATGTATACAGTTCGGCAGACGAGATATTACAATTTATGTTCTTGATTAGTCAAAAACGGGACTGTAAAAATCAGTCCCGTTTGTTATGCCTAAAAATAAAAATATCCCCGCAGCTTACCTTTGTGAAAAGCTGCGGGGATTAATTATTTTGTTTTTTAATCGGCTTTGTGCCATTTTACGCCCTGAGGTGTGTCTTCAAGAACGATGTTCATTGCTTTGAGCGTGTCACGGATTTCATCTGCTCTTGCCCAATTTTTATTTTTTCTTGCCTCTGCTCTTTCGGCTATGAGTGCCTCAACTTCTTCATCAAGACTTTCTTTTTTCCTGTTATAAACAAGTCCGAGAACACCCGTCAATTCATCAAAAAGAGCTGCCGCACCCTCACAAAGCTTTTTGGACGGTGCTTTTTCTATTACATTTGTGTTAATGTCCCTTACAAGGTCGAAAACAGCCGCAATTGCATCTGCCGTGTTAAAATCATCATCCATTGCCGAAATAAACTGTTCACGGCGTTTTGAGAGCATTTCGAGAATTTCTTCGTCATTTGCGTTTGATTCCGTCACTGCGTTTTCAAGAGCAAAATCAAGGCTGTCACGGCAGGTATACAAACGTGCCAATGATGACTTGCACTGATTTATGATGTCCAAGCTGTAATTAATGGGACTTCTGTAAGAAGAAGATATCATAAGGAAGCGAATAGGCTCATAGCCGTATTCTTTTGCAACGTCACGCACGGTTCTGAAATTGCCGAGGGACTTTGACATTTTAACATTATCGACGTTTATATATCCGTTGTGCATCCAATAATTTGCGAAAGGCTTACCGTTGCAGCACTCGGATTGTGCAATCTCATTCTCGTGATGCGGGAAAATAAGGTCTTGACCGCCGCAGTGGATATCAATTGTGTCACCGAGGAATCTGTGAACCATTGCCGAACACTCGATATGCCATCCCGGTCTGCCGTTGCCCCAAGGGGATTCCCAAAAAGGTTCGCCGGGCTTTGCGTTTTTCCAAAGAGCAAAATCCATAGGCTCTTTTTTCAATTCGCCTATGCTGATTCTTGCACCGGCTTCGAGGTCTTCGAGAGGCTGGTGGGAAAGCTTGCCGTATTCGCTGAACTTTTTCGTGCTGAAATAAACATCGCCGTCAACAGCGTAAGCGTAGCCTTTTTCCTCAAGCGTTTTTATAATATTGATAATTTCATCAATGTTTTCCGTTGCTTTGGGATGTGTTGTAGCTTCCCTGACGTTCATTCCTTTAACGTCCGTCCAAAATTCCGCAATATATTTTTCGCTGACGGTTTTATAATCCGTTCCTTCCTCGTTGGCACGTTTTATGATTTTGTCATCAATATCGGTAAAATTCTGAACAAAATTTACTTTATATCCTCTGTATTCAAAATATCTGCGAACAACATCAAAAACGCAAAGCGGACGTGCGTTGCCTATATGAATAAAATTGTAAACCGTCGGGCCACAGGCATACATTTTAACCTCGCCCTCGTTAATCGGCTTAAATTCCTCTTTCTGCCTTGTAAGTGTGTTAAAAATTTTCATATTGCTTTTCCTTTCATTCTTTATCTTCTATTTGTTTTTTTAATTTATTTATTTCGTTTTCAAGCCTTGTAAGTTCTTGTGCGACAGGGTCGGGAATATGAATTTGGTCGAGAGTGTCAACTCTGTTACCGTTGAGCTTTACAACCCTTGCGGGTGCGCCGACCGCCGTGCTGTTTTCGGGAATGTCATCAAGCACCACCGCACCCGATGCGATATTTGTGTTGCTGCCTATTGTAAGCGGCCCCAAAACCTTTGCACCGGAGCCGATAAGAACGTGGTTGCCTATTGTCGGGTGACGTTTGCCCGTGTCTTTACCTGTACCGCCGAGTGTCACGCCCTGATAAATAATCACATCGTCACCGATTTCCGTTGTTTCGCCTATAACAACACCGGAGCCGTGGTCAATAAAAAATCTTTTTCCGATTTTTGCCGCAGGATGAATTTCAATTCCCGTTTTTCTCGCCGCACGTTGAGAAACGTACCTTGCCCAAAAATACATCTTTTTATGGTACAGCTTATATGCAACTCTGTGCGCTCTTATCGCCTTTAAACCCGGATACAAAAGAAGAATTTCGATTGCCGACCTTGCCGCCGGATCTCTTTTCTTCACACACTCTATGTCTTCTTTAAGCTGTTTGAACAAATGCCTCGCCCCCTTAAAAAAATCAGCCCCCGATGCGTTGGCATCGGAGGCGAGGTTTCGCGGTTCCACTCCTGTTTATAACTTAAAAGCCTGTAACGGGGCTTTGCCGCAAGACGATACTCAAAAACTTTTTCCCGCCTTGTGCTGATGGGTGCATTTCGCCGTAAAGCTCAAAGCATCTTTCACCAAACGATGCTTTCTCTTTGTGAGCTTATGCTCGGTTACTTCTCCCGATAAACGCATTTAAAACCTATTAGTAATATTATAGCATATTAATTGAAAAAATCCACTGTTTATTTTGAAAAATCTATAACTTTCGCAGCCTTAACAACATAAGTTATGCCCGAAACGAAGGTAAACAGTGCAATAATCCACATCATAACATTCGACATAACGGTAAACGTGCCGCTTTCCATAACGGACAGCTCTGCCAAAAGCATTATTGCTGCGGACAAAATCATCTGTGAAGCGGTTTTAAGCTTGCCCCAAATGTTGGCGGGTATTACAACTTTCTGTACCGTTGCAATCATCCTTATTCCCGTCACCGTAAATTCCCTTGTCAAAACTATCATCAGCACCCATATATTGCAAAGACCGAACTGCATAAAGCCGAGCAGTGCCGCAGTTGTCAGCATTTTATCGGCAAGCGGGTCAAGAAGCTTGCCGAGGTTTGTAACCTGATTGTTCTTTCTTGCCAATTTTCCGTCGGCAAAATCGGTGATGCTTGCCAAAGCAAAAATTATAAAAGCCCACAAATAATGATGTGCAATGTTTTCATTTATCAAAAACGCCAAAAAAATCGGCGCCATAATTATTCTTATTATCGTAAGCAAATTCGGTAAATTAACTTTCATTTTGTCAAAGCCGCCCCCTTTAGTCAATGTTTTCTCTGCCGAAAAAGTCATAATCGATTGTCTCAGTCAAAACAATCTCGGCAAAATCGCCCTCATCATAAGGGTTTTGTGCCGTAAAGTAAATGAGCGTATCGATTTCGGGTGCATCCATATAGCTTCTGCCGACATAACAATCCTGTTCGGAATCGTATCCGTCCACAAAAACCTTGACAACACTGCCTAACAAGCTTTCGTTTTTCTCATCGACAATGTTTCTCTGAAGTTCCATAATGTTTTCCCCTCTGTCGATTTTGACCTGTTCTTCAACCTGATTTTCAAAATCGTAAGCGGGAGTACCCTCCTGCGGGGAGTAGGCAAAGCAGCCGAGCCTGTCAAAACGCATATCACGAACAAATTCCGCCAGAGTTTTAAATTCTTCTTCGCCCTCGCCGGGGAATCCCGTGATAAACGTAGTTCTTATGACAACATCGGGCATATATTTCCTTATTTTTTCTATCAAAGCTCTCAGCGACCTGTCATCGCCCGTTCTGTTCATAAGCTTCAAAACCTTGCCGTCTGCGTGCTGAAGCGGCAAATCTATATAGTGAACGATTTTTTCGTTGTCACGCATAACCTCAAGAAGCCTGTCGGTTATTCTGTCGGGATAGCAATACAAAACCCTAATCCATTCGATTCCGTCGGTCTTTGCAAGCTTTTCGAGTAATTCGGCAAGTCTCGGTTCGCCGTAGATATCCTCGCCGTACCTTGTTGTATCCTGCGCCACGACAATAAGCTCTTTTACACCCGATTGTGCAAGATTTTCGGCTTCAAAAATAATTTCATCCTCACTGCGGCTTCTGAAATCGCCTCTGATATCGGGTATTGCACAGTAGGTGCATCTGTTTGAGCATCCCTCTGCGATTTTCAAATAAGCCCAATGATTTGGGGATAGCAAATGCCTTGCACCCTCAAGCGGAAGCTCGCATTTCGGTTTAAAATAAGCTTTTTTGTTTCCCTTTACCGCATTGCGGCAAATTTCGGCTATATCTCCGTTTGAACCGATGCCCACAACGGCATCGATTTCGGGAAATTCTTTCATTATTTCATCCTTATAAACTTCACTCAAACAGCCCGTTACCACAACTGCCTTTGTTTCGCCGTCATTTTTCATCTCTATCGCATCAAGGATGTTATCGATAGCTTCTTTTTTTGCTTCATCAATAAAACCGCAGGTGTTTACGATAATAACATCTACTCTGCCGTCGGTCATATCGGAAAACACAAACCCGTCATCTTCAAGACGGGCAATAAGCATTTCGGCATCCACCTGATTTTTGGGACAACCGAGAGATATCAGCGCCGCTTTTAATTTATCCATAGAGTTAACCTCACCAATCGTCATTTTCTTCCGCAACGTCAAACTCACGCAAAGCCGATTTGATATCGTAATAAGAGTAACCGAGCCTTTGTAGGGATGCAATTACACTGTTTTTGCCTTTTTCGCTGTCAAGCTTGCGTGCATACTTTCTTTCTATTAAATTAATTATACTTTCTTTTGCGTCAATGTCAAGAGAAGAAACAACACTTTCCGTAATTTGGGAAGAAATACCTTTTAATCTGAGTTCGTTTTTGACACGGCTTAACCCGTACTTTTTTCTTTCGACAAGTTCCTTTGCAAACATCTCTGCAAATGTCTCATCATTAATTAAGCCGAGTTCCGCCGCTTTTTCAACGGCAAGCTCGGCTGCGTTTTGAGAATATTTACGGCGGAGCTTCTGCGTCAGCTCTTTTTGAGAATGACTTCTTATGGACAGGTAATCGAGAGCGTTGTTCCACGCTCTGCGACATTCGATTTCTTCCCGAAGAGCCTCGGCATCTTCTTCGTCTATTTCTTTTTTTACACACCAGGGCGAAGAAAACCAATACTCACTGTCAACCGTCAGTGAGTATTCGTCATTAAAAAAGATATGTATTTTTCCGTTTCTTCCGCTTTTAAAACTAAGCTTCATAACACACCTTAATCGTCATCATCTTCAATAATAATATCTATTGCGGCTCTTGCTTCTTCCTTTGTTATGGATTTTGAAGAAGCTTTCTTTTCGGAAGATTTGCTCTTGCTTTCGGATTTTTTCGGAAGCTCATCTTTCTTTTCCTTTACAAGAGCTTCGATTTCGGCATAAAGCTCAGGTGTTTTTTCGATATAATCTTTAACGTTGTCACGGCCTTGTCCGAGACGGTTTTCGCCGTAAGAGAACCACGCACCGCTTTTTTTGATTATTCCGAGCTGTACCGCCATATCGAGAACCTCGCCCGATTTTGAAATACCTTTGCCGTACATTATGTCAAATTCAGCCGATGTAAACGGCGGAGCGACCTTGTTTTTTACGATTTTTACCTTTGTGCGGTTGCCGATAACTTCGTTTCCCGCAATTTTAATCTGTTCAACTTTGCGAACCTCCATACGCATCGAAGCATAAAACTTCAGCGCACGTCCGCCGGTGGTAACTTCCGGGTTGCCGTAGACCACACCGACTTTTTCACGAAGCTGATTGATAAAAACGATTACCGTATTTGATTTTGCAACGGCGGGAGCAAGCTTTCTGAGAGCCTGCGACATAAGACGGGCGTGAAGTCCGACGTGGGAATCACCCATCTCGCCATCGATTTCGGCACGGGGTACAAGAGCCGCAACGGAATCGATTACAATAATGTCTATCGCACCCGAACGTACAAGTGCTTCCGTTATTTCAAGCGCCTGTTCGCCGCTGTCCGGCTGAGAAACAAGCAGAGAATCAATATCCACTCCGAGATTTTTTGCATAAACGGGGTCAAGAGCGTGTTCGGCATCGATAAAAGCAGCTTCACCGCCCGCTTTTTGAGCCTCCGCAACAACGTGCAAAGCAAGAGTTGTTTTACCCGAAGATTCCGGGCCGTAAATTTCTATAATACGTCCCTTCGGCAGACCGCCGATTCCCGTTGCCGCATCAAGAGCGATTGAACCGGTCGGAATTGCTTCAACATTCAAACTTGAATTTTGACCCAAACGCATAACCGCACCTTTTCCGTATTGCTTTTCAATTTGAAGCAGGGCCGTTTCAAGAGCTTTTTGTTTATCTGCCATTTTTATTCCTCCGTTACTGTACAAATGTTCGATTGAGATAATTATACATTAATCGCCAAAAAAAATCAACACTTATTTAAAAATAATTGCAGAGGGTAATATGCTGTCCGAAAAAGTGTACTTGCAAGTCGAATTTTTCAAAAAATGAAAGTTTGCATTAAATTTCTTGCAAAAATTTTTTGAAAATGTATTGCTTTTTTCGTCAAGCGTTGTATAATAAATACATAAAACAGCAAAGGGGCGAAAGTATGAAAATAGCAATTTACGGTTATGGAAACTTAGGCAAAGGCGTTGAGCTTGCGGTTCGTCAAAGTGACGATACGGAGCTGTTCGGAGTGTTTACGAGAAGAAATCCGAGCGACCTCAAGCTTATGACGGAAGGTGTCGGTGTTTATTCATCGAAAGATATTGAAAAATACAAAGATGACATCGATGTTCTTATAATATGCGGGGGCAGTGCAACGGATTTGCCCGAAATGACTCCCGCTTTGGCGAAAAATTTTAACGTGGTTGACAGCTTCGACACTCACGCAGACATACCCAAGCATTTTGCAAAGGTTGACGAAGCCGCAAAGAAAAGCGGCAAAACCGCTGCGATTTCTGTCGGTTGGGACCCCGGTATGTTCTCGCTCAACAGACTTTATTCCAACTGCATCCTGCCCAACGGTAAGGATTACACGTTTTGGGGAAAGGGTGTAAGTCAGGGACATTCCGATGCCATACGTCGCATTGACGGTGTGCTTGATGCAAGACAGTACACTTGCCCCGTCGAATCGGCAATGGAGGCTGTAAGAAGCGGTTCAAACCCCGAACTTACAACTCGTCAAAAACACACCCGTCTTTGTTATGTTGTTGCCGAAGAAGGTGCAGACCTCAGCCGCATTGAAAACGAAATCAAAACAATGCCGAAATATTTTTCGGATTATGACACAACTGTAAACTTTATTTCACAGGAAGAGCTTGACCGTGACCACAAAGGTATTCCTCACGGCGGTTCGGTAATCCGCACGGGTGCTACGGGTTCGGATGCTCAAAACAAGCACGTTATCGAGTACAAGCTTACCCTCGATTCAAACCCCGAATTTACCGCAAGTGTTCTTGTGGCTTACGCAAGGGCGGTTTACAAGCTTAACAAAAAAGGTGAAACAGGCTGCAAGACAGTTTTTGACATTGCACCCGCAGACCTTTCACCGCTTTCTCATGAGGATATTATTTCTCATCTGCTTTAATTTTTCCAAACAAGAAATGCAAATAGGAGCTGTAAAACAAACGTTTTACAGCTCCTATAAATTTGCTTGATTTTAAATTATGCTTTTCCCTCACAGCCGAGAACTGTTTCGATTTTGTGCGAAACAACGCCCTCAATTGCATCTCTTGCAGGGGTAAGGTACTGTCTGGGGTCAAAGTGCTTCGGATTTTCGCTGAAGTGCTTGCGAACCGCAGCAGTCATTGCGATACGGATATCCGAGTCAACATTGATTTTGCAAACAGCCATTGATGCAGCCTCACGAAGCATATCTTCGGGGATACCGATAGCATCGGGCATTTCGCCGCCGTATGCGTTGATTGTTTTAACGTCTTCCTGGTTAACGGAAGAAGCACCGTGAAGAACGATGGGGAAGCCGGGAAGCTTTTCTTCAACAGCTTTGAGGATATCAAAACGAAGCTGGGGCTTCTGACCGGGTTTGAATTTGTATGCACCGTGGCTTGTGCCGATTGCGATTGCAAGCGAATCAACGCCTGTTCTTGTAACAAAATCGTACACCTGAGCGGGGTCTGTAAAGTTTGCGTCCTCTGCGCTTACGTTAACGTCATCCTCGATGCCGGCAAGCTGACCGAGTTCACCCTCAACAACACAACCGTGTGCGTGTGCGTAATCAACAACCTGCTTTGTCAAAGCTACGTTTTCTTCGTAAGGAAGATGTGAGCCGTCAATCATAACAGATGTGAAACCGCCGTCTATACAAGCTTTGCAGGTTTCAAAATCGGGGCCGTGGTCAAGGTGCAAAGCAATGGGAAGACCTGTTTCTTCCGCTGCCGCTTTTACCATTGCAACAAGATAACCGTGTGAAGCATATTTTCTTGCGCCTGCGGAAACCTGAAGAATAACGGGAGCATTGTGTTTTTTTGCAGCTCTTGTAATACCCTGAATTATTTCCATGTTGTTTACGTTGAATGCACCTACGGCATAGCCGCCCTTGTATGCATCTTCAAACATCTTTTTTGTAGTAACTAATGGCATTTTTATCACTCCTGATGATATAATTTTTACTTTTTCATTATACACTATATTATAACCGTTGTCAAAGCAAAACGGTAAATTCATAAAAAATTATCAAAGTCCCCAAAATATACTTGATATTTCATCGGAATAGAGTTATAATGTATGGGTGTAAAAATGAAAAAAACACGGAGGAAAATTGATTATGAAAAAATTTTTAGCACTTCTTATGGCTGTTGCTATGCTTTTTGCGTTTGCAGCTTGCAACGACAGTGAAAAAGAGGAAGAAACCACAATCGAAACCACAACTCAAAACGTTGCGGCAAACGTTGACGGCGAAGAAACAACCGTAGCTGACGGAGAAGAGGAAACCGAAGAAGCAACAGAGGTTGTAACCGACAAAGACGG
>CAYYRN010000045.1:0-7077 GCA_964474295.1 uncultured Eubacteriales bacterium
AAAAAAATAAAACCCTGTCTGTCATCCTTGAGTGAAACGAAGGATCTCGACAGGGTTTGTGTTTTGTTTTGTCAGATTTTCTTTCCGTCAGTAGATTCTTCGCCAAAGGCTCAGAATGACGATGGTTTTCGTCATCCTTATTTCATCCGTCATCCTGAACGCAGTGAAGGATCTCCTCACGGTCAAGAGAAATCGGCTGAAAATCGCATTATTTCATCATTCAAAAAGCGGAGTGGAGAAATACCTTTCCGCGGTGTCGGGCAGAACGGTAATTACTGTTTTGCCTTTGCCGAGCTTTTTGGCGAGTTTGAGTGCTGCGGCAACATTTGTTCCGCTTGAAATTCCGCACATCAAACCCTCTTTGCTTGCCAAATCCTTTGCGGTTTGGATTGCTTCCTCATCGCTTACAATATAAATATCATCATAAATCTTTTGATTTAGATTGTCGGGAATAAGTCCGTCACCGATGCCCATTTGCAAATGTGTTCCGATATTGCCGCCTGCGAGTATCGCCGCATTTTCCGGTTCAACCGCCCAAATTGTAATTTCGGGATAATTCGTTTTAAGAACCTCACCTATGCCGGAAATCGTGCCTCCCGTGCCGACACCGGAGCAAAAGCCGTGTATGGGTTCGGCAACCTGCTCCATAATTTCAAGGGCGGTGTGGTATTTGTGAACGGCGGGATTTGCGGGGTTTGAAAACTGCTGCGGAACAAAAACATTCGGGTTTTCTTCAGCCATTTTCATTGCGGTTTTAAGGCAGTTTTCAATACATTCTCCGATGTTTCCGTCGTCATGTATAAGCTTTACCTCGGCGCCGTAGTGTTCAACAAGCTTTCTTCTTTCGCAGCTTACACTGTCGGGCATAATTATTATCGTTTTGTATCCTTTCACGGCTCCCACAAGTGCAAGACCTATTCCCTGATTTCCGCTTGTGGGTTCAACTATAATCGTGTCCTTTGTAATAAGTCCCTCTTTTTCGCCCTGCTTAATCATATTATATGCGGTTCTTGTTTTTATCGAACCGCCGACATTCAAGCCCTCGTATTTAACAAGCACCTGTGCGCTGTTTTCGTCCGTCATATTGTTAAGCCTTATTATGGGAGTTCTTCCCATAGCTTCAAGAACATTGTTGTAAATCATAAAATCATTCCCTTAAATCAGATACTTTTTATTCTACTATTTCAGCAAAAAATGTCAAGAGTTTTTTGCTTTTATTAAAAACTTGTGATACTATATATATAATAGTATAACGGAGGTGCCTTTTATGGCTTATTTTATTTGCCCCGTATGCGGCGAAGAACTGACCGAAACGAATAATAACGCTTTTTGTACAAATCACCATTCTTTCGATAAGGCGAAAAGCGGATATGTAAATCTCTTACCCAATAATTTGCCGTCGGGAAACCACGGCGACAACAAGCTGATGATATCCGCACGCCACAGCTTTCTCGAAAAAGGGTACTATTTACCTTTGAGGGATAAGCTTTGCGAAGCGTTGGGCGAAATCGCTTTTGCAAATTCGGTTATTCTCGATGCCGGCTGCGGCGAGGGCTGGTACACAAAGGGTATTTTTGATTTTTTAAAAAACGCCCGTGTTCTTGCCGTTGACATTTCAAAGGATGCCGTTAAATTTGCCGCAAAGAGGGATAAAAACATAAAATGCGCCGTGGCGAGCGTTTTTCATCTTCCCGTTGCGAAAGAAAGCGTTGACGTTTGCGTTTCTGTTTTTTCGCCGCTTTGCGAAAGCGAGTTTGAACGGGTAATTAAAAAAGGCGGATACTTTGTTTACGTCATACCGTCTGAAAACCACCTTTGGAGCTTGAAAAAAGCGTTGTATGATGAGCCTTACAAAAATTCCGTTAAACCGTATGAAATGGAAAATTTCAGCTTTGTTAAAAAAATCAGCGTTGACGGGATTTTGAAGATGAGTTCAAAAGAAGATATCGAGAACCTTTTTAAAATGACGCCTTATTACTACAAAACCTCACAAAAGGATGCCCAAAAGCTGTATGACAGCAACATTAAGAAAATCGAATACTCATTTGAAATTCTAATATTCCGAAAATGAAAAAAGTTTAACTCAAATGATAAATAATCAAGCCGCCGTTTATTAATATTATACAAAAATTTAATAAAATTTGTGAAACTACTTGATTATGAAGTCGCTTTGCTATATAATTAACATTGAGATTATGTCTGTAAGTGGATAAGTTTCTCTGCTTTTCGGCAGGCAAATTTGTCCCGTGACTGTAATTCTTTAGGTATTGTAAATTTATTTTTCAGACTAAAACCATTTGAAAGGCGGAGTATGTTATGAAAAAGAAATTCTTATCTCTTTTGCTTGCGGCTGTCATTCTTATGACTTCCGTTTCCGTAGGATTCGGATCTTTGACGGCTTATGCGGGCGCAGTGGGAGAAAGTGCGGAAGCTTTAAAGGCTTTCAGCCTTGTTGACAGCAACGAAGCTGTTACAGGCACCTCGTTCGGTACAAAAATTACCGTAAAAAGTAATTTGTCCGGTTATCAAATTAAAGTCAATTCAATTACCGCGAAAATCGTGTATTATAAGGACGATACGTCCGCACTCGATTCCGTCAGCGTAAGCTACACTGCGGGAACGGTTTGCGGCACTGCGGGTCAGACCTTTGACGTTACCGGCACAATCGATGCCGCACAGTCCGGTCTTATCCGTTATGAATGTTCTTATGATTTGCTTGATTCAAACGGTGCTGTGGTTTATGCCGGTTTAACGGGCTACGGCTACGGCTACGTTTCGGGTTCGGGCGCTGAGACGGGTGCTTTGGGAACGGAAACCACACCCACAACTGTCGATGATGACTGGAAAATCAACAGTTTCGGTAACCTTAACACGGTTTATGTTCAAACACCCAACCTTTCTTTAAGCTATAAGATTACAACCGACAAGATTTGGATGAACGGTGTCAGCAGTAAAACATACACACCTACCGTAAAATCCGGTATCGCACCTCCGACCATGGCGTTGAGCAATGTTACTTTCCCCTACAAAAACAGCTTCGGAAGTGACAGAACGCAGGAAGGCACATGGCTTACCATGAGCGAAACCACATCGGGTTATTACAACTTCACCGTATACCTCGGCTGGGATAAGAACGGCACTACCACAACGGTTGACTATTATTACCGTGCCGACAACGAAAAAGCCGCTGCCCTTTCCGCAGCAAATACATACCTCGCAAAAAATCTTGAAAAGAGTTACTATACGGAAGCCTCTTGGAACAACTATTTGAAGGCTCTCGAATCGGCTCAGCTTGCCGGACGTGCATATGCACAGCCCAACTATTCCTTCAAGCTTGCCTGTCAAATGGCGGCTTCGGCTGCTTCAAAGCTTGCCGAGGCGGAGAACGCTCTTGTGTGGCAGCCTGCCGATTACACCGCTCTTGATAACGCATACGCCGCTTACAATAAAATTAAAGATGACACTGTCAGAGTAAGAACATATGACGGCACAGAACAATTCTCTTGGGAATATTTGCCTTTGTATGACAGCACGGCAAAAGCAGAACTTGAAAGCTATTATGCCGCCTGTGACAGAAACCTTTACAAGCATCAGCAAAATACGGTTGACAAATACACATCAACCGTAACGAGCATGACAGAAAATCTTGCTTGTGCAGATGCACAGTATCGTTACCTCAATGTTGCAATTGAAGAGTTCTACAATCTTAAAGAATCCAATTACTCCGAAGATTCTTGGAGAAGCTACAAAAATATCATTAACGAAGCGGAAGCTCTCCCGCAAGATTTAAAAATGGATTCGCAAGACACAATTAACAGCAAACTTATGAATATTATTTCGATAAAGAACAATTTGACGCCTGTTCCTGCCGACATATCGAAAATTACGGAGCTGCTTGCGGAAGCCGACAAAATCAGAGAAGAAAATGAAAACGGCAATCTCCTCGGTGCGGCACAGGGCTTCGCAGAATGTTGGGAAGCATTTGAGACAGCTTGCGAAAACGCAGAAGCCGTAAAAAGCTATACAGCCGACAAACAGGATGAGGTTGATGCTGCGGCTTCCGAACTTGCCTCCGCAATAACCGTACTTTACGGTTACAGATTGCTTGACACAACAGAGCTTGATGCGGCAATTTCCACAGAACCGAAATACGATAAATCAAAGTATGTTGAAAGTTCTTACAACACTTGGAAGCTTCTTTGTGAGGAGGGTGTTGTTTTCAGCGGCCAAGCTTCACCCGAATATACGGGCGATGACAGAAAAACTTACAATGACTATGACGAAATGGTTCGTCTTACAACTCTTATCAACAGTGCTTACAATAACCTCGAAAAAATTAAAGCCGATTTCACCGAAATAAACGAAATTGTCGCTTCTATCCCCTCTGATGATGTGCTTGCACTTTACGAGGAAAGCTATGTTTCGGCAATCAAAAACATTGTTGCGAACATCGATTACGGTGCAACGTTCGATGAGCAGGATGAAGTTGACGCATTTGCAAACGACCTTAAATTGGCTGTTCAGGAATTGACACCCGCACATTACAGATCGGCTGATTACAGCGGTGTTGACAGTGCAATTGTGGAAGCATATGAGCTTAACAGATCAATTTACACCAACTTTGAAATTGTCGATAACGCAATCAATGCCGTTGACAGAACAAAGAACATCACAGAGCAGTCTGAAGTTGACAAAATGGAAGCAGCTATCAGAGATGCGATTGCAAAGCTTGAATTTATCCTTGCCGATTACTCGGATGTCGATGCAGCAATAAAAGAAGCCGAAGAAGTTGCGCATCCCGAATGGTACGCAAACTATTACAGAATTACGAAAATTATCGATTCAATCGACCGCAATTTGACACTTGAACAGCAATCCGATGTTGACGCTTATGCCACTGCGATTCGTGAAGCTATTGCAGCCCTCACTCTTGCAGAAGCGGATTATTCCGGCATTAAAGCGGCTCAAAATGATGCAAAAGCACTTGAACCTCTTAAAGATTTTACGGACGAATCGGTAGAAAGACTTGACCTTGCAATATCCAAGGTTGTTGCAGGCTACACCAAGGACAGACAATCCGAGGTTGACGCTATGGAAGCCGAAATCCGTGATGCAATCGCAAAAATGGAGCTTCTTCCCGCAGATTATACAAAAGCAAACGTGGCAAAGGAATATGCCGCAACTTTCAACCGTGAAGAATACCGTGATTTTTCCGCTGTTGATACGGCTCTCGAAAACATAAACGAAAATCTCAACTGCCGCCAGCAGGATATTCTCGACCAGCAGGTTGCAAACCTTTATACGGCATTAATCGGTTTGAAGCTCAAGCTTGCCGATTACACAAAGCTTGACGAAGTAATCGAAGCTGCAAATAACGCTTGTGTCAGCGGTGCTTACCCCTACACAGATGAATCAATTCAGGCTGTAAAAGATGAAATCGCAAAAGTTAATCACGAACTTGATATTCAGCACCAGAGCGAAGTTGACGCTTACATTCCTCTCATTGAAGGTGCCGTTGCAAAACTCAAGTATGTAGTTGCCGATTATTCGGGACTTGAAGAAGTGCTTGCGTTCTACGCAACTGTTGACAGATCTCTTTACACAGGACTTAGTGAAATCGATTCATATATCGAAGGAATCGACAGAACTATCACAATCGACAGACAATCCGAGGTTGACGAAATCGTTTCGTACCTTAACAACCGTGTTCACAACCTTGAATATGCCGATGCCGACTATGACGAGGTTGATTCGGCAATCGGTGTTTACGATAACCTTGAAAGAAGTTATTATGACGAAGCTGACCTTGCCGCTGTCGACGAAGCAATCGCAGCTGTTGTAAGAGGTTACAAAAAAGACAAACAGTCTGACGTTGACGAAATGGCAAACAACATCAACAAGGCTATCGACGCTCTTAAAACAAAGATTAAATCGGCTGACCTCACAGGTCTTAACAATGCGGTAAGTGCCGCAAGAGCAAAAGCTCTTGAAATGCAGGCAACAGGCTACAGAATCGATTCTTCAACAGCCGATACACTCGATGTTCTGCTTGATTACGCAGGTAAATACGAGGGCAGTTCAATCGACAAGCAGGCTGAAATCGATGACCTCACAAACAGAATTATCGAAGCCACCGAAAACCTTCAGTTTGTATTCACGGTTGACATTTCGGGTACAGACCTTGTAATTGACGGCAACCTTATTTACGGCTTTGAAGAAGGCACAATGTCAGCAGATGCCGAAAAACTTATTAAGTATGTCGGCCCCGCAAAGATGGTAATTACGGAAACCAGAAACGGCTTCGGTACAGGTACTGTAATTCAGTTCATAAGCACTAAGGATGATTCGGTGCTTTGCTCTTATATCGTTGTTGTTTTCGGTGACGCAAACGGTGACGCTGTTATTGATATGTTTGACGTTTCTTACATAAGCGAAATTTCAAACACAGGTGCAGAGCCGAGCAGTGCGCTCCTCAAGGCAATCGACCTTGACGGTGACGGATACATCAGCGGTTTGGATGTTACCATAATGATAGGTCTTGCAAATATGGATGCAACAATTAAGCAGGACGGTTCTTTGGAAAGATACTAATTTAAAAGCTTTGTAGGTGTTGACAATATTAACCCTATATAACAAAAGCAAGATGGATTCCTTTGGTTTTAATAAGCCAAAGGAATCCTTTTTTTCGGCGGCTAAAAATCAATAAAGCACACAGTCTCCCCTGCCGTGTCATATTCTCGCTTTTTCCCTCATTCTGAACGTCCGCCGTGTCATCTTCGAGCGTAGCGAAAGATCTCGGCGGACGTTCCCACGCACCTTTGTTTTTTCTGTCAGATTCTTCGTATCACTTAATGATGACGGACAGTGTGAAAAATCTGCTGAAGTATTTATCTTACCTCAACGAGATCCTTCTCTTCGTTCAGGATGACGTATATAATGAGGATGCCCCCATTCTTCGTCATTCTGAGCGTCAGCGAAGAATCTACAAAATTAAGCATGAAACCCCTGCCGAGATCCTTCGTTTAACTCAAGGATGACAGGCAAGGGTTTTGACTTTTTACACGACCGCAACGAGAT
>CAYYRN010000045.1:7177-13153 GCA_964474295.1 uncultured Eubacteriales bacterium
TTAACTCAAGGATGACAGGCAAGGGTTTTGACTTTTTACACGACCGCAACGAGATCCTTCTCTTCGTTCAGGATGACGTATATAATGAGGATGCCCCCATTCTTCGTCATTCTGAGCGTCAGCGAAGAATCTACAAAATTAAGCATGAAACCCCTGCCGAGATCCTTCGTTTAACTCAAGGATGACAGGCAAGGGTTTTGACTTTTTACACGACCGCAACGAGATACTTCACTTCGTTCAGTATGACGAAAAAATAGTGATGACGAAGTAAATCAGGACAACGAAAACAACCGTTATCTTGGGCGTTTTTTACACCGTCATCTTGAGCGTAGCGAAAGCTCTCCTCACGGTCAAGCGAAAAAGCAAAGGTAACAAATATGCTTGTCTTCAGCGAGATTCTTCGAATCGTTCATCAGTAATAGTGTCATAGAAGTGTGCGAACCGTCACCGGTTAAGAAAAAACTGAAAAAGTATAGACTTTTATATTTTTTTGTAGTACAATACACAAGCAATAATGATTTTGAAAAGAGATGCATTATGAATATTGTTGTTGTAGGGTGCGGTAAAATCGGAACCGCAGTTATTTCAAGCCTTGTTTCGGAGGGACACGACGTTACCGTCATTGATAACAATCCCACCGCCATTAACGAGGTCACAAACATTTATGACGTTATCGGTCTTTGCGGAAACGGTGCCGACAGCGATATCCTTATTGAAGCCGGCATTGAAAACACCGAGCTTTTCGCCGCTTTTACGGGTTCGGATGAACTTAATATGCTAAGTTGCTTTATTGCGAGAAGAATGGGTGCAAAGCACACAATTGCAAGAATACGCAACCTTGAATTTAACGACAGAAGCCTCGGCTTACTCCGTCAGCATTTGAACCTTTCAATGGCCGTCAATCCCGAAAAGCTTGCCGCAAGAGAAATTTTTAATATTTTAAAATTCCCGTCAGCGCTTAAAATCGAAAGCTTTTCAGCCAAGAATTTTGAAATGGTCGAAATCAGACTTAAATCGGATTCTGTTCTTGACGGTATGACGCTTGAACAAATGAGGAAAAAATATTCCTATAAATTCCTCGTCTGCATAATTCAAAGGGGTGATAAGGTTTATATCCCGGACGGTAACTTCACCCTCAAAGGCGGAGACAAAATTGCCGTTACGGCTGACCCGATTGAGGTTCAGCGTTTGCTTAAAAGCATCGGAATTTTGCAGAAAAAATCAAGAAATGTAATGATTGTCGGTGCAAACCGAACAGCATATTATCTTTCAAAAATGCTCCTCGGTATCGGCTGCAGCGTTAAGGTTATCGATTCAAATGCCGAAAAATGTGCCGACTTTTCCGAACTGCTGCAAAAAGTTGATGTTGTAAACGGCGATGCCGCAAGGGAAGAAGTCTTGCTTGAAGAAGGAATCGATTCAATGGATGCGTTCGTTTCCCTTACCGGTATGGACGAAGAAAACATACTTCTTTCCTACTACGCTTCAAGCCACGATATCCAAAAGGTTATCGCTAAAGTTAACCGTGATGAATTTGCCGCAATTGCCGAAAAACTCGGAATCGATTCGATAATTTCGCCTAAAATCGCAACAACCGATATTATCGTCAGATATGCCCGTGCTCTTGAAAGCTCAATCGGCAGCAGTGTTGAAACTATGTATAAGCTTATGGACGGCAAGGCGGAAGCTCTTGAATTTAATGTGCAGCCAAACTGCAAAATTATCGATATCCCTCTCAAAGACATAAATTTCAAATCGAATATCCTCATAGGCGGTATTATAAGGGAAAAGAAAACCATTATAATCCCCGATGGCGATGATGTTATTAAAGCCGGTGATAAGGTTGTTGTTCTCACTGCGGGACATCGCATAAACAACCTTTCCGACATTATCAACTGGGGGTAATTTCGGATGAATCATAAAATGGTCTTCGGCACTGTCGGTAAAATTGTGTGGGTGGAAGCGTTAATGCTCGTTTTGCCGTGCATTGTGTCGATTATGTACAAAGAAAAATGCACGCTTTCGTTCCTTGCGGCAATTTTGATTGCAGCCGCAGTCGGAACAGCTCTTGTGCTTCTCAACCGCACCAAAAATGATGTCATTTACGCAAAAGAGGGTTTCCTCACCGTTTCTATTTCGTGGATAGTTTTGTCGCTTATCGGCGCATTGCCGTTTAGAATCAGCGGTGAAATTCCGCACTATATAGACGCTGTGTTTGAAACCGTCAGCGGCTTTACAACAACCGGTGCTTCGATTTTAACGGATGTTGAAGCTATGAGCCACGGACTTTTGTTTTGGCGCAGTCTTACACACTGGATAGGCGGTATGGGTGTTCTTGTTTTTGTTATGGCAATAACTCCGAATGTTTCCAAGCGTTCCATACACATTATGCGTGCCGAGGTTCCGGGGCCCGTCAAGGGCAAGCTCGTTCCGAAGCTTAGGGAAACCGCCAAAATCCTGTATTTCATTTACATTGTTATGACAATTGTCGAAATCGTGCTTTTGTATGTCGGCGGGATGTCTTTCTTTGACAGCCTTGTTCACGCTTTCGGAACTGCCGGTACGGGCGGATTCGGAATAAAAGCTGACAGTGTCGGCTCTTACAACAACTACCTGCAATGGGTAATAACTGTTTTTATGATTCTTTTCGGAATCAACTTCAATCTCTATTATCTTATGCTGATTAAAAGGTTTAAAGCCGCCTTTAAAAGCACTGAATTGTGGGTTTATTTGGGTATTGTTTTAACATCCGTCGGTTTGATAACGTATAATATTTATCCGATTTACGGCAATTTATCGGACAGCGTGCGAAATTCGGCTTTTCAGGTGGCTTCCGTAATATCAACAACAGGCTATTCTACGGTGGACTTCAATTTGTGGCCGTCATTTTCAAAGGCAATTTTGTTTTTGCTTATGTTTACGGGTGCTTGTGCAGGTTCTACAAGCGGCGGATTCAAAATTTCACGAGTTGTTATTCTTGTTAAAAAAATACACAGCGAAATTAAAAAGCTGATTCACCCAAGGGCGGTTAAAACCGTAACCTTTGAGGGAAAAAGGCTTGAAGAACAGACAATAACAGGAGTTTCCGTATATTTGGCAATTTACGCTTTCTGCTTCCTTTTTCTGTTCCTTGCTTTATCGCTCGACTCTTTCGATTTTGAAACGAATATAAGTGCGGTATCGGCTTGCTTTAATAATATAGGTCCGGGATTCGGAGCTGTGGGCCCTGCAAGCAGCTTTGCGGGTTATTCGCTGTTTTCCAAAATAGTTTTGACAATTGCAATGCTTTTGGGACGTCTTGAAATTTTCCCGCTGATTATCGTTGCTATGCCGGGAACGTGGTCGAAAAACTAAATTATAAAAATTTACGTTAAAAATGCTTCCTTTGGTTTTGAAATCACAAAGCCAAAGGAAGCATTAATTTTATTTTATTCGGTTTGTACTTTTTACAGTCCCTACATTATCTGTCGGTTGAAGCAAAAGCTTCTTTAACGGCATAGAAAGACGGTTTGGGATTGCCTTGACCGTCAACCAAGCCCCAGCCCGTTTCAACGGGGCAATCGGACTGTCCGCAAACGTAACAGGAATCGCTGTCCGACCACATATAAATAATCGTGCCGATAATATAATCCTTTGACAGAAGTTTAGGAATAAGGTCGGCAAAGAATTTAGCTTGCCCTTCGGGAGTGTGAGAATATCCGTCCAAGTAATAGCCATCCGGCAGGGAGGTGTAAAAGTGGTTCATATATTCACCTCTGAAAATAACGTCGGCATACTGCTCGGCTGTGTAGTCGGGATAAATTTCAAGAATTTCTTCTTTCATATCTTCAGGAAGCTTTTGGATAAAGTTATCCATATCCGCTGTGGCTTCCGCCTCACTGTTGTAGCCGTATTTCTTCAAAATCTCAACCTTTTCGCTCTCTGTTTTCGGCTCGCCGTATCCGATATATCCAAACTCGCAGTAGATAATCGGCTTGCCCGTAACGTGATGTACAAGACCTGCAAGTGCGGTGTAAGTATCAATTTCATGTATAACATCCTCAAAACAGCCGAGGTACAAATCAAGACCTACATAATCAAGATAATCATTCCATTTAAGCAGTTTAAAAGGCAAGGTCACATCTGCAATGTTGTAACCTACAAGTATGTTCCTTTCCTGACAAAGCGGATACATAACTTCAAGCTGCATACCGATAAATTCGGCTGCTTCGTCAATTGTCAAAGGATATGTAAACCTATCAATACCCATTTCGTTTGTTACCTGGAAAGCACCCACAATGCCCTCAAGGTCTTTTACATAATATTCCGCTATCTTCTGTATAGCCTCACGGTTTTCGGGCTCACGGGGGTCAAGTCCGTAGTTAATAAATTTGTAAGGGTACGGTGTTACACAAAAGATTTTTATGCCGTTATCGGCATAAGCTTTCATTTCGGCTTTCCAATTAAGATAGCTTTGGCTGATGTTGCCCTCGCTGTCGTAAAGGAACGGTACGTCTTTTCTCGTCCATTCGATACCGGCTTCATGAAGCAAATCATAATCCGGGTCGGCATGGCAAATTCCTTTAATTACACCGCCGGATTTTTCAAGAGCCGCTTTCACATCGCTTTCATATTTTGCAAACGGGTCAAATGAAATAACGACGGACAATAGCGGAATCAAAACAGACAGTAATACCGCAAGGATTTTTTTGCCGAGTGCCAATAATTTTTCGTTCATTTATATTTCTCCTTTCATTCGGGCTTTGCCCGATTGTAACCTTATTGAGAGATATTTTAAAAACGTAAAAAACGGCATTGTATTTTTGTACGAAATTTTATTCCGTTGTTAGCATCTGTTTATTTAATATAATAAAACTTTATCACAAAACAGAATGATTTTCAATATTTAAAGCAAGATTTTTTATGAAGAATTTATATTTTTTGGTTATCTAAGGTAAATAATATTGTCAAATTTTACATCTTCATTGCATTTTGCGATGAACAAATTAATTCTTGCTTTTTTTAAAATATAGGTATATAATAAAAAACATAAAATCAACATAACGGAGGAATGTTTATGCAAAGTAATGTACGTCCCGAATCAATGCAGAGAATTACAACAAAAGAACTCGCAGATGCTTTTATCGAAGAACAGATAAAGGAAATCCGCACTCAAGTCGGAGATAAAAAAGTTCTTCTCGCACTTTCCGGAGGTGTGGATTCTTCGGTTGTTGCCGCTTTACTTATAAAGGCAATCGGCAAACAGCTCGTTTGTGTTCACGTCAATCACGGACTTATGCGTAAGGGCGAAAGCGAGCAGGTTATTGAAGTTTTCGGTAAGAACCTCGATGCAAACCTCATTTATGTTGATGCAACAGATCGTTTCCTTGATTTGCTTGCAGGGGTAAGCGATCCGGAAAGCAAGCGTAAAATAATCGGCAAAGAATTTATCGAAGTTTTCGATGAAGAAGCCGCAAAGCTCGACGGAATTTCTTATCTTGCACAGGGTACTATTTACCCCGATATTCTCGAAAGCATCAAGCAGGCAGAAGGTAAAAAAGCAGTCAAATCGCACCATAACGTCGGCGGACTTCCCGAAAAAATGGATATGGAGCTTGTTGAACCCATAAAACTCCTCTTCAAAGATGAGGTAAGAGTTGTCGGTGAAGCTCTCGGACTTCCGCATAAAATGGTTTATCGCCAGCCGTTCCCCGGTCCCGGACTCGGTGTTCGCTGCCTCGGTGCAATTACCCGTGACCGCCTTCACGCACTTCGTGAGGCCGATGCAATTCTTCGTGAAGAATTTGATATTGCAGGTCTTGCAGGCAAAGTATGGCAGTATTTTATTGTTGTACCCGATATGAAAAGCGTTGGCGTAAAAGACGAAAGCCGTTATGAAGGCTGGCCGGCAATTATAAGAGCCGTTAACACAAAAGATGCTATGACAGCAACCGTTGAAGAAGTCCCCTACCCGATTCTTAATAAGATTGTCTCCCG
>CAYYRN010000046.1:0-12921 GCA_964474295.1 uncultured Eubacteriales bacterium
AACAAAAAGCAAAAAAGCAATGCAAATGACACTTTTGTTGAACACCCGTTGAACACCCGTTCAACTACTAATTACTTATTACATAATACTAATTACAATAATTCTTTCTCTCTTTCTAATACAGAAAGTCAGCAG
Organism: uncultured Eubacteriales bacterium; assembly: GCA_964474295.1. GTDB lineage: Bacteria > Bacillota > Clostridia > Oscillospirales > Acutalibacteraceae > SIG575. Next base: position 136 of record CAYYRN010000046.1, read on the forward strand.
TTGAAATTGGTTAAAGGAACGCTTGGCAAAGGCAAATTGTTTTTGAGCGACGACCAACTTAACGATTTATGCTCTAAACTGTCACTTGATGAATTAGAGCATTACGCAAACGCAATTGTTAAAAGCGAAGAAAAAGGACATCACTTCGGGAAGACACACTATGAGGCAATATTGGAAATGGCTAATCAAGACAGGTGGTTAGAGAAAAACCAAGACAGATGGTCAGAGGAGAATACGAAAAATGATTGATAACGTAAAACGAAATGTCAAATTACTTTACAGGGAAATTAACGGGACAGTAACTATTCCTGCCCTTGCGGCTTGCTTAAAACGTCGTGGATATGCTATTGTTTTCTTTCACACCGAGGAAGGTGATGAACTTTTGAAGATATATGGTATTTTGCCTAATAAAACAAGAGCATTTACTGTTTGTGGATCGTTGAAGATTGTGTTTGTCGACAATAATTTGCACGCAAGCGATAAGTTGTATTCGATTTTGCATGAATGCGGACATATAATGCTCGGTCATTTAGAGAGTAACGGTTATATGCTTGACAAAAGAAAGAACGAAAATGAGGCTGAAGCTTTTGCATACGGTGCGCTTAATTATAAAGTACGGCTATGGGACAAGTTGAGCAATTGCGTTCGAGCCCCTCTCAGACGCCGAAATTTCTTGCGTGAAGCGAATTTAGTATGTTTTTAATTAAATATATTAACAAAGGTGAAAAAACCATTTGCGCGTGAAATTTAAGGTTGTAAAAAGAAACGAAAAAACAAGGCGGATTATTCCGCCTTGTTTTTATTTTTATAATTTCGGAAAAATTTCCCCGAAAACCATTGACATATGTGTACAAATATGCTATAATATATACAGAAAGTGAGGTGAAAAAGTGAAGCGAAACAAAAAAAGTGACAAAGCTGCCATAATCAACTTTGTCACCGCAACAATAAACTTAATAGCCTTAATAATAAGGCTGTTAAGTGAGGGGAGATAATCCCCTCGCCCTTCGGGGCAATTATATTATATCGTATTCGCTTCTGAAAGTCAATGAAAAATTTAACTATGGCGATTTCCGTGACGGCGTTGATTTTATCCGTTATTAACCTGATTTTGACGATTTGGAGGATTATTTGAAATGGCAAGCAATACGTCGGCAAAAGTTATTCAGCGTTACAAAAACAAGGTTTACAAAAGAGTAGTAGCAGACCTTCCGAAAGAGCTTGTCGCACTTTGGGAAGAAAAGCTGAAAACGGACGGCATCGGTAAGTCCGAATTTATCCGTAATGCGATAAAGGAATATCTTGGCGAGGATTGAAAGTAATTTGCAAAAAAACAAGGCGGATTATTCCGCCTTGTTTTTATTTTCATCTCTTGCGATTGTTTCGTCAATAGCTCTGTTTATAAAAGAATTTGTGCTTTCTCCGCACTGCTCGGCGTGTAATTTGATTTTGTCTTTGTTGCCTTTTTTAACAACAATACCTATACGGTCATATGCTTTTTCATTATAACGCCTAACGCAAGCTTGTTGCTTTTTACTTACCGCCATAACCTACCTCCGTTTTTACACATTATATCACATTTTATATACTTGCGCAATTAGCAAAAATAAATAAATACTACTCGCAATAATTATGCAAGTATACAAATTTATCTTAAGTCTATTGACTAATTATGCAAGTAGTGTTATACTATACTCGTAAGGCAGAGGCGGAAAGCCTCTTTAGGAAAGGAAGTGAGGAAATGGACGAAATGAGCACAACACAAGCATTGCTTAAAGCAATACTTGAACTCATTGAAAAGTGCGAAACGCTTGAAGAACTTCGTGAAAGCGTAAAACGCATAATAGACAATGAGTAATAAAAAGTGATTGGCTGTGCCGTGCAAAGCGAGCCAATCACTAACCTAAAGGCAGTCGGGGGAAGCCTTACTTCCCCGACCGCCTCCATTGTAACACAAGTAAGGCAAAAAAACAAGAGAAAAATAATGGAGGATTAAGAAATGTCATCAAATGAAATGATTAGCAAAGTAAGAGAGCTTAAGACGCTTAAATCTATGGTACTCGGTCATTTGGACAGCAACAGCTATATGCTTGATAAAAGAAAAAGTGAAAACGAAGCAGAAGCTTTGGCTTACGGTATCCAATTGCATATACTACCCTTTCAGAGCTCGAAATTCTTTGCGCGGTTAGATTTTGAGATGTCGCCGATAAAAGGATACGAATAACTTGAAAATCGCTTGTACGCAAAATTTCAAGGCGCAAAAGCAGTGCATAATAATAAAAAACAAGGCGGAATAATCCGCCTTGTTTTTTCCCTTATAAATTGCATTACTCTCAACTCTCAACTCAAGCTATAAACTACATTGCTCTTGACAGATACCTAAAGCATATCATACGAACACTGTCGGCGGTATTGTTTCCGCCGATTTTCATTGCCACCGCTTGCCAAGTCAACCCGCTTATAAAACGCAGAGTAAATATTTGCCGTGTCATTGAATCCGAAATTGTTTCAATGTATTTTTCCAGCTTCAGTCGTTCTGCGTTACAGCGTTCTATTTTTTGCCGAATAAGCTGTTCCAGCTCATTCGCTATAACCGTATCGTTTTCAAGCTTGTGCGGAGAGCGACAGGGTGATTTCGGCGTATTGGACAAAACGGGAGCAAAAGGAGAGTAAAGCTTTGAGCGAAGCTCCGCCAGTCTTTGTTTATCAAGTTCGATTTCCCGTTTCAAGTAGTAAAGTTGAGATAATTCCGAAAGTGTCATTTTGTATCACCTTCTTCCTGCATAAACAAACGGATTATGCCTTGCATGTAAAGTATGCGGTATTGTTCCAAGTCGCTTTCTTTAACGTACTGTTTGCCGAATATGCTTTTCATATTGTCCCATATGCCGAATGGAATGCGGTAGTAACTGTTATGCGTGCTTGAAGTGAAACACAGTATTACGAAGCAGAGCGCACCTAATTTACAGTGTTCTCTTAAATCGTTCATTTGCTCGTCGCTAAGACGACTGCGTTCAAAGCGGTCTTTCGACGTTTGCTTTGCTTCAAAACGTACAGCCCTGCCGCCTTTCATAGTTCCGCTGAAATCCGCTTGTGCTTTCTTCGTAAAGCAAGCCTTGAAATGCCCGTATGAATCAGCCCCGCTTAACGTTTTCATCGGTTCGGGCGTTTTATCCGCTTTGACCGTTCCTTGCTTTTCGTAATATCGCAAAGCAGCAAGCACTTCGTTTTCAAACTGTGCGCCGGCAGCCTTTGAGCGGGCACCGGCAAGACGTGTGTTATATTGTTTTGCGGTAATCGTGCGCATTGTATTCCACTCCGTGAGCGTGAAGTCTGTTTAACAGTCCTTGCTTTACGGCATCATCGTAATTATCTGCACCGCTGTCTATAATGCTTTGCAATTTTGCCGTAAAACGTTGAAGTCTTGTGGCATTTTTCGCCGTGCCGAAGTCAAATTCTTCTATTAAGGCAAGCAGTGAAGCGATAATAAAGCAATCTGCTGTTGTGCTTACAGCCTTGCGGCACTCGTATTCGATTATTTGCCGTGCCTGAAGCTTGTACAGAGCGGGGAACCGCTTTAATGCCGCCAATGTTACTTTAGTCGGTTGATACATCTTATTTCTTTTCTCCTATTCTCGAACACCAAAGATGAGCGGCGGCTTTCCAGTTCGGCAGACAGCTCCAATTCAACAGTTCGTTATACGCTTGAAATTTTTCCGCTTCCTTTGAAGCGTTGTCAATACAAAGCTCGTTTTTCATATACATTGCAATTTCCGTATACGTCGGAGCTGTTGTGCGTTCTTTCTTTGCCTCCGTGTCGGCTGTTGTTGTAGTTGTAGATATATCCTTATCTATCCTATCCTTACCTACCCTAACCTGCGTATCCGATTTGTATACAGTCTGTATACAAGCTGTATACAGGCTTTTTTTCTCAGTCAAAAACGTTGTTTTTTTGAAACGATCTTTCGGAATATAATTGTGTATTTTCCAATCGCAAATCGCTATCACTCCGCTGTCGAAACAGATGATGAGCTGTTTGACTATTAAAAGCTTGAAATCATCGTCACTTGCACCGAGCATTTTTTGAATTTTTTTAGGATTACCCACAAATCCCTCGTCATCGGCGTGTAATCCTAAATGAAAGTATAATGCTTGAGCTGAAAGCGGTAAGTCAAGGAAAAGGTCTGTGTCTATTACGTTTTTTGAAAACATTCTGCGTTCAGCCATTTTTTCGCCTTCCTTCGAAGCCGATTAAAACGGCAAATCGGGTTCTGAAGTGACGTCTTCAAAGCTTGGTGCGGACGTATATGCTTCGGGCACGTATGCTTCCGCCGGATTAACGTTCGTTGCCGGTTGTGCGGATTTGCTTTCGACAAAGAACGCTTCGTCGCATATTACTTCGGTAGCATATTTTTTTGTGCCGTTACGGTCGTTATAACTGCGTACCTGAATTTGACCGCATAATCCTATGCTGTTGCCTTTTTTGAAATACCGTGCTATGAAATCGGCGGTAGTTCTCCAGGCAACGCAAGGGATAAAGTCCGTCTGTTTATCCTCTCCCGATTTTCCGCGCCTGTCAACGGCTACCGTGAAAGAGGTAACGTTTACACCGGTCGGTGTTTGCCTTAGCTCCGGGTCTGCGGTAAGTCTGCCTATAAGTATCGCTTTGTTCAAATTTGCCATTTTTATATCTCCAATCTGCCTACCGGCTTAATTATTTTTCGGAATAAGGACAAATACACGCTTGTCCTTTACGTTGTTTGACCTTATACTGTCGTTCAAAATCGAAAGACCCACTATTTTCTTGTTTTCGATTTTGATTTTTTCAACGCTGAAACGGTCGTAGCATTTGCCGTTTTGTATATTGCATTTATCTGACGGTATCCGGATGAACGGTGCGGTATAAAGCTCTCTTCCGATACCCCAACATACGCAGGCACGCTTGAAACTGTCCGACGCTTCGCCTTTTTCGGCATCGGTATTGCTTTCGGTTCCGCAGTCCGATTTGAAAACAAAATCGGGAGGCGCATTTTCAACGTTATAGTTTACGTTGATGCCGACACGGCAGAAAAGATTGCCCTTGCAGTCGTAATGTTCACGTTGCCAATTTTCGCTTCCGACCGTTTCATCGAGAATATCCATATCGCAACGTGCGTCTTTGTAAAGCAATAATACGATACCGTTAGGCTTTACGCTTTGAATACGGCACTTTATTTCATCTGCTCTTAAATCCCTGAATTTCATTTGCTTTTCACCTCGTATTCGCCTTCCGATTCAAGCGGGCAGCAGTCTCCGACGTATTTGTCGGGGTAATTTACTATTTGCTGTGTGAGTCCGCAACGTAATGTCGCTCTTACAAAGTAATTGCAGTGCTTACAGGCTATTTCCGCATTACCTTTCCAATCTATCGGAAAGAATGTCTTGACGGTAGCTTGTCCCACGATATATCCGGATATCCCCGTTTCAAAATTAGCCATCTATTTTACACCCCGATTCGATAAGTTTTTTTCGCATATGTTTACACCGTGCAAGTATGCTCAACGCTCTTGAACGGTCGCTTTTGTATTGTCGCAATATTTCCGATGTGTCGTTTGATACGTAATAGCCGTGTCCGTTTTGACGATTGATTATAATTGCACCGTTGCGTCTTGCTTGCTCTATAAGTTCCCGCAAATAACGGTCGTGTACATTGAGCAATCGGCAAAGCTCTTTGCGTCCTATTGCGTTTTTTTCGCCGTATGGAATAACTGTAAGAAGCTTTTCGATATCGTTTTTTAACTTGACAGGATTGTTATTTAGGTGTATAATACTATCGGGTTTAGATTTTTCTAAATTTTTTTGAAGGGTCGATCTGTTGCCGCAGGCCGGCTCTTTTCCTTTTTTACACTCGTTTGAAAGCATTTTCGTTTTCCTCTCTTATTAAATTTTCGATTTTTTCCGCAAACCAATATTTGTCTTCGTTAATGAATTTTGAACAGTCGATTTCATCCATGTTCATATGCATATAATCGCGCAGAATCGCATTGATTTCGTCAGGATCGAATATCGAGGCAAGAAACAGATTTATTTCAACATCTTCTGTTTCGCCTTCGGCTATCTTTTCGCACGTTTCGACGTCGTATCTGAAGCTGTCAATGCATTTGTCGCATATGTCGTATAGCATTTCATCTGCGGTGAAATATTGCCCGCATTTCGGACATTCATATGCATCTTCGAGATTTGAGCTGCCGCATACCGGGCAAACTCCCAAGTCCTGATATGCGGGAATATCTCCGCACATCCCCACCCAGTCACGCTCTGTTTTAATTTGGTCGCTGTCAAATAAAGATTTGCATTCGTTGCATTTGCATTTTTCCATTTTTGTTTTACTCCTTTCTTTTGCGAGAGAATTTGTGTTGCTTTAGATTGTCAACCCGGCGACATTATGGAGTACGTCAAAGAAGAGATGTAATTACGCCTTACTTGAAAGCCTTGTTCGACGGCGGGGCTTTTTTGTTTTCGGTTGCTTATCTGAAATAGTATTTGCGTATTGCGTATGCAACGTTGCGGCATAACTCTGTGCCCACAAGTGTAACCGTAAACCATACGGCGACGGTGGGTGAGCAAGTTTCGGGAGAAAAAAGGTAGACTGCAAACGAAACCGCAAATATAAGCGATATTAACGAAGCAATTCTTAATGCGGTTATCGCTATTTCTATTTGATTTAGCTTTTTAGGTGAATAACGCATACGGTGCCTCCTTAACATAAATCCTGAATTGTACATCCGAGTATTTCCGAAAGCTTTTTTGCAAGCGGTACCGTAAGAATTTTTGTTCCGCGTTCGATTTGAGCCAGCATTGATTGAGATATTTCAAGTTCGCAGGCAAGTTCGCGTTGAGATATTCCGGAATCGGTTCTCAATTGGCGTATTATTTCACCGGTGTTCATTCGTGCCACCCCTTTAATATCAGGATAATTAAAACGAGATTTGCTACGGCGGAGCATAAATTGATGACGGAAAACAGCATAGTATTCACACCTTTCATATATTGACAATAAGCAAAAAAAGTGTTATTCTCAGAGCAGAGGGGATGTCCCTCTGCTAACTCATTTCAGCCAGCGGTTGAATAACTCAGCAACGGCTTTTATGAGATTAAGAATAGCGGTGATAAGAACGAGTGCCTTAGTCAGAGTATCGTTCTTATCGCTGTGCTTCTTTTTACTCATTGCTAAAATTCCTTTCCGTGATTAGTTTTTTGTTATATCTTAACCACGGTTATATTATACAACGATTTTTCGTTGATTTCAAGTGATTTCAACGAAATTACGTTGTTTTGTTTACGTATACAAAAAAGGAGACGTTAATTTATGTATAATGCACAAGAAACAAAACAACGAATAAAGCTTTTGTGCAAAGCGCAGAAAGTAAGCATGGAAAAACTTATTGTTGAATGCGGTTTAGGAGTGAACGCCATTCGTCAAATAAACGATAAAAAAGGTATGGCGTCATATAGCCTTGCACGTATAGCGGATTATTTAGACTGTTCGGTTGATTATTTACTCGGACGTACCGACAATCCTAACGTGAATAAGTGAAATACTGTTGTACGGCACTATATACATACCGTTCGGCATGATTTGACATCGTCGGTGCTGTCCGGCTGAATGTTTCTGTATCTTTCCAATTCGGTTATACGGCAAGCTTCTAAGTAATCTTGGATATGTATTCTTCCTTTAATTCCGAGCCTGTCGCCGACCTTTCGCTTCATATTACCGATTTTTACGGAAGCCTCGGAAAGAGACACACCGAGCAGTTCTGCCATTTCCGGTGTGCTTATTGCTTCTTTTGAAAAAATTTCTTCGCGTCTTTGGTAAGTCATCACATTACCTCCTCAGTATGATTTTTTTGAAAGTTGACAATATTGCTTTCGTATATCGGTTATTTGACACTTTTTAACCTTGTGCTTGACAAAATGTATAAAAAGTGCTATTCTTTGGACATAGGAGAAGCTGTTAGCGATACATGTTGTGTTGCTTTAGCTTAACCACGGTTATATTATAACACGAAATTTCTTGATTTTCAATACAAAATCACGAAAATTCTTGAAAACGTGATGTTGCACAAAAAGGGAACTGAAAAAATATGTATAACGCACAAGAATTAAAGCAACGTATTAAAAATCAAGCTAAAATTAAAAACGTACTGATCAGCGATATGTTGGTAGAATGCGGTTTGAGTATCAATACGGTTAGTCAAATATCAGATAAAAAGGGGATTTCGTGTTTTTCCCTTGCCCGTATAGCAGACTGTTTGGATTGCTCCGTCGACTACCTTCTCGGTCGTTCTGATGTGGCAAATTCCGCCGCTTTTAACGAAGTGATAGCTTTGTTTGATAAATTGCCCGAAAGCGAAAAGAACAAAGTGATAGGTCGTATGGAACATATGCTGGAAAACGCCGAAACCGAAAGAACCGACGATAATATATCTGCTTTGTACAGATACAGCGGTATTGCGGCAGAGGGCGGCACAATCAACAAAGCCGCCAAGAGAAAAAACAGTACGACACTTTAACTAAGTCATAATAACAGTCCTCATAAGCAGAGGACATTATGAACAATATTGAAAGACAGATCAAGAAGCTTTATAAAGCAGTCAAAGGTAAGGTCAACGTTTCCGAGCTGATTAAGTTCTTAGAGCGTCACGGATATTCCGTCGTCTTTTTCCACACAGAAGAGGGAGACGAGCTTTTGAGGATGTACGGTATCCCGCCCGATAAAGCAAAGGCTTTTACGGTTTGCGGGACTGTTAAGATAGTATTTATTGATGACACAATGCATACAAACGATAAGCTGTACTCTCTTTTGCATGAATGCGGTCATATATTGCTTGGTCATTTGGATATAGATAAAGCTCATACACTTGATAATCGAAGAAACGAAAATGACGCAGAAGTATTCGCGTATAAGTTTTTGCATTACAGTAATCGCCGAATATTGAGAGCAGTTAATTTGATATTGGCGATAGCTGCGCTTGTTTTGTGTATGCTTGCCTTTTTGCATGTTCTGTTTATAGGAAGAGCATCTTTGGTTGATTTGGACTTGTACGGTAGCGTGCGGTTTGCCGAAGAAACGGAAACCGTGTTTGTGTATGTTACGGTAACAGGAACGAAATACCATAAAGAAGGTTGTATTTATTCCGGTGATGCAATAAAAATATCCAAACAGGAAGCTGAAAAGATATACGAGCCGTGTATGATTTGCAATCCTTGAAGCGATTTACTGTAATTATTACATAATAAATTGAATTATGGGGGCTGTTATTATGTATGAATCTCAAAAGAAAGACGGGGTAGAATATGTCGGAATATTATATTTTATCCACTAAATATAGTATTCAGGAGCGACAGACCAAAAAACACGGTCGTGTGTACGACGTTGTGTTTCGCATAGTGACTCTTAACGGCGAGGAAAAGCAAAAAAAGCTTTCCGGTTTTACGACGAAAGCACTTGCCAAAGAGGGGTATGCGGAGTTTATTACCAAGCATTGCGAGCTGGTAAAAAACAATCCGTTAAAAAAGAAAAATCCGGAAAAATCCGTGCCGACTGTCGGAGAGCTTATACGTCAATATCTTGCGACACTCGGAAATCAAAATAAGGATAGTTCCATTTATGATAAAAGAAACGTGTACAGGCTTTTCGTATTGCCTAAATATGAGAACGAGAAGATATCCGTTCTGACAAAGGAAGAACTGTACCGTTGGCAAGATGAACTGTGGACGTCGAAAAACAAGCGCACCGGCGAATTTTTTTCGTATAATTATCTGATAAAAGCGCGAAGGCATTTTTCTTCGTTTCTTACGTGGTGCGAGAGCCGATACGGATACAAAAACCATATGTCGGACATAGACGTTCCCAAGAAACGTGCACCGCAAAAGAAAATGGAGATATGGGACAGGGAAGAGTTTGAGCGTTTTATATCGGTGGTTGATGACCCGACGTATCACTGCTTGTTCACTTTGATGTTCTTTACCGGCAGAAGAAAGGGAGAGCTGTTTGCTTTAACGCCTGCCGACGTTTCGGAAGAGCGCATAACGATAGATAAATCGCTTACACGCAAAACTTTGGATGGCAGCTCTTACAAAATAACGTCTGCTAAAACCGATAAGGTGCAAACAATTCCGGTTTGCGAAACCGTGCAAGCCGAGTTGAAACAATACAAGGCCGAAGGACGTTTTTTCTTCGGCGGCGATTCGCCGCTTTCGGAAAATACGGTTGCACGGGCTTTTCAAAGATATTGCCGACTGTCGGGAGTTAAGATAATACGTATACATGATTTGAGACATTCATTCGTTTCGATGCTTATTCATCTGGGAGCCAATCTTACGGTCGTTGCCGACCTTATCGGCGATACCGTACAGCAGGTTACGAAAACCTACGGTCATATGTATGAAGCGGATAAAATGTCAATTATAAAGAAAATAGGATAAAGTTACCGAAAAGTTACTAAAAAACAAAATATACAATATGTGGCATAAAAGCCAAAGGAATAACCACAATATACTGTGCCTTTTCAAATCTCTCCTTCTCCGCCAAAAAAGAAAAGAAGCAGTTTGTTGTTGTGTTTTAACAATAAACTGCTTCTTTTCTTATCTTTTTGAGGCGAATTGCACTAAAACGCCGTATGCCGTTTATGTGGCAATACCCGATTTATTACTTGCATTTGTTACTAAAATGTTTGAAGAGAGACTAAGTAATCGTTAATATGTGTTGATTAAGGCATAGTTGTGTTTTATTCCTGACATTTTCGTCTGTGTTGGGATGGAAACATCATTATGAGACATAAATTTGAAAACATTTTAGGAGAGAAATTGCAATTGACACAAAGTGAAATTAGTTTTAAGGACGATACGCAGGATATCAGGTACGGTCTTTCGGAAGAAAAATATTTTTTTGAAAACGGAGAACGTATATCATACGGAATCGTGGCTTATGCGGATTCGCAAGCCGATGGCAGTGCAAGCATTGTCGCTTCGTTTCACGATTTGAGCGTTGACAAATCCGTGCTTGAAAAACTTGTTGACGATTGTAATCGCTTACATTTGTCACTGTTGCATTTTAGCGATACAATTGCGGATTTTCTTGCCCGAAACTGATATATTCCCTTAAAAATTCATAAACAACTATTAAGAAAGGACAATCTCAACACAGAAAAGGGGATTTTCTCAAATAGTAAGTGCGAGACAGAAAAAGGAGAGCGGTCGGCTCTCCTTTTTTATTTTTGTGCTGCCGTCAATATAAAAATAAAATCAGCGACAGCCAAACGGAGTTTTAATACGCAATATAACGCCGTTTTTGTGTTGACAATGTGCAAAAACCGTGGTATTCTTTAATCGGAGGGTGTCCCTCCGATTTGCTTGTTATCGAACTTTTTCCGTGATTAGTTTTTTGTTATATCTTAACCACGGTTATATTATATCACGGAAATTTCCGTAAATCAATACATTTTGCGGAAAAAATACGTAATTTGTGGTGTTGCACAGAAAGCGAGGCAGGTTATTGTGCAAAACATTCAAATTGCTCAAACGCTTAAAGTGTTGTGCAAAGAAAAAGGTATAACGATATCGACGTTACTTTCTGATTGTAAATTGACAAAGAGTTTTATTTACGATCTTGAAAAACGTTCAACTTCTCCATCGTGCGATAAAATCTTGCGCATAGCGGATTACTTGGATTGTTCGGTAGATTATTTGCTTGGACGCACGGACAATCCCGAAATAAACGGATAAAAGGAGAGCTTTAAGCTCTCCTTTTTTATAGTGGGGAATTATGCATTCATAGCCAAGTCAAGTTCGGTAACGGCGGCTTCAATCATAGCGTCAATCAAAGGTGTAATTTCAATACCTTTTTTTGCAAGCAAATCAATAACGTAGTCTTTCTTTTTATCTTTATCAATCTGGTTGCTTTGAGCAAGCTTTTCCGCCGCTTTTACGAGTTTTGATACGGTATCGTAGAGGTTCTTTTCTTTCAGATACGGTATTATGTAATAAGTTATAAGCGCGGTAGCACCGGCTATTATAAGTTTAATTATCAAACTTGTTGCCATAGATACTATTTCTTCCATTTTTATTTTTCCTTTCTTTTTTATTCGGCACGGTTGCCGCCGATAAACGTCGAAGTTTCGTTTTTAACGGAACTTTTTATTTTCTCACGGTTCTCGATTGCGGCTTTTATGAAATATCCTACAAGCCCGCAGCTCATCGGTGCTCCTATAAACGAATATAAAGCATCAAGTCCGTCAAGTTCACCGTATAAGATGAAGCAGGCGATATTAAGGATAAGTCCGAATATTCCCGCTGTTATCCAAAGTGACGTAAGTGCGACTATCGCTATTTTGGAAAACTCTTTTTTGGATTTTTTATCTTTTTTCATTTCGTACTTATTCCGAGCCTTTTCAGCTTGCGTTTTAGAATAAGGTCACGTTTGGCTTTGGATATTTTTTTAGGTTCTGTCTCGTCAAAGTAGCCGAAGTTAGCGTCAACCTCTCCCGTAATACCATCTACTTTTTCCGCTCCCCACTGCCATAACTTCATATCTTTTGCATAGTCCGTCGGTGCGTCGGAGGGGGTGACGTTACCGGACAGCCAATGTGCACGCCACAGAGGAATGCCGCTTATACGTTCGGCGTTTAATTTATTCTTTAGGTAATTGCGATTTGTGTAAATCATAGGTTCAAAACCGCCCGCTTTTACGATACGGCAAAATTCAAGTACCAAGTCGGTAAGAATTTCTTTTTCAACCGTTCCGCA
>CAYYRN010000047.1:0-12900 GCA_964474295.1 uncultured Eubacteriales bacterium
GCTCAAGGATGTTCACAAGTAGAAGCATACTCATCAACTATATATAGGTATAACAACTGCCGACTTGTTCATCTCTGCAAATCGAAATATTGTTCTTTTTAAATATCATTTCAAAATCTTCAAGTGTACCGCCCACAAGCAAATTCTTTTGACAAACAAAGTTTTTACTGCCTTTGTCAAAAGGGAAAACCAATTCGTAAAACTCACCATGATCTTTTAAAAGCTTGACATCTTTTATGTAATGTGTTTCCGCATTTATATCGGTTATACACGTGATGATTTCCCCATCTGTAAAAATTCTTTTTGGTGTTGTCGCTTTCCTGTTTTTGCTTTTATAAATAATTATAAGCAACGGAGTAACAATAGATGCAGTGCCGTATATATCGAAAACCAGCCACAGACGCGTTATTATTCCTATACCTAACATTCCCGGCAATATCAAAATTGAACAACACAAAAACAGTTTAATTATGAAAATACAATTTTCCTTATAACACCATTTTTCAGATGCACCTGAAATATATCCGTTAAATTCTAACATACAAAATTCACCTTTCTTCATACATATTTAGCCTCATATTCAATAGGCTCTAACTCTATGCCGAAAAACGGCAGGACAAACATTGTAAAAGCAAATTTTTTCGACATTGTTTTTTACATTATAATTATAATACACTGTTTTTTCTCGGCCGTCAACAGTTTCTTTTACATAAGAGCCTGCGGAAAGCTTACGATTTTCCATCGTTCCCTGCATTAAAACTTCTCTTTTTTTCAACATTTTTATTACAGTTTACATTATCCCACATATATGACAAAAGCCCGGCTTTCGCTGGACTTTTTCGGCAGACTAAAGCTCCCCTGCAATGCAAGGGAGCGAAAAAGCTTTAAAATCAGATTGAAATTTCGTGAGCGATTTGATAATAATCGTCATTAAGGGTTTTCTTCATTTGAAGTGCTTCAAAAATATCATAATCGACAATTTTATCATCTTTAACCGCAATCACACGGTTTCCAACACCTTCCATAAGAAGCTTAACGGCTTTATTGCCCATAATGCTTGCCGTAACTCTGTCACGAACAGTAGGAGAACCGCCACGTTGAATATGGCCGAGAACGGAGGAACGGCACTCAACGCCTGTTTCTTCTTCGATTCTCTTTGCGAGATTTGCAACCCCGCCTATACCCTCGGCAACAATAATCACAAAATGTCTTTTGCCTGTTTTGAGAGTCTTTTTCATTCTCTTGATAACGTCAGTAAGGTCATAAGGCTTTTCGGGAACAATAATATATGTTGCTCCTACCGCTATACCGCCCTCAAGTGCAAGATAGCCCGCACTTCTGCCCATAACCTCGACAACTGTGCATCTGTCATGAGATTCAGACGTATCACGGATTCTGTCAACCGTTTGCATAATCGTGTTAAGACATGTATCAAAGCCGATTGTATAATCGGTGCAGGCAATGTCATTGTCAATTGTTCCGGGAACACCGATACAGGGAATACCTCTGAGAGATAAATCTCTTGCGCCTCTGAAAGAGCCGTCTCCTCCGATTACAACAATGCCTTCTATGCCTTTTTTATTGCAAACATCAATAGCAGCCTGCATACCCTCTTCTGTTTTAAAAGCAAGACTTCTTGCGGAATAAAGTATTGTACCGCCTCGGTTGATGATATCGGAAACGCTTCTTAAATCCATTTCGTACATATCGTCTTCCATAAGTCCGTTCCAGCCACGGTTAATACCGTAAACATTCATACCTTTTTCACATGCCGTTCTCACAACAGCACGAATACAAGCATTCATACCGGGTGCGTCGCCGCCGCTTGTCAATACACCGATAGTTTTCATTATATAAGTCCCCTTGGTAAAAAATTATTTGCTAATATGATAAACTAATATGCGACAAAGTTCAAGTCTTTTTTGCAAATTTTTCTATTTTTTAATAACAATTGTACATAGTTTATTTTATGCCGACATTCTCGTCCCCGATAATCCTTTTTAATTCACGAAGCATTGAATCGTTAACATCGCACAGCCTGCCTTGATGCCTGACGAGCTTGCTTTCATCGGTAAAATAATAATAAACAGGCGTGCTGCCGTCAAAAACGTCAAGCACATTTTGAATTTTTTTGTAAGCCTCGCATGAGCTGTCGGGAAGCCTGAAATAAATGCCCTTATTTTCTTTTTTCTTGACGGATAAAGGTTTTATCTGTGTCGGTGCTTCGCTTATACTTTCGCAAATGAGTTTGCAATCCTCATCTTCCCTTAATGAAAGTCTTCCCGAAATCAGTATAACATTACCTACCGAAATTAAATTTGCGAAATCAACATAATGCTTGGCAAAAACAATAGCCTCAATACCGGCAGTTTCGTCTTCAACGGTGACAAAAGCCATAGTTTCATTATTTTTTGTGGTTTTTTTCTTTATCGAAGACACAATCGCCAACACACTCACACGAGTATTATCACAATATTTTCCGAGATAATCCCCATTCTCCTGCGATGTTTCTTTCATTATTTCACCGATGCTGTCAACATCGAGTGCTTTTGCGACTTGCTTATATTTCGATACCGGATGACCGGAAATGTAAATACCCGTATATTCTTTTTCAAAACGGAGCTTGTCCGACATTTCATACTCATCCAAATCGGGAACCGTAACTTCAAACATTTCGGTATTGTCACCGAAAAGTCCAAGCTGTCCGCTTTCACGCATTCTGCCGTTGTTTTCGGCTTCGACAAGAACTTTCGGAAGCATTGTTATCATTTGCCGTCTTTTTAATCCGAACACATCAAGCGCACCGCTGTATATCAATGCTTCTATAGCTCTTTTGTTCAAATCCTTACCGTACATTCTGTAACAAAAAGACGGAAAAGATTCAAATTTTCCGTTAAGCTCCCGTTCCGTTACTATCGCTTTTATTGCATTTCTTCCGAGATTTTTAATAGCAAGCATACCGAAAAGAATATCGTTGCCGTCTACGGTAAAACCCTCATATCCCTTGTTGACATCGGGAGGTATTATCTTAATGCCCAAACGGTTACATTCGGCAATATATCCCGATATTTTACCTGCATCATCAAGCACACTGCTGATAAGCGCAGAAAAATATTCCTTCGGATAATGGCATTTTAAATATGCCGTTCTGTAAGCCAAAAAAGCATAAGCGGCAGCGTGCGATTTATTAAAAGCATATTGCGAAAAATCAGACATTGTATCGAAAATACTGTTTGCTGTTTTTTCGTCAACACCGTTTTGCACAGCACCAGTACATTCAACCCTTCCGTCTTCGCCTACAAGCCCGTAAATAAAGTTGTGCCTTTCACGCTCCATAACATCATGCTTTTTCTTACTCATGGCACGTCTTACAACATCGGCTCTTCCGAACGAATATCCCGCTAAGGTTCTGAAAATCTGCATAACCTGTTCTTGATAAACTATGCAGCCGTAGGTAACATCAAGAATATCTTTCAAAAGAGGTGTTGCATACTTCACTTTTTGCGGATTATGCCTGTTTTCGATATAAGTCGGAATAGATTTCATCGGCCCCGGTCTGTATAGCGAAATAACCGCAATAATATCTTCTATCGAACACGGTTTCAGTTGGACGAGGACATTTTTCATTCCTCCCGATTCAAGCTGGAACACACCGTCGGTCTGACCCTTTGAAAACAGCTCATATGTCTGTTTATCGCTCAAATCGATTTTTTCAATATCGAAATTCGGATTGTTTTTCTTAACGGCTTTTTCGGCTTCGTCAATTACCGTAAGATACCTCAAGCCGAGAAAATCTATTTTTAAAAGTCCGAGTTCCTCAAGAGTTGTCATTGTAAACTGCGTTACAATCGCATTATCGTTAAGTGCCAAAGGAACGTAGCTGTCAACAGGCTCTCTTGTTATTACCACGCCCGCCGCATGAGTGGATGCATGACGCGGCATACCCTCAACACTTTTAGCGGTGTCAACAAGGTTCTTAACCTCAGCATCGGAATTATATAATTCTACCAATTCGGGAGATGATTTTAAGGCGTTCTCGATTGTTATATTCAGCTCACGGGGAATCAGCTTTGCAACCCTGTCAACCGAGGCATACGACATACCGAGAGCCCGTCCGACATCTCGTATTGCCGCACGGGCAGCCATAGTACCGAAAGTTACAATTTGTGCAACGTGGTCGGATGAATATTTTTCAACAACATAATCAATAACCTGACTTCGTCTTACATAACAAAAATCAACGTCAAAATCAGGCATAGTAACTCTTTCGGGATTTAAAAAGCGTTCAAAAATAAGATTGTATTTCATCGGGTCTATTCCGGTTATTCCGATACAATATGCCGCAAGCGAGCCTGCACCCGAACCTCTGCCGGGGCCTACGGGTATGCCGTGTTTTTTGGCATACGAAATAAAATCATTGACTATAAGGTAATAATCCGTATATCCCATTTTTTCGATAGTTTCAAGCTCATAAGCAAGACGTTTTTCGTATTCGGGAGGATATTCCTTTCCATACCTGTTCAATAAGCCGTCATAACAGAGCTTTTTAAAATAATCAAAATGATTTTGGTTATCAGGCACTTCAAAGTGAGGAAGCTTGGTTTTTCCGAATTCAAAATCGAGGTTGCACTTTTCTGCTATTTTTTCCGTGATTTCGACAGCTTCCCTATCCGACGGAAAAGCCTGACACATTTCTTCATAGCTTTTTAAATAAAACTCATCTGTTTCAAAGCTCATACCGGTTGATGTGCCGACAGTGTTATTTGTCTGAATGCAAAGCAGAACCTCCTGTATTTTTGCATCTTCCTTTTTTATATAATGCGTATCGTTGGTTGCCACAAGAGGTATTCCGGTTTTTTCGGAAACAACTCTCATACCGTTGATAACACGAAGTTCTTCTTTTAAAGAATGGTTCTGTATTTCCAAATAAAAATCTTCACCGAAAAGATTTTTATACCAAAGGGCTTTTTCAATTGCGTAATCGATGTCATCGGCAAGAATAGCTCTCGGAATTTCGCCTGCAAGACACGCAGACAAAGCAATAAGCCCCTCATGATATTTTTCAAGAAGAGACTTATCAATTCTCGGTTTCACATAAAATCCGTTAATCCAGCTTTCTGAAACCATTTTAATCAAATTCTTATATCCCGTCTCGTTTTTGCAAAGCAAAACAAGATGATATCTTTCGGAATCGTACCCTTTTTCTTTCTGCGTAAGATTTCTCGCCGCAACATAAACCTCACAGCCTATAATGGGTTTTATACCCGCAGCTTTTGCTTTTTTATAAAAATCTATCGCACCGTACATTACGCCGTGGTCGGTAATTGCCAAAGCGGTCTGTCCCAACTCGGCAGCACGTTTGAACACTTCATCAATCTTACAAGCGCCGTCAAGCAGACTGTATTCACTGTGTAGATGTAAATGTGTAAAACCCATTTGCTGCCTCCTTCAATAGCTGATAAATTTTCGGCTTTAATCAAGTTCTTTTGAAATTTTTATAAGCCTGTTGAGCCTGTGATTCACCCCCGAACGTGAAATTTCGCCGCCCAATTCATTTTTAATTTCGTCAAGTGACATATCGGGATTTTCTTTTCTGATTAACGCTATTTCTCTGAGTTGTTCCGGAAGCCATGACAGACCTTTTGTATTTTCGATTTTTTCTATTGCCGCAATCTGTGTCATTGCCGCATTGACGGTTCTTGAAATATTTGCCGTTTCAAAATTAACTTTTCTGTTTATTCTGTTTCTTACATCCTTCATCATTTTAACGCCCATAAGTTCAAGCGAACTTGATGCCGCACCTATAATAGTAAGAAAATCTTCGATATTTTCACTGTCTTTAAAATAAACGACATACGCATTTCCTCTTTCGACAATTTTCGGTGAAAGTCCCATATCACCCAAAAGAGTTGCGAAATCGTTTGTCAATTTTAAAAACGGTATAACAAATTCAAGGTGATAATTTTTCATCGGATCTGCAATTGTGCCGCAAGAAAGGAACACACCTCTTAAAAAAGATGCATAACAGCAATCATCCTCAAAATTTGCTCTGTTTATCCTCAAAGTAATGTTCTGTCTGCTTTGCCCGAAAGATTTCATAACTTTTACAATATCGCTCTGCAAGGGTATCGAAATAGAATAATTGCCGGCTTTTGTCCGCACGGTTCTTGTTTTTACTTTACAATACTCCTTGCAAAATGTTACATACGCATCGGCAACGTTTTTGTTTTCTGTAAAAAAACCGATTCTCGATTGTGAATAGTATTTCCCGAAAAGCAACATTCCGTATGCTTCGGCTTTCATACAACAATCCGACAAATCCGTCAGCAATGCCAATTCACTTTTTACATCTTGTGAAAAAGACATAAAATCCTCCCGCTTATTTCATACAATCTCTGTGGTTAACTGTCGTTCTGTAACCTAAAGAATTCATAAAATCATTAAAAATTTCCGCAAAAGTTACAGAACGGTGATGACCTCCCGTACAGCCAAAGCCTATAACAATCTGACTTTTGCCCTCTATTTTTGAAAGAGGCAAAATAAATAAAATAAATTCTTCGAGTATCCTTTTAAACTTTTGGCTGTTTTCATCTTTCATAACAAAGTCTCTTACTTGTGCATCAAGCCCCGTTTTGTCTTTTAATTCGGGAACATAGTAAGGGTTTACCAAGCCTCTGACGTCGAAAACGAAATCACAGTCACGGGGAATACCGTACTTGTAGCCAAAAGAAATAAAGTGAATGGCAAACGAATCTTCGGGACGTGATAAAAAAGTATCTTTAATTCTGTTACGAAGCTGTGAAACAGATAAATTTGTGCTGTCAATCACAATATCCGCAATGTTTTTCGTAGGCTGAAGATACTTTCTTTCCATAGTTATCGCCTGAGTAACGGAAAGAGTCGAATCCTTACTTATAAGCGGATGTAAACGCCTCGTTTCCTTAAATCTGCGCACCAAAACATCATCATCCGCATCTATAAACAACATTTTAAAATTATAATCGCTTTTCTTTACTTCATCAAGAACATTGATTATGTTTGAAAAAGACAAGCCCGCACGCATATCAATAACTACGGCAACCTTATCAGAACCCACATTGTCCTTAATTTCTTCAAGAAAAGAAGGCAACAGGTTCGGAGGAATATTATCGGCACAAAAATATCCGATGTCCTCCAAAGCGTTAACAGCATTGGATTTACCTGCTCCCGACATTCCCGTTACAATTAAAACATCCATATTACACCTACATAAATTTTACTTCCGGCTCAAGCATAATGCCTTTTTGTTCAAGAACTTCATCTCTGACAAAATCGATAAGGTCTTTAATATCGGTTGAAGTTGCATTGTTTTTATTTATAATAAAACCGCAATGCTTGTCGCTTACCTGTGCGCCGCCTATCGATTTGCCTTTCAAACCACATTCCTCAATAAGCTTACCCGCAAAAAATCCTTCAGGTCTTTTAAATGTACTTCCAGCACTCGGATATTCAAGCGGCTGCTTTTCTTTCCTGCGTGACATAAGCTCATTCATTTTTTGCTCTATTTCGGTTTTACTGCTTTTTTGAAGTTCAAATTCCGCTGAAACGATTATTTTGTCGCTGTCTGTAAATACACTTTTACGGTAAGACAACATCATTTCATCTTTATTTAACGTACCTGTTTCTCCGTCAAGAGTGATGTATTCACATTTTTTCACTACGTCTTTCATTTCGCCGCCGTAAGCTCCCGCATTCATATACATCGCTCCGCCGACAGTGCCGGGAATCCCGTAAGCAAACTCAAGCCCCGAAAGACCTTTTTCAAGAGCAAAACGGCATAATTTAATTAAACTGCAACCCGAAAGACAGCGAACAGTGGTTTCGTTGACAAGAGTTATCTCATCAAATCCCTTTCCGAGATGAATTATAACCCCGTCAATTCCGCTGTCACTGACAAGAATATTACTTCCGTTGCCGAGAACCAAAGGCTTAATATTCAGGCTTTTGCATTTTTTTACCGCCGCAACCAGTGATTTTTTGTTATAAGGCGAAAGCATAACCGATGCGTTTCCGCCGGTTTTAAAACTTGAATACTGTTTCATCGGTACATCCGTTTTGACATCACATTCGATTCCGTCAGCAAAGCTGAACATCGATTCAGAATATTCCATTAAAGCCTCCCGAAATTTATAAATTATCTCTCAAGCAATGCCGCACCGATGATTCCCGCATCGTTTTTTAACTCGGCTACACAAATTTTGGTGCTTCTTTCAAAATGCTTGTTGTAAACACCTTTCTTCACCATTTCTGTAAGAGGAACAATAAGATTATCCTTTTCATTGCTGATTCCCCCGCCAATACAAAGCACATCCGGCTGAAGTGCGTTTATGATGTTTGTGACACCGATGCTGACATACCAAATATATTTTTCAACAACTTCTTTTCCCGCAGCATCGCCTTTTCTCATAGCGTCCCACGCCGTCCTGCCGCTTGCTTTGTTAATATCTCCATCGGTTAATTCCCACATAATGCTGTCTTTATTTTCAAGCATTTTTTCTTTTGTCTGTCTGATAAGTGCAGTTGCCGAAGCATATGCCTCCCAGCATCCTTCTCTGCCGCAGTTACAGGGAACTCCGCCTGCCACTATTACAGTGTGTCCGTATTCTCCCGCTGCGTCACCGCAACCGGAAACCAATTTACCGTCAATAATAATGCCGCTGCCTACACCTGTACCCAAAGTAACGGCAACCAAGTTCTTACAGCCGTTTCCCGCACCTGCGTATGCCTCACCGAGTGCGGCGCAGTTTGCATCATTATCAATATGTACTGCCTTTCCGTTTAATCTTTCGCTGAGCATATCCCTTGCGGGAACCATATGAAAATCAAGATTGTTTGAAAATTCTATGTTACCTGTTGTTTTATTAATGGAACCGGGGATTCCGACACCGATGGATTCGATATCGTCAATAGTCAAGCCCGCATTTTCCAACGCAATATCAACAGCCTTTTTGATATCATCAAAAATTTCTTCAGCCGGTCTCGGAGCGTTTGTTTTAACTGTTCCCCTGCCCACAATATTAAACTTTTCGTCTATTACTCCGACGGCAATATTTGTTCCTCCGAGATCTACACCGATTTTATACATTTTAATTACCTCCGTAAATTGTTTTTATAATTTTACCATGTTTCAAGCTCTTGAGCATCGAGATTGATATCATCAGCCATTCCGAGACTGTGAAGAAGTTCTCTTGCGGCATTATATCCCATTTTCTTCTGACGGTTATTCACAGCCGCAGCCTCGATTATAATCGAAAGATTTCTACCGGGTTTAACGGGAACTGTCGTAACAGGCACATCAACACCGAGTATGTTCATTTTTTCATCGTCAAGTCCCAAACGGTCATATATTTTTTTATTGTCCCAAATTTCAAGCTGAACAACCATATCGATTTTTTCCGTAAGCTTAACGGCACCCATACCGAATATTCTTCTGGCATTTATTATACCGACACCTCTGAGTTCAATATAATGCCTGATATTGTCAGGAGCGGAGCCTACAAGAGTTTTTTCCGAAACACGTCTTATTTCAACCGCATCATCGGCTATAAGTCTGTGTCCCCTTTTGATAAGCTCAAGTGCCGTTTCACTTTTTCCGACACCGCTGTCGCCCAAAATCAGAACACCCTCACCGCTGACCTCAAGCAAAACACCGTGACGTGTAATTCTCGGTGCAAGTTCAACGTTGAGATACGAAATAATGGTAGACATACACCTTGAAGTTTGGTCAAGCGTATGTAAAACGGGAACTTCATATTTCTGTGCAAATTTGATACAGCTTTCGGGAAATTCCAGTCCTCTTGTTATTATAATCGCAGCAGGTTTTTTTTCAAAAAGCTTTTCAAATTTCTTTTCTCCTATTTCATTCGGAAAACTTTTTAAATACTCAATTTCCGTAAGGCCTATAAACTGTATGCGTTCCGGGTCAAAATATTCTTCAAACCCGCAAAGCAGCAATCCGGGACGATTCACATCGGAAGTCGAGATGTAGATATCGGAAGCCGCTTTAGGTAAATAAAGCACTTCAAACTTGTGGTCCTTTATTATTTTTTCAAGGGACACAGTATATTTTTGCATCATAAATTTCACTTCCCCAAAACATTTCCATATTATTATAAACTATTTTTTCTTAACTTCCAACACTTTTTTCTAAATTTACTAAAATAATTTTTAAAATAAATCTTGCATTTTGTAAAAAGATATGTTATTATATTGTGCGTTGAGTGTGTGCTGCTATGGCTCAGTAGGCAGAGCACATCCTTGGTAAGGATGAGGTCACCGGTTCGAATCCGGTTAGCAGCTCCAAAGCCCCAAAGAACGGTAAGTTCTTGGGGCTTACTTATTACCTGCAAATACAAAGGAGGGATTTTTTTGAAAGCGGCATTTTATACACTCGGTTGCAAGGTAAACCAATATGAATCGGAAGCTATGGCAGAACAGCTTATTAAAAACGGGTACACAATAGTAAATCCCGATGAAAAAGCCGACCTTTACATAATCAACTCCTGCACCGTAACCGCTTCAGGCGACCAGAAAACAAGACAGGCTGTCAGAAAATTCAAGAAAAACAATCCCGATTCCTGCGTTGTACTTACAGGATGTATGCCGCAGGCATATCCCGAAAAAGCGAAGGAGCTTTTCGAGGCGGACATCATAATCGGAAATAAGAACAACGATTTACTTGTTGAGACCGTAAACAGTTTTTTTGAAACCAAAAACCGCCTTATCAATATAGAGTTTCACGAAAAAAACGACCCTTTCAGAGGAACGCTGATTTCAGATTTTCAGAACAGAACCCGTGCATTCTTGAAAATTCAGGACGGATGCAACAGATTTTGCACATACTGTATAATTCCGACTTCCCGTGGACGTTCACGTTCCAAACCGTTGGAGGATATAAAAAAAGAGCTTGATGCAATTGCCGCAAAAGGATATAAAGAGGTTGTACTCGTCGGCATTAATCTTTCCTCATACGGTAAAGATATAGGCGAAAAATTTACCGACGCCATTAAACTTGCCTGCACAACAAAAGGCATTGAAAGAGTAAGGCTCGGTTCACTTGAACCCGACCATATAACAGATGAAATTATTGAAGAATTGGCAAAACTACCTAACTTTTGTCCCCAATTTCACATTTCCTTGCAAAGCGGATGTAACAACACACTGAAAAGAATGAATAGGCATTACACTGCGGAGGAATATTTGCATCTTTGCAATAAACTGCGTTCAAGCTTCGAGGATTGTACAATCACAACGGACGTTATGGTAGGTTTTTCCTGCGAAAGTGATGATGATTTTGAAGAAAGCTTAAATTTCGTCAAAAAAATCGGGTTTGAAAAAGTACACGTTTTTCCTTATTCGGTAAGAAAAGGCACAAAAGCCGAAAGCTTGCCTCAGCTTGAGAAGAAAATTAAGGAAAAGCGAGCCAAGGAAATGACGGCAGTTGCGGAAAAAATCAGACTTGATTTTTTAAATTCGCAAATCGGCAAGGTTCTTGAGGTTTTGATTGAAACAAATAAAAAAGACGGCTGTTTTGAGGGATACACAAAAAATTACACCCCTGTACTTGTCGAATGTACAGAGGAGCTGTGTTCCGAAATAGTTAAAGTAAAAATAACGGACGTAAAAAACGATTACTGTATCGGAAAGTTGATTTAACTTTCCGATTTTTTATTTAGTAATTACAAGGTTTTCCGTTTTTTCCTTTCCACAAGGTTCAATATCATCACAAGCCATAACAAAAACATCCGTGGCATTGGACTCAATTTCAAATATTCTCTGTGCGGCAAAATCAAGCTTTTTAACATCGGAATACTTCATTACTATCGGTAAGCTTGATTTTTCCTTTGCAATTTTCAAAACATCTCTGCCTTTATCATTAAAGCCGATTACCTTTACATACGAAACGGGCAAAGCAACATCCTTTTTACTTATATTCAAAAAAGCAGAAAGGCAAATTCTTCTTATCCTCGAATGAGTATAACGTTTGGTTTTTACAGTATCATAAAATTCTTCAAGACTTCTTGCGTTTTGGGCAGCAGAAAAAAGTCTGTTTTCCATTCCTTCGGATACATCGGCTAATTTACCGAAATCATCCGATGTAAAGTTTCTCAGCTTGACAAGAATTGCCGTCTCAAGCTTTGAAAAATCATAAAACTTACAATTATTTCGTACGCTTTCAAAAAAAATGTCATCAGATTTTTGTTCTTCTTTCAAAAGTTTTCTTAAACTCGATGCAGAATAAAATCCGTCTGTAACGCTTTCTTCGTCGTGTGCGGCACCGATGCGTTTAACGGTAAAAAAATCGGCAGAAAAATCAGCTTTTTTACATTCAGATATATATTCACAGGCAAGGATATTGTTTGGTAAAGAAAGAACCTCGGCAAAAGCACAACCGTATTTTTCATTAATTGCCGATTCTCTCGCTTTAGGATAACTAAAGCCTTGTTTCAAATATTTTTGTGCATTTTCAAAAAAATCATCATTTGAAATAATATTCGATACTTTAACAAGCTCATCGATATTTCCCGATTCGCTGCCGAAAGCTATTTCATCAACACATCCTAAGCCTTTGGCTGTGTTAATGCCGCCGTAAGCAAACCTTTGTGCCGATGCAGTGGCATAAATTAAAGGGTTTTCAACAACTAAATCAACACCGTTTTCAAGTGCGGCGGCAGCTCTTTCCCACTTTGAAAAAACAGCACATTCCCCACGCTGAACAAAATTCCCACTCATTACAGCAACAATGTGTGTAGCACCGTTTTCTCTTATTTTATCTATTAAATATTTGTGACCGCTGTGAAAGGGATTAAATTCCGAAATCAATGCCGATATTTTCATTTTTACAGTTTTCCTTTCATAAAA
>CAYYRN010000048.1:0-12631 GCA_964474295.1 uncultured Eubacteriales bacterium
ATCCCGATGTTCAGTTCTGCCATGCAACAGGTACAATGGCTCACACAGAAGGTCTTGCTAATTTCCACAACGCTTTTGCTTCTATTTATGAGGGACGTTACCTTGCAGGTATTGCAGCAGGTATGAAACTCAATGAAATGATTGAAGCAGGTAAATTTACCGCTGACGAAGCAAAGATGGGTTATGTCGGTGCATACACTTATGCTGAAGTTATTTCCGGTTATACATCTTTCTACCTCGGTGCAAAATCTGTTTGTCCTTCTGTTACAATGGAAGTTAGATTTACAGGTTCGTGGTATGATGAAAGTGCCGAAAAGGAAGCAGCACAGATGCTTATCGGAAACGGCTGTAAGCTTATCAGCCAGCATGCTGACTCAATGGGAGCTCCCACAGCTTGTGAAAACGCAGGTATCCCCAACGTTTCTTACAACGGCAGCACGGAAGAGGCTTGCCCGAACACATTTATTGTTTCATCGAGAATTGACTGGACACCTTATATGAAGTATATGATTCAGTGCGTGAAAAACGGTACTGCCATTGATAATGACTGGTGCGAAGGTATTGATGAGGGTTCGGTTGTTTTGACCGACATTAATGATAAGGTTGCCGCTAAAGGAACAGCCGAAGCAATCGAAGAAGCTAAAGAAGAACTTATCAAAGGTACACGTCACGTATTTGACACAAACAACTTTACGGTTGGTGGCAAAAAGCTCACATCATATTTGGCTGACGTTGATACCGATAAGGACTACACAAAAGATACAGAGGTTATTAAAGACGGCTATTTCCACGAATCGGAATATCGTGCAGCTCCCTATTTTGATATTCAGATTGACGGAATCAAGCTTCTCAATTCTGCATATTGATGAACAGAAATATTTAATTGACTTGCAGGCGGAGCAAACACTGCTCCGCCTTGCGATAATTTTAACTCTGAAAAGATATTTGAATTTTTCAAGTACCTTTTGAGAATTAAATACGGAGGATATTAAAGTGGAGATACCTGCAATTGAACTGAAAAACTTAACTAAAACTTTCGGACATGTAGTTGCAAATAAAGATATCAGTCTTATTGTAAATCGCGGTGAAATTCTTTCTGTTCTCGGTGAGAACGGAAGCGGTAAAACTACTCTGATGAATATGATTTCGGGAATATACTTTCCCGATCACGGTCAAATTTTCATTGACGGCAAAGAAGTTTTAATTCGTTCACCGAAGGATGCTTTTGATTACCAAATCGGTATGATTCATCAGCATTACAAACTTGTCGATGTTTTTACCGCAGCCGAAAACATTGTTTTGGGACTTGATGAAAAAGGTAAATTCGATTTAAAGAAATCAACCGAAAAGATTAAGGCAATTTGTGACCTTTACGGTTTTGAATTGAATCTTGAAAAGAAGATTTACGAAATGTCGGTTTCCGAAAAACAAACGGTTGAAATAATTAAGGTTCTTTACAGGGGAGCGAATATTCTTATCCTTGATGAGCCGACTGCTGTTTTAACACCGCAGGAGACAAAAAAGCTTTTCGCCGTTCTTCGCCGTATGCGTGATGACGGAAAAGCTATAATAATTATTACGCATAAATTACATGAGGTTTTGTCTTTGTCCGATAGAGTTTCCGTTTTGCGAAAAGGCGAATATATCGGAACCGTTTTGACCAAAGATGCCGATGAATCGGTGCTTACCGAGATGATGGTCGGAAAAAAAGTTGACCTCAATATCGAACGCAGTACAGCGGAAAACACAGAACTGAGACTTGAAGTTAAAAATATGACTTGTTACAACCGTGAGGGTGCCGTTGTTCTTAATGATATTTCGTTTGATGTTTCTTCGGGAGAAATACTTGGAGTTGCGGGTATTGCCGGAAGCGGTCAGCGTGAACTTTTGGAATCGATTGCAGGATTGCAAAAGGTAAATCGAGGCGAAATAATTTATCATAATCCGAAGTCGGGAAAAACAGATAACCTCCGAGATAAATCTCCTATGAAAATCAGAGAGTTGGGCGTAAGACTTTCGTTTGTACCCGAAGACCGTCTCGGAATGGGACTTGTGGGAAATATGGATATTGTCGATAATATGATGCTCAGAAGCTACAGAAAAGGCAAATCTGTTTTCTTGCAGCGTAAACAGCCGAAAGAATTGGCGGAAAAAATTATCAACGACCTTGAAGTTGTAACCCCCGGCGCTGACACCCCCGTAAGGAGGCTTTCCGGCGGTAATGTGCAAAAGGTTCTTGTCGGCAGAGAAATTGCATCTTCGCCTACCGTTCTTATGGCAGCTTATCCCGTAAGAGGACTTGATATTAATTCATCATACCTTATTTACAATCTTTTGAATGAACAGAAAAAGAACGGGGTAGCGGTAATTTTTGTCGGTGAAGACCTTGACGTTCTTCTTGAACTTTGTGACCGTATTCTCGTAGTAAATTCCGGCAAAATCACAGGCATTGTCGATGCGAGAAATGCTACCAAAGAAGAAATAGGTTTGCTTATGACTAAAAATGATAACGGAGGTGAAACAAATGAGTAAATTTACAAAAAATGCAAATGAACCGTTGTTTCACATTGCAAAGCGTGATTCGTTACCTACTTGGATTGCTTGGCTGATACGTATTGCGTCTGTGTTGGCGGCACTGATTGTTTGTGCGCTTGTAACGGTTGTGCTTACAGGCGAAAACCCGATTGAGGTTTATGCCACTATGATTGATGGTGCAGTCGGCAGTAACAGACGTTTATGGGCACTTTTACAGAATGTGGCGATGCTGCTTTGTATTTCTCTTGCAGTAACCCCTGCGTTTAAGATGAGATTTTGGAACATCGGTGCAGAGGGACAAGCTCTTATCGGCGGTCTTGCAACAGCGGCTTGTATGATTTTGTTCGGTGATAAGCTTTCGCAAAATTTGCTTTTACTTTTGATGCTGGTAACAAGCGTTGTTTCGGGTGCAATTTGGGGATTCATTCCCGCATTTTTCAAGGCAAAATGGAACACTAACGAAACGCTGTTTACTTTGATGATGAACTATATTGCAATTCAGCTTGTTTCGTTTTTTACTTACAAGTATTCTGTTCCGAAGGGTTCGGGACAGCTCGGTATGATTAACAGAATGACTGAGGCCGGTTGGCTTCCGAAAATCGGCGGACAGAGTTATTTGCTTAACATTATCATTGTTGCTTGTGTTACGGTGTTTATGT
Organism: uncultured Eubacteriales bacterium; assembly: GCA_964474295.1. Lineage (GTDB taxonomy): Bacteria > Bacillota > Clostridia > Oscillospirales > Acutalibacteraceae > SIG575. The sequence goes on from CAYYRN010000048.1 coordinate 3,195, forward strand.
ATATTTTCCTTAAATACAGCAAGCACGGATATGAAATTTCAGTAGTCGGTGAAAGTGAAAATACCGCAAGATATATCGGCATCAATGTTAAAAAGGTTATTATTCGCACTATGCTTTTGTCGGGTGCTATTTGTGGCTTGACGGGATTTTTGCTTGTAAGCGGCACCGACCATACACTTACCCGTGACACAGTCGAGGGTAGGGGATTTACGGCGATTATTGTTTCTTGGCTCGGTAAATTTAATCCTATCCAAATGATTTTGACATCTTTTCTTATTGTCTTTTTGCAGAAAGGTGCCGTTCAGATTTCTACCAATTTCGGTCTTGATGATTCATTTTCCGATATCATTACAGGTATTATAATATTCTTTATCATCGGCAGTGAGTTTTTCATCAATTATACGGTAAAATTCCGTGAATCGAAGAAAGGAGTGAATGCTTAAATGTTAGTTGCTTTTATTCAAAGAGCTGTAATGCAGGGCATTCCGCTTCTTTTCGGTTCAACAGGTGAGATTATAACGGAAAAAGGCGGAAACCTTAATTTGGGAATACCCGGAATTATGTATGTAGGCGGTATTTCGGGAGTTATCGGTGCATTCTTTTATGAGAGTAATGCCGACAAATTTAATCCGCTTTTGGCGGTTCTTATTCCGCTGTTATCGTCATTGGTAGGTTCCTTGTTAATGGGACTTATTTACTGCGTTTTGACTGTAACACTGCGCGCAAATCAGAACGTAACCGGTCTTGCACTTACAACTTTCGGTGTCGGCTTCGGTAACTTCTTCGGCGGTTCGCTGATAGCAATTGTCGGCAGTGATATGCCTTCAATTGCACTTACACAGACAAGCATTTGCTTTAAAACACAGTTGCCTTTTGCGGATAAACTCGGTTGGTTCGGAGATGTATTTTTGTCATACAGCTTTCTTGCATATCTTGCGATAATCATTGCACTGTTGACTTCGTATTTTTTCAAAAGAACAAGCTCCGGTCTTAAACTGCGTTCGGTAGGTGAGAATCCCGCAACGGCTGATGCTGCCGGAATTAACGTTTTGAAATATAAGTATTTTTCAACGTGCATGGGAAGTATGATTGCGGGTCTCGGCGGATTATATTACGTTATGGATTATGCCAACGGTGTGTGGTCGAACGACGCTTTCGGTGACCGTGGATGGCTTGCCATTGCATTGGTTATATTTGCCGTTTGGAAACCCGATTTGAGTGTGTTGGGTTCAATCCTCTTCGGCGGCTTGTTGATTATTCATAACTATATTCCCGATATGAGTTTTGAAATGCAGGAAATTATAAAGATGACGCCTTATGTTGTAACGATTATAGTTCTTGTTGCTGTCAGTATGAGACGTAAGCGTGAAAATCTTCCGCCTGCAAGCTTGGGACTTTCTTATTTCCGTGAAGAAAGATAACTATGTCGGTTTAAATTTCATATTTTAAATTTCTCGGTCACTGCGGAGTTTTATTCTGCGGTGACTTTTTCTGTGTAAATTTTGCAAAAAAACGGCTACTAAAAAGCAGCCGTAAATAACGAGTTAACACTTTATTCGCTTTGCCATCCGTAAACCAACAAATCAACTTTGCCGTTTTTTACTTTAACGCCTTCTTCTTCAAGAAGCTTAATTTGCACATTTTCACCGCCGAAAGCAAAAGATTTTGAAACATTGCCGAAACGGTTTACAACCCTGTAGCATTTGATGTTTTCGGGGTCTGGATTGACGTGCAGTGCATAACCTACAATCTGTGACCAATGCGGATTTCCTGCGAGAATCGCAATTTGACCGTAAGTTGCAACCTTTCCTTTCGGGATTTTCTTAACAACTTCATATATCTTGTCGAATGTGTTCTTGCTCATTTATCATCATCCTCATTGCGTTCAAAATCGCTATAACGGTAACTCCGACGTCGGCAAATACCGCTAAAAACATTGTACCCAATCCAAAAGCACTTAATACAAGAACAACAAATTTAACCGTGAGAGCGAAAATTATATTTTGATTTGCAATTTTAATTGTCTTTTTGGAAATGTTAATTGTATCGGCAATTTTTGTAAGGTTATCATCCATTATAACAACGTCGGCGGCTTCTATTGCGGCATCGGAGCCGAGCGCACCCATAGCAATGCCGACTGTTGCTGTTTTCAACGCAGGTGCATCGTTAATGCCGTCGCCTACAAAAACAAAGTTCCCGTCAATTTCTTTCAGTGCTTCAACCTTTTGCTGCGGCAAAAGTTCTGCTTTATATTGACTTATTTTCAGCTTTTCCGAAATGCTTTTTGCAACTTCTTTTTTATCACCGGTAAGCATTATTGTTTTGCTGATTCCGAGTTGTCTTAATTTTTCCAAAGCTTCGGCACTGTCATCTTTTATGCTGTCGGAAATGACAATGTACCCTAAAAGCTGTGATTCGTCACTCACAAAAACTATCGTACCTATTTCATCGGTTTTGGGAACACTTATGCCTATTGAATCCATAAGCTTTGAATTTCCCGCATAAACCTTTTGTCCGTTTACCACAGCACTTACTCCGTGACCGGGATGCTCTTGTGCAAATTGTATCTCGCTCTCATTGAATTTTTTCGTACATTTTGCTTTCAAAGAAAGTGAAATAGGATGTTCGGAGTAGTATTCAGCTCCGCATGCAAGCTCAAGCAATTCATCTTCAGGTAGCTTATATGATACGATTTTTTGAACGGAAAAATTACCTTTTGTAATTGTTCCCGTTTTATCGAAGACAAAAGTTGAACATTTTGCGATATCCTCAAGGTGATTTGAGCCTTTAATCAAAATACCTTTTTTCGATGCACTGCCGATTCCTCCGAAAAATGTAAGCGGAACGGAAATTACAAGTGCGCACGGACAGGAAACAACAAGAAACATTAATCCTCTTTTTAAATTTTCACTAAAGTTTTTCGGTGAAATAATTGTCAGAATTACAATCAGCAAAACAGCACTTATAACAACGGCAGGGGTGTAATACTTTGAAAAACGTGTTATAAACTTTTCACTCTTTGATTTGCTGTCAATTGAGTTTTCGACAAGCTCAAGAATTTTTGAAACGGTCGAATCTTCAAATTCACGGGTAACTTTAATTTTTAAAACACCGTTGATGTTAATACATCCGCTGAAAACCTCATCACCCTTTGAAACATCTTTCGGCAATGATTCTCCAGTAAGTGCCGTTGTGTTAAGAGAAGAAATTCCGTCAATTACCGTTCCGTCGAGCGGTATTTTTTCACCCGGTTTAACAACAATAATATCTCCTGATTTTACATCGTAAGGGTCAACTTCTGTTATTACACCGTCTTTTTCCAAATTTGCGATTTCCGGTCGTATATCCATAAGCGATGCTATTGATTTTCTGCTTTTCCCGACGGCATAGCTTTCAAATAGCTCTCCGACTTTGTAAAAAAGCATAACAAAAACAGCTTCTTCAAATTCTCCTATGGCAAATGCACCTATCGTCGCAATGCCCATTAAAAAATTTTCGTCAAGCATATGCCCGTGAAATATGTTTTTAAACGCCTTTATCATAACGTCATATCCCGCAATGATGTAAGCCGCTATAAATAAAATGTATTTAACCGTATTAATTCTGAACAGCACTGCTCCTAAAAGCATCACAGCGGATGTGATAATTCTTACAATGCTGATTTTTTGGCTTCTGCTCATATCTCATCCCTCTATTATTTCACAGTCAGGTTCGATTTTTTTACATACTTTTTTAGCTTCTGCAAGAATGTTTTCAAAATTTTTTTCATTTGCGTCAATTGTAAGCCGCTGAGTTAAAAAACTAAGCTTTGCACTCTCAACACCGCTGATTTTTTTGATTTTTTCTTCCATTTTTGCCGCACAGTTTGCACAGTCGAGATTCTTTACTTTATATGTCTTTTTCATAGTAATTCAACCTTTCTTTTTTATATGGTTATTGTGATTAGAATTATTCGCAGATATGGTTCATACCTTGCTCGAAAATTGTTCTTACGTGGTCATCTGCAAGTGAATAATAAACGGTTTTGCCCTCACGCCTTGCACAAACAAGATTTGCTTTTCTTAAAATGCTCAGTTGATGAGAAATTGCCGACATTGTCATATTGAGCTTTTCGGCTATGTGAAATACGCACATATCGCTTTTGGCCAAAACAAAAAGTATTTTAATTCTCGTACTGTCACCGAAAATTTTAAAGAGATTTGCAAGCTCGGTTAAAATGTTTTCATCCGGCATTTCGCCTGTAAAATGTTCGATGCTGTTTTCGTGTGAATGTGTCATTTCCTTCTGCATAAGCTATACCGCCTTATCATATAGTGTTGAATATTTGAACAAGTATTCAACTGTTTCTTTAAAAACAAACCCCAATCAAAGGGGAAAGTAGTATTGAACAATTGAACAACCGTTCAACTGTTTTTAGTATATACCGATTTTTTACCTTTGTCAAGCTTAAAACAAACTTTTTATAAAATATTTTATTATATTGATATTTTTTCGAAAATATGATATTATTTTGGCAAATACAGAACAAAATCTATACTGAGGATGTGAGAAGATAGGTTATGGCAATAACTGTTTGTTTAAGTGAACTTATAAAAAACATTTTCAGTATTATAACAGAAGTTCTTATTCTTAAAACGCTTTTTAACACGAGAAAAGATGTCAACAAATTTGTGTTATGTCCGGTTTCGATTGCTTTTGTTGCTTTTTCATTTTTGACTTTTGCACTACTTGGAAACACAGAGGAAGCAAAAGACGTTGCGGATATTGTGACACTTACTGCATTTGTTATATTTCCGTATTTTTTCTTTAAGTTGAAAAAGAGAAGCACATTGTTTTTGTTAGGTCTTATAATAAATGCAACGGCTGATTTTCTTGTATTGATGATATCCCTACCATTCAATAACATATCAATATTTACAAACAACCTGATATATTGTATGCTTTATCTTTTGCTAATAGTACCTTTGGGTATAGTCAACAAAAGAAAACTTTACATAGCAAAAGGAGAATTCCTTGAAAATTTTCCTGTTATTATTTATATAGTTATCTTGTTAGCAGAGTTAGCGGCGTTCTATATGGTTATGCTTACGAAGAATGATGATTACCTAAAAGGAATCTCAGATGCACTGATAGTTATTTTAGCAACTTTGGTTATTGTGTGTATAGCATTTGTTGCGTTTGTGATTGTGCGTCTCTATGAAAAGCAGAAACATTCTGAAAATGCTTTGGAGATGCAATTGCAACACAATATGGATATGCAAATTAAAAACAGGGATATCAGAAAATTCAGACATGACTATAAAAACCATATGATGTCTCTTGAACTTCTTCTCGGCGAAGGCCGTTTTGACGAGGCTCAGGAATATGTAACAAAGTTGAATTCGTTAAATGAAGTAAATGCCAAAAACTTTTGTACAGGTAACACTCTTGCCGATGCTATAATGTCGGTTAAACTTTCAGATGCAATGAGCAAAGGAATTGATATTTCTTTTGAAGGTAGTATCCCGTTTCAGGGAATAGATAATTATGATTTATCGGTAATTCTTGGTAACGCTCTTGATAATGCAATAAGGGGGTGTGAAAAACTTTCTCGCTGTGAAATATCTGTGTTTTCAAAGAAATCGGGAGATTTTCTTGTGCTTAAAATCACTAATCCCGTAAAAGAGCGTGTTCCAATAGCAAACAATACGGTCAGTACAACAAAAACAGATACACAGAATCACGGCTTCGGCATCGAACAAATCAAAACCATTGCAAAAAAATATAACGGAACAGTTAATATTGAATGCGATGAAGAAAATTTCAGTATAGAAATAGGATTAATAATCCGGTGCAGCGGAAAGGAATGGTTATAATTATGAAACAGTTTTGTAAAAAAATGAAGAAAACTTTGTGCGTTTTTCTTGTATGTGTAGTGGCTTTCAGCGTGTTGACAACAAGTGTTTCAGCCGAAGAAACGACTATGCCCGACTATATAAAATACGAAATATCAGACGGAAAAGTAAAAATTACAAAGTGTACCTGCCATTTTACCATACATAGAACAGTGGTAATTCCCGAAACAGTGGATGGTTATCCTGTTACAAGTATCGCACTAACGGCTTTTGACTCTTGTGTTTATCACGATACTATTCAACTGCCGTCAACAATTGAAGAAATCGGAAGAAGAGGTCTTGACGGCAATTTCAAGAAAATCGTAGTGGATGAAAATAATAAATATTTTTCGTCCGACGATTATGGCGTTTTGTATAATAAAGATAAAACTGAAATTATACAGTATCCTACAGGCAGAAGCGAAACAAGTTACACTGTCCCTGACGGTGTTAAAACAATAAGAGCCGCAGCTTTTAGTGGATCTCATTTGATTGAAATTGTTTTTCCGGACAGCGTGAAAACAATAGGACAAGCAGCTTTCGAATATAGCCGTTCTCTTAAAGTAGTAAATATACCTGACAGTGTTGAAACAATTGAAAGTTATGCTTTTGCAGAATGTACATCTCTTGAAGAAATACATCTTGGAGCGGGTGTCAGGACTGTTGGATACTATGCTTTGAAGACGACTAGCTTGAAAAAAGTAAGCGTATCTGCTGATAGTCCGTATTATTGTAACGATGAAAATGGTGTAGTGTATACCAAAGATATGAAAGAACTTGTTTATTATCCGGACGGAAAGACTGATGAAAAGTTTGTTGTGCCGGAAGGCGTTGTGAGTTTTGCTATTCGAAAGATTTCTTCCAGATATTTGAAAGAGATTGTTCTTTCTTCAACTGTTGAGAATGTAGAACAAGCTTTTTGGTTGTGCGAAGTTCTTGAACGTATATCTGTGGTAGAGAATAGTATGTTTTTCAGTAATGATGAATATGGTGTACTTTACAATAAAGATAAAACGGAACTTGTTTGTTGTCCGAGAGCAATAACCCAGGTAACATATATTGTTCCGGATAATGTTGAAAAACTCGGAAAATTTGCTTTTTACTATTGCAGTGGTTTAGAAAGTATTTACCTGAGCCATAAAATAACACGCATAAGTCAGTTTGCGTTGAACAATTGTAAAAGTCTTAAATCACTTTATCTTCCGGCCGGTCTTAAGATTTTTTCGGAACAGAGTTTTTTAGGCACTGTCAATGTTACTGATATTTATTATTTTGGAACTGCAGAACAGTGGGATTCTGTGCTGGGTAAAGACTGGATGCAGAATGGTATTCTTAAAACAGCTACCATTCATTATGATTATGGTATTACAAGTGGTGTTTGCGGTGAAAATGTAACATGGAGTTATAACAAAAATAACGGTCATTTGATTTTAAGCGGAAACGGAGAAATTACTGAACAGGAAAGCTTTGATGATTACGGCTGGTATAGTTTTAGGGATAAAATTTCATATGTGGAAACAGGTTCGGGAATCACAAATATTCCTGCATTTGCATTTGACGGATGTACAGAGCTGAAAGAAGTTTATCTTTCGGAGACTGTTTCTTCAATAGGAGAAAGTGCTTTCAGTGACTGTGACAAACTGAAAGTTATTTCATCAACTAACGAAAATTCGATTTTATTTAGTGAAAATTCAATTCTTGAAAATGAAAATCTCACCATCGTTTGCAAAAAAGGAAACACTTCTCTTGCGTCTTTTTCCGAGAATAACGCAGTGCTTGTGTCTTTTGATGAAGAAAAGAAAATTCTTCACTTTGAGGGTGATATTACAGTATATCCTAATGTGGAATATAACTTCCTCAGTAAATTTATGCTTGAGAGAACGAATTCTGAATACATTCTTTTTGATAAAGTTGTTTTTGAAGGTGTAAAACCCAATTTCATAGACCCGTCACAATTTGAAAATATGGAAGCAGGGGAGAAAAATCTCACTCTCACAAATCTGTATGTCAGCCTTAAAGTGATACAGGGAGATACGGAAAGGGTAATAACTTTTGAAGAAATGCTGAAACTGCTTGAAGAAGGCGATTTTGATGCTTTCGAGTATGTTATAGAGTCCGAGGAAGAAAACGAAGAAAAGATCTTCCTTGTAAAAATCGGTGAATATATTGTTGAGTTTTTTGAAAGAGCGCTGCGTGCAATTTCAAGTGTTATCAATTTTATTGCAAAACTTTTTAAGGAAAAGAAGTAATGAGGTGTTTGCGTGTTGAAATTCGCAGTGATAGATGATGAAATAAATCATCTCGAAACTACTTGTAAGATGATAAAAAAATGTGTTTCTCATGATGATACTGTTGATTGTTTTGAGAGCAGGGAGGATTTTGAAAAGTTTTTTTGCAATAATCCATCATTTTTTGATGTTGTATTGCTTGATATTTGTTTACCCAAAAGTAACGGTATTGATATTGCAAAACTTATCCGTCAAAACAACGATAGGTGCAGAATTATTTACATTTCAAATTATCTTGAGTTTGCAACAGAGGTTTATGAAACAGAGCATACATTTTTTGTTCTGAAAACCGAAGCAATAGAAAAGCTGCCTGTTGCAATAAAAAAAGCCAAAGAACAACTTGAAAACATTCAAAAAGAGAGTGTTTGCTTCAAAGTGATCCATGCAGTTCAAAAGGTTGTTTTGTTCAAAGATATAATATGTGTTGAGAGGGTAAGGAGAAAAACAATAATTAATACGGTTAACGGTACTTTTGAATCTCTTGAGAATGTGAATGAGATCTTTGCTGCTTTTGAAGGAGAACGGCTTTTGAGATGTCATCGTTCGTATTGGGTAAACCCAATGTATGTCAAAAAGATATTGTCGGAAAACATAGTTCTTACTAATGGCAAAAAAATTCCTTTAAGCAGGGGATATAATAAGGAAATGAAATCAAAATTTATGCACTACATAACACTTAATGTATAAAGGTGTTATAAAAACGCACATAAAAATCGGAGGTTCGTCTTGAAAGCGAGCCTCCGATTTTTGTGTCTTTAGGCTTAAAAACTGACCAAGCGAGGTTTAGTCAGCTACTTAAAGGTGGCAAATATTTAATTTTAATTCAACCACTGTGTGCCGAATACCACGCAAAATGGTGTGAGGGGATTAATTTTGTCCCGCTCGTTTGGAGACTGTTTTTTACAGCTTCTTTTGCGACAATCTGACAAAATGCACTTATCAGAAACTCTGATAAGTGCATTCTGTTACTATAAAACTACATTTCGGGACAAAAGTATTGAATTTAATAGCGCTTAAGTGCTACAATCACAAAAGAAATGGTTTTTACATTTCTTGATGTAAAAGTACGTAGTGATTTAATTAAAAGAAAGAGGTGATTTTATGGGTGCACCGTGGATTTTAGTGATTCTCGCTTGGATGGCAATAATACCAGTTGCTTATCCTGTTTTATGGCTTACGCAATTTGTGGAACAAATATGGGAATCTATTGTAAGATTGTTTGGATTTATTGGATAAAGATAAGGTGAATTTACTTTTTGCTTTTCAAATGTTTCAC
>CAYYRN010000049.1:0-12470 GCA_964474295.1 uncultured Eubacteriales bacterium
TACATTATTTTTACAAAAAAGTAAAGTTACAAATACATTTCAAAAAGGCACAAAAAAATTCCGCCGTAAAACAACTTCTGCTGTTGTGCGGCGGAAAAATTTAATTTTAAAAAGTTTTCAAAAATATCCGAGCGGATTATTTACGTCTTTTTGCGTTAAGCTCTTTAAGAATACGTGCGTGTTCGTCATCATCGAGACTGTAATTCCAAGTGGGAATTACGGAAAGCAACGCACCGATTGCGGGAGGAACGGACATACAGAAAAAGAGCATTGCGGCGAAGCCCCAATATTGCTCGTTCGTTGCGAGTGCTTCTCTGAAATTTCCGCCCGCGGCAATAAACTTATCAAGAGCTTCGATATTGGCACCCGAAAAACCGACAACGCTGCAAGCAATACCGTAAATTATTGTTGCAACACCGCTGCTGATTTTTACAAGAAAAGTTTGACCGGAAAAGAACACACCGTCGGGCCTTATACCGTAATGATACTCCTCATAATCCACAGCATCGGAAATCATAAGAGATTGAAGAACGGTTGTAAATCCCATTGAAACACCGCTGACAGCGAAAAGGAAGAAGCACACAATAAGCAAACCTACACTTGTAAGCTCTGTCGGGAACAACACATAAAGCACAAAAATCATAAGCTGGGGAACAACGGAAATAAGCTTTGAGCCGTTGTAAAGCTTTTTCTTTGTTGTTTTTTCAAGAAGGCGCGGAACAATGCCCATTGCGATAAAGTTGCCGATAAACAAACCGCCGCCGAGCAAAGCAATGTAAACCAACGTCATTATTGCGTTTTTGGAGGAATAATAGTATGTTACAAGAGTAAAGGCAACAGTCATCATAAGCTGCTGGGGAGCGTTGAGCAAGCCGGAAATAAGTATTTGTCTGAACGGCTTGTTTCTCCACATAATCTTGAAGTTTTCCTTAACCGTGTACGATTTTTCGGAGGGTTGGATTTTTTCCCTTACACCGATACCCGCAAATTGGAAAAGAACCGTACCGATTACCGTTGCGATAAGTGCGGCAACGAAGAATCCCCATCTTTCACTGCCGAGAACCTCCGACATTTTAAGTGCGAAAGGCTGAAGTGCAAGCGTTGCTATACCGCCGCCGAGACCGCCTGCCATACGGGCAAGTGAAATAAGCTTTTGCTTATGTTTTTCATCCTCCGTCATAAGAGCCGTAACGCCCCAAATCGGAATATCGCCCGCCGTATAGAGCATACCCCAAAGTATATATGAAATTGCCGCCCAAAAAACGACAAAAGCATTTTTGCCCTCAAAGAATCCGATTGACGTATCATATCCGAAGTTAAGGAAGCAAAGTATGGTAATTACCATAATCGGAATGGGGGTAAACAAAAGATACGGACGGCATTTGCCCCATTTTGTTCTTGTTTTGTCAACAATTGTACCCATAATCGGGTCGTTAAACGCATCCCACACACGGGCAATTGCAATAATGATGCTTACTGCCATGGCGGGTATGTACAAAACGTTCTGCAAAAAGTAAGATACAAGCAACACATTTGTTATGTTATAAATAATGTTTTGTCCCAAAAGTCCCGTAAGGTACATATTTCTTTCTTTTTTCGTGTAGGTTTTTAAGCCTGTGTTTTGCATGGGTCACACTCCTTATTTCTGATATATAGATTGTACCATTTTATTGATTAAATTTCAATACATAAAACAAATAAAAGGATTCCTTCGGTTTTTACGCCAAAAGAATCCTTTGTTTTCCTGCTTATTTCGTTCTTTACTTTTACAGTGCCGTCAAAAATCAGTCTTCGTCCGATTCCCAGTTGTGATAAACGTTCTGAACGTCATCATTATCTTCAAACATATCAAGCATTTTTGTCATATTCTTGATATCGTCCTCGTTTGTAAGCTTTGTATACGTCGTCGGTACATATTCAACCTCAGCCGAAACATATGTATATCCCTTAGCCTCAAGGTCATCACGAACAGCGCCCATATCGTTAGGCTCTGTGCGAATGTCGAAAATATCTCCGTCTGTTATAAAGTCTACCGCACCGGCTTCAAGAGCGTCCTCCATAAGCTTTTCTTCGTCAACGCCTTCCGCTTCGACTATAATAACGCCCTGACGGTTGAACATAAACGAAACGCAGCCGGACTGTCCCATATTTCCGCCGTATTTATCGAAATAATGGCGAACATCACCCGCTGTACGGTTACGGTTATCGGTAAGTGTTTCAACAATAACCGCAATACCCGAAGGGCCGTATCCCTCATAAATGATTTCTTCAAAGTTATCTCCGCCGGCTTCGCCCGCTGCTTTTTTTATGATTCTTTCTATGTTATCGTTCGGCACATTTGCAGCCTTTGCTTTTGCAATAACATCTTTAAGCTTTGAGTTTACTGCGGGGTCGGGGCCTCCGCTTTTAACGGCAACGCCGATTTCACGTCCGATTTTCGTGAAAACCTTTGCTCTGGCACCGTCTGTTTTTTCTTTTTTACGTTTAATTGTACTCCATTTTGAATGTCCTGACATAAAAACCATCCTTTAAAATTTTTAACTTTTGTATTGTACCATAATATTGCTTTTTTGACAAGGTATTATTCGTACTTTGCCCTTTCGCCGCCGATGAATTTCGGTCTTGTTCTTGCCGCAACAATCGGAGCTTCCCCGATTTTGCTTACCGAAAGACGAACGGGTACGGCAACACTTTTAAGGTGCATACCTATAAGCGTCAAACCTATATCTATGCCCGCATCGGCACAAATGTGTTCAACCGCAACGGGATTTTCAAAATTGGCGTAAGCCGTTGTTGCAAACGAACCGCCCGCTTTCGGCTGCGGCACAACGCTGACTATTTCAAAGCCGTATTTTTTTGCGGCTTCTTTTTCGATTATGATTGCACGGTTAAGATGCTCACAGCACTGGCAGGCAAGGAAAATACCTTTTTCGCTCAGCACGGGATAAATACCGTCAAATACGGCTTTTGCCGCTTCAAGGGATGAATTGTGTCCGATAGTGCCTCCCGTGATTTCACTTGAAGAACAGCCGACAACAAAAATATCGCCCGATTCAAGCTTGGCAATTTCAAGCAGCTCCTCTGCCGCACGCTTTGCCTGATTTTTAATTAGTTCGTACATAAAATCACTTCCCATATACGTATTATTTTAACTCATCCGCTCTGAAAATGCAATATCAAAACGCATTATTGCTGTTTGTAATATGTATTTATTTGATTTTACATTATTTTTACGGCTTACGGATTGAAAAAAAGTAACAATCGGTATATAATATAAAGGTATAACTAAAACAAACAAAGGGAGATTAAAAAGTTATGAGTAGTTCATGTTCGGGTAATTGTTCAACCTGTTCTTCATCATGTGAGAAAAAGGATTTGCACATTCCCGCAAATTCGATGAGTAATATCGGCAAAGTAATCGGTATAGTAAGCGGCAAGGGCGGCGTCGGAAAAAGCCTTGTAACATCGCTTTGCGCCGTTGCAATGAAAGCAAAAGGCCATAACGTTGCCGTGCTTGACGCAGATATAACAGGGCCGTCAATTCCCAAAGCATTCGGAATAAAAGGTATGGCAGAAGGCACGGATTCGGGACTGTTCCCGAAAGAAAGCAAGCTCGGTATTAAAGTTATGAGCGTAAACCTTTTGCTTGAAGACGAGGAAAAGCCCGTCATCTGGCGAGGCCCCGTAATTTCAGGTATGGTTCAGCAGTTCTGGCAGGAGGTCATTTGGGGAGATGTGGACTATATGTTCGTTGATATGCCTCCCGGAACGGGCGATGTTTCGCTTACCGTTTTCCAATCTCTGCCCGTTGACGGCATTGTCATTGTCACAACCCCGCAGGACCTTGTTACAATGATAGTAAAAAAAGCTTACAATATGGCTAAAATGATGAACATTCCGATTATCGGAGTTATCGAGAATATGAGTTATGTCGAGTGTCCCGACTGCGGAAAGAAAATCAACATCTTCGGGGAAAGCAAGGCGGACGAAATAGCAAAACAGCTCGGTGTACCTGTTTTGGCACGTCTTCCCATTAACCCCACAACCGCATCACTCGTCGATAAGGGAGCCGTTGAGCTTGCGGATACCGATTCTTTCGCAGATGTCACGGACGCACTTGAAAAAATATGAAAAAGGACGATTTTAACGAAAACAAAAACGGCGGCAACGACAAAATACCGCTGAACGGCAAAACGATGAAGTTCATCTTGATAATTGTCGCTTTCGCAATTTTTTTCAGTTGGATTCTCAACCACACTTCATCATTCGCCGGAATAATCAGCGGTGCGTTTTCCCTGCTTTCACCTTTTTTGATAGGTGCTTGCTTGGCTTTTATAATAAACACGCTTTTAAAGCCGCTTGAAAAATTGTGGGAAAAGGTGCCTGTAAAAAAAAGAACACGCTATTTTAAAAAAGCGAAGCGTCCCGTGTGTCTTACATTCAGTACACTTATTGTCTTCGGTGCGGTCTTTTTGATTTTGTTTATGATTATTCCGCAACTGATAAACACGGTAAAATCCTTTGCAAATATGCTGCCGACATACATTAAAAATCTCGACGCTTGGCTTGATAAAATTTTGAAAATTCTCGACAGGTATAACATAGTAATTCCCAGCATTGAATTGAATTGGAGCAAAGTCGGTGATTTGCTTAACAAGCTCGTTGACAATTATGCCGACAGCTTTATTAACACAACGGTCGAAATAACCACTTCGATTATTTCGGTCATCGTAAACCTCATAATCGCAATTTTCTTTTCGCTTTACCTGCTTTCTCAAAAAGAAAAGATAGGCAAGCATTTGCGTAAGCTTCTTTATGCGGTAAGCAAAAAGGAAAAGGCTGAGAAGGTTATAAATTTTGTCCACTTCACAGCCGACACTTTCACAAAGTTTGTTACGGGGCAATTGCTTGAGGCTTTGATTATAGGCATACTTTGTTTTATCGGAATGATGATCTTCAAGATGCCGTATGCAGCTATGATTTCCGTGCTTATCGCTTTTACGGCTTTGATACCTGTTTTCGGTGCTTTGTTCGGCACAGTCATAGGTGCTTTTCTGATTTTGCTTGTTGACCCCATGAAGGCTTTTTGGTTTATCGTTTTCATCATTGTTCTTCAGCAAATTGAGGGAAATTTGATTTATCCGAAGGTTGTCGGCAAATCGGTCGGACTTCCCGGAATACTTGTGCTGTTTTCCGTTTCTGTCGGCGGAGGATTGTTCGGAATTGCCGGAATGTTGTTCAGCGTTCCCGTTTGCACCGTTCTTTTCTGCGTTTACAAGGAATTTGTCGCAAAGAGGATAAAGGACAAGGATATTCCCGAAGATTTAAAAAATTAATTCAGGAGCTGTAAAAAAGTACAGTCCAAATAACACAAAGGATTCTTTTGGTGAGTGAGTAACAAAGCCAAAAGAATCCTTTTCTGTTTTAACGGTATTTTTTATTTATGCAAGGTCTTCCAAAATTTCAAGCAGTTGACTTTTCAGTGACTTTTGCGGAATCAATTTGACGTAAGAGGTAAGTTTTTTCTTGTCCCCGATAAATTTCATCGGTAAATACATTCTCGTCTTTTTGCCGTTTGACGCATCGTATTTGCTCATTGCGTTAACAAAGCTTTTTTCGTAAGGCGGGTTTACTCTAACCTCCGTATTCGATAAAACTATTTCGATTTCGGATTCGATATCAACCTCATCCGTTTCAACCGTTATCTGTCCGTTGAAAGTCAGCTTCGGATAAATCCTGTTTCCGTTGAGTAAAACACTTACTTCTTCGGCATTTACAACATCGCAAAATTCAAAAATATATTTTCTTTTTTCGGGCATAAACTCTGCTTTTTTCGCACCCGAAACGCAAACCTTAACCGTGTTTTCCTTTTCACTTACACATATCTCGGTTTCCGAAAAACTGCCGTTTTTGTATTTTTGAGTTTCGCCGTCATCCTCGTACAAAGTGAACGTGTTTGTTCCTCTGAAAATTTTAAGTCTCAGCTTTTTCGGACTTTCCACTGAATTGCCGCCGTCATCAGACATCGGGATTATTGCACCCTCTTTTGCGAAAACGGGCATTTCCTCAAGTTCGCTTGAAACTCTTACCGTTTTGCCGCCGTTATAAATTTTGCCGTTGAAGATGTTCGTCCAGCGACCTTTGGGAAGATAAACCTCTGTCAATGCGGCAGAAGTCTTTTTGTTGCGTTTTGACGTAACGGGACAAACAAGCATTTCCGAGCCGAACATAAACCCGTTTTTGCATTTGTAAGCCTCTTTTTCTTCGGGGCAGGCATAATAAAGCGGCTCGCACAATGCCCTGCCCGTTGAATTTGTTCGGCGGTTCATTGTGTAAATGTACGGTATTAAGCTGTGTCTCAAACGCATAAAATCGGCAACAATGTTTTCCGCTTGCTTGCAGTAATTCCACGGCTCTTTTCCGCTTAAATCGTTGTTTGTCGAATGAAGCCTTAAAATCGGTGAAAACACTCCGAGCTGTACCCAGCGTGTATACATTTCAAAATTATGCTCTCCGCTGCAATGCCCGCCTATATCGTGGCTCCACCAAGTGTAACCGCAGTTTGACGCATTTGAAGTAAAATAAGGCTGAAAATCCAAAGCCGACCAACGCATATGGCTGTCACCCGAAAAGCCCAAAGGATAGCGGTGAGAGCCTATGCCGGCATAGCGTGAGAGTATAAGCGGACGCTTTTCGCTGCGTCCACTGTCCAAATAATGATAGTGATTAAGTGCCCAAAGCGGGTCAAGACCGTCTATTTTTGTTTTTTTACCCTGCTGCCAATCAATCCACCAAAAATCCACACCGTTTTCCTCATAAGGATGGTGAAGAATGTCAAAATAGGCGTTTACGAATTTCGGGTCGGTAATGTCAAAATCCACCCTTTTCTTTGTTGCAGGGTCAACGTCAACGGCTTTTGCCATTTCTTCATACATATCCTCAAAGCATCTTACTCCGTTGGCGGGATGAAGATTAACGGTTGTTTTAAGTCCCAGCGAATGAAGCTTATTTAAAAACCTTTTATAATCGGGGAAAAGGTCGATGTTCCAACTGTAACCAGTCCAACCCGTCATAACAAGCAAATATCGGTCATCTGCCTTAGGCTTAAAATCGGGAAAACGTTTTCGTATATTTACCCAATGCCAATCCATATCTATCGTGGCAACGGTAAGGGGGATGTCACGCTTTTTAAATTCAAGCATAAGATTTATGTATTCATCCTCGGAATAAGCATAATATCGGCTCCACCAATTGCCCAAAGCAAATTTCGGGATAAGCGGAGCTTCTCCGCACAGCTTAAACAGTGCTTTCACCGCTTCGGTGTAATCGTGTCCGTAACAAAAAACATATAAATCTTTTATTTTTTCTTTTTCCGAAACGAACTCGCCGTTGTCGGATATCACAAGCGATTTGCTGTCATCAACCACTGCCGCACCGTCCGAGGATACCACACCGTCAAGAAGCTTTACCTTGCCCTTTGCTCTGTCGAGGGTTCTTGCGGTGCCTTTAAGATTATGTCGGTTATCGCACTTTGAAAAAAGCTTTCCGTTTTTTGCCCAAACGGGAACACCTTTCGTTACGTTCACGCAAAATTCGGAAATATCCGTTTTTATAAAAACTTTATTCCCCGTTTTTTTAAATGAAAAATTAATTTTCCCGTGATTTCTTTTTCGGAAGCTTTGCGTTACACCGTCACGAAATTTTCCTTTTTCTATTCTTATAACACCGGGCAGCAGAACACTTATTCTAACATCACCGAAAACAAGCACGTTTTCGGGACAGGCTTCTCCCGATATTTTTTCGACAAGATGAGCATTTAAGCTTGTCATAAAAACACCCCACATCAAAACGGAGCTGTAAAAAGTTTTTACAGCTCCGTGAATAATTTTATGCTTTTGTCTTTTTTGCCTCTTCTTCACGGCGTCTGTCGATTTCTTCTTTTATCTTATCGTATTTTTCACCGGAGAGCCAATACTTTTTCTTATAAATGAAATATCCTATTACCGTAAGAGGAATGGGTGTCAGGAACATAAACGCACGAAGAACCGTAAGACCTTTTGATTCAATAAGCTCCTCATCGGCCTCAACCTTTACAAGGTCGTCTTTGTCTACTTCGGGCATTGCCGAAAGATTTTCGTAAAGTTCTTCGTCTTTAACAAGATATTTTCCGTCTTCGTCCGTAAAGAGCTGAACGGTGCTGACAGCACCGGTATCAATATCCTTAACCGTTATGTCGGTGATTGTGGGCAAACCGGAAACAGCAATACCTATACCGAGGATAAGTGCCGCAATTGCACCTGCAAATTTGGTGATAAGAGTTTGCACGCTGAACATAACACTGTCACCGCGTTTACCTGTTTTCCATTCGCCGTAATCGACTATATCGGCAATCATAACGGTAGAGCCTATTTGGTTTATGCCGGATGCCGTCATAAGGAACGCACCCGAAAGTGCAACAAGTACCGTATTTAAAATGTAGTTACCGGGTTTGAGGAAGAAGAACACCGCAAACAGAAGAACATAACTGACTATGCAAGCAAGGAAAGACATCCCGTAAATTTTCTCACGGGGAAGCTTTTTAACAATCCAACTGTAAAACATCATCGCTATGCCCTGTCCCGTACAAGCGATAACCCAAAACATTGTATAGCTGTATGCTTTGGGAAGATAGTTTGCACCGTCTTCGTAGCAGTATGTATAAAGATAGAGTATTTGAGAAAGTGCTATTGTTGTGCCTATAAGGAAAAACATAAGCGAGCCTGAGTATGAACGAAGCTGATCGTTTGATTTAAAAGTTGAAACAATATACTTCAATCCGACATTTTCGTGAGGAAGGTCGATTTTTTCTCTTGTTCCGAGGACGGTAACAAGCAGGAAAATAATCATAATAAGACCTGAAGCCATTCCCAAATACTGATATGCTTTCATCATACCTCTGTCGGCAAACATAGGCAAAATAAACGACGTGCCGAGCATACCGCAAAGGAAACCTCCGAAACCGCCGACAAGCTTTGCCATTGAGCTGGCCTGGTTTCTTTCATCCGTTGAGTTTGCCATTGTGGGCAGCATCGTCCAAAACGGAACGTCAAGCACTGTAAACGACATACCCCAAAGCACATAAGCCGTAAGATAATAAACATATTTCAGCGTAATGTTGGTAAAGGTTACGGGTGAGAACATCGCAACGATAACAACCGCATTAACTACGGCACCGCCGAGAATCCACGGGCGATAACGTCCGAAGCGACCTTTTTTCGTGTTGTTTACAATGGTTGCGAGCATCGGGTCATTAATGGCATCCCAAAGCTTTGCAAGAACGAAAGCTACCGTTAAAATTATCGGGTCGAGACCTTGATAAATACACAGGTATACCAAAAAGAACGAATTTACGCAGTTGTTACTGAACTCTCTGCCCAACGAGCCGAGGGAGTAAGCCGCAATTTCGCCTACGGTGAGTCGGTTTGAACGGGTTTTCTTTTTCATCATAATCCTCCAAAAGTTTAATCATAGCGTACTAAATAATATACCATAATTTTGTTCTATTTACAATCTCTTTTTTAATTTTTGACATTATGACTTTTATAAGACGTCATTTTTCAGCAGGTTTAACAAAAGATTCTTCGCCTGAAGCTTGACTGTATCAATCGGCAAAGCCTCCTCCCGACATTTTTTTACAAATCCCCAAAAACCGTATGTCAAAAACGATGCGATTTCGCCAATGGAATTTTTAAAATTCAAATGCAGGCTTTCTCTCTCGACACGGTGTTCGACATATTTATAAAGATAGTGATAAAATGACGTGTTAATGTAAGAGCCGTCACTCGGAAAGGTGTTTTTCAAAAACGGGACTGTCACAAGACATAAATCGATGATACTCTCAAGCAAATTACAGCAGTTTTGTATCGAATCTTTTTGCGGATTATTCTGTTTTTGAAGCATCTCATATTCATTTCTCGCACTTGCAAGATACTCCTGAAAAACAGCGTCGAGCAATTCGTATTTATCCGCATAATGAGTGTAAAAGGTAATGCGGCTTGTCTGTGATTTTTCGCATATTTCCTTGACGGTGATTTGCTCAAACATTTTTTCATCAAGCAGCTCTAAAAGTGTGCATTTGAGATTTTTTTTAGTCTTTTGTATACGTCTGTCTTCGTTCATACCTTTACCCTTCTTCGATTCTGTATTTTTATTTATACAAAATCAGAAATATGTATTTGTATTTCCGCATTTAATTGTTCTATAATATTATATCAATTATACATTTTTATGTCAAGAAATCCGCTGTATTAAAAACGCCGGTTACTTGCCGTAAAAAAGGAGGTATTTTCCTATGTCAGATTTTATTTTGAGCTGCTGTTCAACAGCCGACTTAACCGATGAACATTTCAAAGAAAGAGACATTCACTACGTTTGCTTCCACTTTATGCTCAACGGTAAGCCTTATTTTGATGATTTAGGCAAAACTATCCCCTTTGACAAGTTCTACCGTGCAATGGCAGACGGTGCGGAAGCTTCAACATCTCAGGTAAACGTTGATGAATATATTGAGTTTTTCACACCGTTCCTCGAAGCGGGCAAAGATATTCTTCACGTAAGCCTTTCAAGCGGCATTTCGGGAACGTTCAATTCCGCAAACATCGCAAAGAAAGAGCTTTCCGCAAAATATCCCGACAGAAAAATTTACGTCATCGATTCTTTGGGCGCTTCCTCCGGTTACGGACTGTTTATGGATAAGCTTGCCGATTTGCGTGACAGCGGTATGAGTGTTGACGAAGTTAAGGATTGGGCGGAAGATAACAAACTCAGACTCAACCACTGGTTCTTCTCCACCGACCTCACATTTTATGTTAAGGGCGGCAGAATATCCAAAGCATCCGGCTGGTTCGGTACAATTCTTAAAATTTGTCCTCTGCTTGATATGGACGATACAGGTCATCTCATCCCCCGCTTTAAAATCAGGGAAAAGAAACGTGTTATCAACGAGATAGTAAACAAAATGGAGCAGTGTGCCGATGACGGAATAGATTATTGCGACAAATGCTACATTTCAAATGCAGGCTGCTATGAAGACGCAAGGGCGGTTGCCGACTTGGTTGAAGCACGCTTTAAAAAGCTCAAAGGCAAGGTTGAAATTTACAGTGTCGGCACAACAATCGGTTCACACACAGGCCCCGGTACAGTGGCACTGTTTTTCTGGGGTAAAGAACGTCAGGCATAACATTCGAGCCTGAAAAATAAATTTTCATATTTTTCAACTTTTTTATAAAAAAGTGTTGACAAAAAGATATTACTTTGATATAATATCTTTCGTTGAGCGAGAGTGGCGGAATCGGCAGACGCGCACGTTTGAGGGGCGTGTGGTAATCCCGTACGGGTTCAAGTCCCGTCTCTCGCACCAAAGTGAGTATTCATTGCACAAGTGAATACTCACTTTTCTTTTTTACAATCAGCGAAGCGAAGTGTTTTTGAAATACAGCAGAATAAAACAAAAAGCAAAGGATTCTTTTGGTTAGTGAATTACAAAAACCAAAGGAATCCTTTTTTGAATTGTTTTTAAATTGCCTTATTTTTTATGATAGCGAAGTGAGCAGACGTCGTCACCTTTTGCAATACATTTGGGCAAATCGAGGGTACTTGAGTAGCACTCGCCTATTCCGTGGTCGCCGCACATTGCAATGTCGCAAAGCATTGCGATTTCTTCATCCGTGCAGCCTGCATTCTGCCACGCCTTTACAAGCGGGCAATAATGGAAATCGATTGAAAGCTTATCATCTGTGGATTCAAGAATATCCATTTCAAAAACAAGCTGTGCCGGCTTCGTAAACAATGTTTTACGCAAGCCCTTGAGGCTGTCGGTGTTGCCTTTTTTTACAAGGTCACTGCCTTGAGAAAGTCCGCATCTTCTTATTGCGGCACTGCCGAAATCTTTGGGGTCAAGACCTCTTTTTTGTGCCTCATCGCAAAGCAAATAAAGCCAAAAGGCTCTGTGTTCAAGCTGGGCTCTTATAGCCTGAAGCAACGCATTTTTGTATTTGGGGTCGTTTTTTACATTACTCATAACAATTTTCTCCTTATATATTTTTTATGAAATCCTTATAGAAAACAACACATTCACCTATATTTTTGATGCCTATGTGTTCGTTCGCCGCATGAATTGTCGCAAACTGCTTTTTATTCAGGTCAATCGGTGCAAAACGCAAAATATTGTCGGCAACATCCGTAAAACGTCTTGCGTCCGTGCCTGCCGTAAGCAAAAACGGTGCCACAACAACATCGGGGAAATTGCGGTGAAGAACTTCCTCCACCGTTTTGAAAGACTGCGAATTAAAATCGGTAGGCTTGCAGTAATCCCTTTCGATTTCCGTTATTTTTATGCCGTATTTTTCACCGATTTCTTTAATCTTTTCAAGTCCCTTATACAAATCGTCTTCCCTTATGCAACGCAAAAACATTGTACATTCAGCCGTCTT
>CAYYRN010000050.1:0-11736 GCA_964474295.1 uncultured Eubacteriales bacterium
TTGGTTGCGGAGGTAGGACTTGAACCTACGGCCTCCGGGTTATGAGCCCGACGAGCTACCAACTGCTCTACTCCGCGATATTTACTTTTGACGGTCATTACTGCCGATTACTTGATTATTATACGCTATAAATTCAAAAAAATCAACCCTTTTTTGAAAAATAATTATTTTCTATATTTTAAATGGTTATTTGATATCTTTAAGCTTTTTTATAGACATATTAAACAATGATGTGATGACGAAAGCACGGGTGCGGCACAGCAAAAAGCACCCGTACTTTCCAAAATATTTTTATAAAGCATTAATAACCCGGTATGCCGGCTTTTCTGCAATTCGCAACGTGCTCTGACCAAGTGGCGGCATAATAATAATTCATATCGCTGTCCGTTACAAAGTAAAAATAATCGGTCTGTTCGGGATAAAGTGCGGACTGAATTGCAGCATATCCGGGGTTGCAGATAGGCCCTTTCGGCAGAGCCGGACATTTGTATGTGTTGTAGCTGTCTTTAATTTCTTCGCTTAACCCGTTTTCAAGGTAGGGTAGGCAGTAATCGTTGAGGTAAGCCACAGTAACATCGCATTGTATCGGTGTGCCTGTTTTCAGCCTGTTATGAAGCACGGAAGAAACCTTATCGTTTTGGCTGTCAACGCCGGCTTCTTTTTGAATTATGGAAGCTATCGTTAAAATTTCATCCATAGTGTAGCCGAGTTCGTTTGCACGGGCTTTGTCTGCCTCCGTTATTTTTGAAACAAAATTGTCCGTAAATCTGCCGAGAACGGATTCGGCGTTTTCTTGCTTGTAAAACTCATATGTGTCGGGAAAAACATATCCCTCAAGCGTAAAAATGCGTTCGTCGGGGCTTTCAATGCCGAGCTTTGACAAAACTTCTTCTGACGGATTGTTAACCGCATTAAGAAAATCTTCAGCGGAACAAACATCGTTTTCCTCAAGCTTTTGTGCAATTTGCGTTACCGAATATCCTTCGGGGAAAGTTATTGTTACAATGTTCGGGTCTTGTGTGTATTCCGCACCGCCCTGCTCCGAAGCGTTGGGTGATGAATTTTCGGAAAATATATTTAATGCAAAAACGGTTATTATCACGGCTAAAACAATAATGGCAGCCGTGATTACCGTAAAACGACTTTTTTTGCTCATTTGCGACCTCCTGCGACCTTTTTAATAAGTATATCACATACCACTTGTCAATTCAACAGCAAATTAACCCTTTTGCGTTTTGAGAATATAATGGTAAAAAGGAGGTTTTTGTATGACGGAAAATTCTGCTGATTTTTATATTGATTCAATAAGTCCTCAGGGATTTTTTTCACTTTGCGGTAAATGTGCCGAGGAAACCGATTCTACAAGAAGCTATCTTGTACACGGCGGTGTGAGTGAGTGCGGTGAATTTATCGCAAAGGTTGTTTCTTTTGCTTTAAAGGAAGGAATTTATGTTCAGAAATTTTTAAATTACTATGATTCATCACGGCTCGACGGCGCATACTTTCCCGATTCCGATGTGTATATTTTTGATGCAAACAGAAATACCGTCTGTGCCTCAATGCCCGATTGCAGACAGTATATGGTCGATTTAGGGCAGTGCTGCGACAGAAAAGAGCTGTTTTTAAACAAAGCTTTGATTAAAGAAGCAATGGAAAAAGAAAACGAATACATAACAAAAGCGGTAAGATTTTTGTCAACGGTGCAGTCCGTTAAGGCAGATACGGCAAGGCTTTCCTGCGAAGCCGTAAACACAGACAAGGTGGAAAGGTTCGTTTCGAGATTTGTAAAAAGGGAGTTCGGCGCATACTCATCGCATTTCGGCAGAGAATACTTCCGTATGCTTACATCTTTTACTCCGAATGGGATAGAATTTCCGCAAAGCACACTTGTTTCGATGTGTCCTAAGCTTTATTGCATTGACGATAAGACGGATTTCATTTCTTCTTTGCTGATTTCTCAAATTCGGGAAAATGCTCTCATATGCGGTTTTGATGTTATCAGTCTTATTTCTCCTCTTAAAACAGAAAAAAGTCCCGAACACATAATTGTGCCGGAACTCGGTCTCGGTGTTATTACGTCTAACGAATGTCACAAATATAAAGGCGATTGCTTCAAAAGAATAAGCTCAACACGTTTTCTTGACAGTGAAAAAATCAAAAAGCACAAAACAAGAATCAGGTTTAATATCACTGCCGAAAAGGAGCTGTTGAATCAAGCTTATTACCTTATCGGAAAAGCTTGTGAAAGCTATGAAGAATATCGCAAAATTTATTCACGAAGCGTGGACAAAAGCCGAATTGAAGAAATTGCGATTAGCTTGAAAAACGAAATTTTGTCCTATATCAGTTGTACATAAACATTAAAGCGAATGTTCCGGGGCCGCAGTGCGTGCTGATTGTACTGCCGGCACGGGAAACGAGAATTTCATCGAATTTATAGTTGTCCTCAATGTATGATTTTAATTCGTCAAGTTCTTCCTGCGGAATACCGGAATGGTCAATGAATATTCTGCTGAAATCAATGTTCGGGGCGGAAAGCTTATCGTCAATATACTGTTTTCTGACGTTTTCTGCCTTACCCCTGTATTTCTTTTCAACAACAAGCGTGCCGTCGTTAAGGTTTTCTATGGTCGGTTTTATTCCCAAAATATTTGCTCCGAAAGCCACAAGTGCCGAGCATCTGCCGCCCTTGTTCATATATGTGAGTGTTTCGAGAATAAAGCTTGTGCTTACCTTGTCACGCATAGCCGTAAGGTTTGCCGCTATTTCTGCGGCACTAACTCCGCTTTCTGCCATCTCAACGCCTTTAAGCGCCAAAACTGCCATTCCGGTTGAAAGTCTTCTTGTGTCAACAACAAAAACATTGTCAAGCTCCGAAGCCGCAATTCTTGCGTTTTGGTGGGTTGAAGAAATAGCACTGCTCAACGAAAGGTGAACAACGGAAAAGCCGTCATCTACAAATTTTTTGAAAAAACTTTCGTACTCGGCTACCGAAATAGCGGAGGTAGAGGGAAGAATCTGTTTTTCGTTATATGCGTTATATATATCATCCGGTGTTATGTCAACACCGTCAAGATAATCTACGGAGTCAAGAATAACGTGCAGCGGTATTATCTCAATGCCGAATCTGGATGCTTGGTCGGCAGAAAGGTCAATAGGGCTGTCGGCCGTTATAATTGTTTTCTTCATAAAAAATTTCCCATCCTTAATAGACTAATTGACGTTTATTGTAGCACAAAAGGAAAAATAAATCAATGTGAAAACATTAAATCCGACAATTGTTCATTTAATTTTTACAATTTATATTGCACCTGAAATTATATGATTGCACCGACAACGAGCATCTCTTCGACTTTATCGTAAATTTCATCAAGCTGTTCCACGGGCAGGGGATTTTTTCCCTTGCCTATTTCTATTGTGAAAGCACTTCTGCCGAAATATTCGATAAACCAATCCTTAAATCCGCCGTGACTTGCAAGACCTTCGTTTTTGACAAGCTCGTAACCGCTGCAAACACTGAAAATGTTTGCCATTGTCAGACTGTTTTCCGGTGTGTTGTTGCCGTAAGACCAGTAAATTTCCTCACCCTGCGAATGTATTGCGAATGCGTGGTCGATGAAATGCCTTTCGCAAAAACGTACAAGGCTTTGCGTTTCCGGTTCGCTGTGTGGTGCGTGACCGCCGTATTTACCTGCCGAGGGGCCTAAAATTCCGGATTCCGTTTCCATTTTCCGCAAGGTTTCCCACCCCGCGTCAAAGTTATGGTTTATGTCAACTCCGTGAATGTTTGCGTTCCATGTGCTTAAATCGTTTTTTGATATTTCCCTGATAAATTTTTCGTGTTCTCCGGCACTTTCAAAGCCGTTGAGTACAATTTCGGCACCGTCGGGGTTTACGCACGGCACAACCGTTATACCTTTTGATAAAAAAGATGAAGAAATGTCAACGCCCGACAGATTTGTTTTTTTGCTTAAACTTTCGCATACCTTTTCCAAAAATCTTAGCAGCACAAGACCTGTAAGCCACTCCTGAGCGTGAAAACCGCCCGCAAAAAGCACTATGTTTTTATAATTCCCCAAACTGTAAGCCGTTATGTCCCTGCCGCATACACTTTTTCCGATTGAATGGCAAATGAGAAAAGGATATTTCTTTTTCAGATTATCTCGAATTTTTATGCTTTCGGCATAATCGAGTTTTTGCGGTAAAACGATTCTTTCCATAGTTAAAACCTCCAAAAATTTCAGTTATTTTGCAAATAAAAAGATAAAATTTTATAAATTTCTGTTTATTTTTTAAAAGACATATGTTATTATATATCAGTAAAGTCACATTTATTGACGAATTTTAATATCAGGAGTGAACATAATTAATGAAGCTGCGGGAAAAAAAGCTGTCGGGCGAAAAAATTTTTGAAGGAAAGATAATTTCTTTGCATAAAGATAAGGTGTTGTTGCCGAACGGAAGTACGGCAGAACGTGAAGTGGTTGAGCATCACGGCGGAGTAAGTGCGGTTGCACTGACCGAAACGCACGAAATATATCTTGTAAGTCAGTTTCGTTACCCTAACGGCACTGTTTTGACGGAAACACCGGCAGGCAAGCTTGAGGCGGGCGAAGAACCGCTTGAGGCAATTAAGCGTGAATTGAAAGAAGAAATCGGGGTTGAGGCG
Source organism: uncultured Eubacteriales bacterium (assembly GCA_964474295.1). Lineage (GTDB taxonomy): Bacteria > Bacillota > Clostridia > Oscillospirales > Acutalibacteraceae > SIG575. The sequence goes on from CAYYRN010000050.1 coordinate 4,670, forward strand.
GAAAATTACTATTCGCTCGGCATTTTCAATCCCACCCCCGCATATTGCAGCGAGGTTATTCATCTGTACCTTGCAACAGGCTTGACGGAGGGCGAACAAAATCTTGATGAAGACGAGTTCCTAAATGTTGAAAAAGTGCCGATTGAAGAAGCGGTCAGAATGGTGCTTGACGGCGAGATAACGGACGGTAAAACGCAGGCACTCATCCTTAAAACATTTATGCTTCTTGAAGACGGAAGTATACATAATTTTTTGATTTAACGGAGGTTTTAACACTTATGGAAAAGAAACAGTGGTACAAAGATGCGGTTGTTTACCAAATTTGGCCGAGAAGCTTTTGCGACGGTAACGGCGACGGAATAGGCGACCTTTGGGGTGTATTAGATAAGCTCGATTACATAAAGTCATTGGGCGTTGATGTGATTTGGTTTTCTCCGCTTTATCCGTCACCTAATGAGGATTACGGATATGACATTGCGGATTACAAAAGCATTTCTCCCGATTACGGCGATCTTGACGTTTTCAAGAAGGTGCTTGATGAATGTCATAAGAGGGGAATCAAGGTTATTATGGATCTTGTTGTAAACCACACTTCAAGTCAGCACAAATGGTTCCTCGAAAGTCAAAAAAGTCACGATAACCCTTATCACGATTATTATTTTTGGAGAAAAGGAAAATCGGATAAAAAGCCCCCGAACAACTGGCTTTCAACCTTTGAGGGTGATGCGTGGGAATATAACGCAGGTCTTGATGAATATTACCTGCATATTTTCGCAAAAGGACAGCCCGACCTTAATATGGATAACCCGAAGGTCAGGGAAGAAGTTAAAGATATAATGCGTTTTTGGCTCGATATGGGTGTTGACGGCTTCCGTGAGGATGTTATCACCTGGATTTCAAAAGCCGAGGGACTTCCGAACGGATTCCCGATTCCCGTTGCCTGCGGACTTGAACATTACACAAACGGACCGCATATTCACGAATATCTTTCGGAATTCAGACATGATGTTCTTGACAACTACGATTGCTTTGTTGTCGGTGAAGCACCGATGATGACACCGAAAAACGCTCTGCCTTTCATTGAAGAGGGTGCAAATCAGGAGCTTGATATGATGTTCCATTTCCAGCATATGGAAGCGGATTGCTTTATGACGGATTCCGTTCCGACACCTTTCAATTTGATAAAGATGAAAAAAGCTTTTTCAAGGTGGCAGTATGCTCTTGAGGGCAAGGGCTGGAACGCACTTTACATCGAAAACCACGACCACCCCAGAATTATCAGCCGTTACGGCAGTGAGGCTTACCGTGAGGAAAGCGGAAAAATGCTGGCAGCTATGTATATGCTTCAAAAGGGTACTCCGTTTATTTATCAGGGACAGGAAATCGGTATGACGAGCATCCGCTTGCCGAATATCGAACAGTATAAGGACGTTTCTTCACGCAATGCTCACAGGCTTTACAAAGAAATTCTTCATTTGCCCGAAGAAAAAATAATGAACATAGTAAAAGAATCGAGCCGTGACAATGCAAGAACACCCGTTCAGTGGTCAAATGAAAAAAATGCCGGCTTTACAACAGCCGATAAGCCGTGGTTTGACGTTAACGAGAATTATTGGAAAATCAATGCTGCGGATGAAGAAAAGGACGAAAACTCGATTCTTAATTTTTACCGTAAGTTGATTAAGTTCAGGAAAAAGTACAAGGTTGTGCGTGACGGTATATATAAAGAATATTATGAAAACAGCAATAAGATTTATTGCTACGAAAGAGTTCTCGGTGACGAAAGACTGCTTGTGGTTTGTTCATTTACGGATAAGCCGGTCAAGTTTGTTTCTCCGCAGGGATATAATCTTGAGGAAGGCAAGCTGATGCTGGCAAACTACAACAAAAATATGCGTAAGCACAATTCGTTTACAACAAGACCGTATGAACTGAGAGTTTATTATTTCGGCAATAAATAAGTACGGTTTGTAAGGGATGTGTGATTGTTTATGTTAAAATTGGTTAAAGCGGTAGCGGCAATTTTGAGTGTTATTCTTTTCTTTCCCCAGGCAATCGTTGCCGCACAGAAACAAATTGATAAGAATTACAGCTATCAGGATGAGCGAATGGCGTATCTTGAAACGGAATTTTACGGTGAAAATTATACCCCGTGCGATGAAAATAAGATTGCGGATTTTGACGTTGAAAAAGCAATTGAAGACGGCGTAAAGTTCAATCAGGTACAGTTTCTTGCAACACACAACAGCTATCAAATCGAAGCTACAAAGCAGTTTAAAAAGCTTTATTATGCTCTCGGTGATTTAACTTTCGGTATTGTGAACACGGAAAAAGCGGATTTTACGATGGACACACTTACCGAGCAGTTCGAGTTAGGAATAAGAAGTGTCGAAATTGATATCGAAACCGTTGTCAAGAACGGTGAAATCAAATTCGTTGTAAGTCACGACCCTCTGCTTGACAACACATCAAGCTGTTACGATTTTGAAAAAGCGTTAAAGGAAATAAAGCTGTGGTCGGACAATAACCCCAATCACTTGCCGATAACGGTGATTATCGAGCCGAAAAAAGGAATTATTCCGATAAACGGGATGAGAAATTTTACTGTCGGGTACGCCAATGAGGTTGATAAGGTTATTAGGGATGTTATGGGCGACAAGCTGATTACACCGTCGGTAATGATGGGCGATTATGAAAGCTTTAAGGCGATGAGAGAGGCTGACGGTTGGCTTGAACTTAAAGATACGTTGGGCAAGGTACTCGTTTTGCTGCACGATACTGACGTAACGGACGGTTACATAGAACAGGATACTTCGATTAAAACGCAGGCTATGTTCCCGATGCTGAGGTTTTCCGATATAAACGAAAGCTACGCTTCGTTTATAATTGACAATAATCCGGCTGATGCAATAAATCACGAAAGTCAAACGCTGAATGAACAGAATTTGATTGTAAGAACAAGAGCCGATTCTTTCCCGAATTACAGCGATGACAGGTACGCAAAGGCGGATAAGTGTCAGTCGCAAATAATTACAACCGATTATCCTTTCAGAAAAGGCGAAAGCGATTCCCACGTTTATTCGTTTGATGGATACACAGTTAAATTGTAAAAATAATTTTACCGAGCTGTAAAAAGATTTACTTTTTACAGCTCGGTTTTTTGTTTTTTTCTTTTGTTGACATACAAATAGAAAATTCTTTCATATATTTATTAAAAATATCATTTAAAAGCTTGTAAAATACTGTTCTTTGTGATAAACTAATATAAGAATAAAAAGCTGAACCCGAATTGCTTTTTCGGATTTAGTATGGTCTTAGAGGAATATTAAGAATAAGGAAGTTACAGTATGAGTTTGGTTATAAAATTCATTTCCGAAAATCCTATGCTTTTTTCGGCGGCAGTGATTGTTTTGTCGGGCTTGTTGTTTGCGATAATTTTAATTTACAAGAAAAAGTATTACAAATATTTAAGAGTAAAAATTAAAAAAATATACCGCCGAAAGCGGGATATTTTGATTGTCGAAAATGAAAACGGCAAAAAGATGTTGTTGTTTGGCATTGTAAATGATAAATTTTGTAAAGAAGGCGACCTCATAACCTGCACCGTTGCGGGACACAGAATAAGAAGAATAAATTTTGAAAACGGAATATATTAGTTTTAAGGTATAAAAAATGAGCTGTAAAAACACAAGTTTTTACAGCTCATTTTTACTTTAAATTACTTGTACATTAAGCTTCTTCGGGTGCAGCGCCGTCAGCGGGGACAACTGCTTTTTCCTGAGATTTCTTAATGATGTTGTTACGACGTTCCGTAAGTTCGTGGTACATAACGGTTCTTGTTTCGTCATCCAACTCATAGAACATCATGGGGATGTACGAGAAAATACCGAGGATAATCGGGATAACCGTGTACATTGCGAAAATAGCCTGCTTTGTTCTCATTGACTGAACGCTGTGAACACCGGACTCGTATCCGATAAACGAAACAACCGCAGTGGAAATAGCATCCTGAATCTGAGAAACAAGCTTTTTAGCCAAGTTTGCAACGAAGCTTGTCATAGCCTCTGTACGCTTACCTGTTTTCCATTCACCGTAGTCGATAATCTCCTGCTGCATAAGTGAGGGGATAACCTTACCGATTGAGTAAACGGATGATATACAAATTTCGTGGAACATAAGTGCGGGAATCATAATCCACATATTGTCAAGGTTGTTGAAGCCGACGATGAAGGCGATAACCCAACCAAGCTGCGGAACGATTTTTGCCATAAACCACAATTGTTTCATTGAGAACTTCTTTCTCAATTTCGGCATATACATATAGGAAACGTAGGTGAGGGGAGAAGCCGGAATACCTACAACAACCTTCAGTGAAGCCGAACCCATAACGTCAAGCCAGAACATATTTGCAAACGGGCCGCTTACGTTGCCGAATGCGGAAAGAATTTCCGAAAGTGTAAGCAAAACCTGAAGTCTGTTTCCGAAGAAGTTTCTTAAACCGTCGGAAAGCTTCGGCTTTTCTTCAACCTGAACAACACGTTCTTTTATTACGCAAAGTCTTACGAACATACCGAGGAACGAAAGAAGGAGCGTACCCGAACCCATAAAGATGTAAACGCTTTCAACGCTTACGTTGATGGCTTCCGCTGCTGCGAGGTCAAGAAGAATAACCATAATGTAGCTCGGAACCTTCTGGAAGTCCGCTATGTTGTCAAGTGCTATAAGTGCCGCCTTGTCATCGATACTCGGTGTGTATGTGGAATCCAAACCGCCGGTAGCACAACTGTACAGCGTGCCTATCGTTTCTTTCAGCAAGGCTATAACGCAGTAGATTGTAATTTTCTGCCACGAAAGAGGGCCCCAGTTTTTGTCATCGATGAACAAGGGCGTAATCCAAAGGGCGATACTTGCAACGGCATAAGGGCCTATTGTTGCAAAAGCCCACGGTTTAAATTTACCGAAACGTGTTCTTGTTCTGTCAACTATGTATGCGAAAATCGAGTCATTGATAAGGTCCCATGCCAACGATGCTATTGCAAACGCAGAAATGATTCGGGAATCAAGACCGAAAACGTTGAGAAGAAAGTAAGATAAATAACTTTCCAAACTGAACTTGTTAACCTCACCCGTTACAAACAGTGTGATAAGCTCTTTTGCACCAACGTATCTTTTGCCGTAAACGCTTTCGCTGGACGTTATGGGCATATCGTCACTTGGGGCTTGCTGTGTTTTTACTTCTGTGTCTTGTGACATTTCTGACACCATCTCCTTTCGGGGCGTACAATTATATGCTACCACTAATTATGCACTATTTTAAGAAATTTTGCAACACTTTTTTATCAAAAATTTATAATTTTTGTAAAATTTACATCTAAATTCTAAAAAGGAATATTATTTCCGAAGTCCGTTTAAGAAAATCGGAACAGTTCCCGCTTCAATCGAATAAATATCCGAAACGTTTTTTGCAAGACCGAGGTAACTGCTTTCAAAAACCACGGGGATAAAAACAGACATATCGATAAGGTGCTGTTCGGCTTTCAGACAGTCGGAAAGAATTTCTTCCTGCTCGAAAGTTTCATCCGTAGTGCCGATAAGTGCATCGTATTTTTCTGATTTAAAATTAAAAATATTATTTGTGCTTGAGGAAACGAACATTCCGAGAAAGCTTACAACACTTTCGCTTTCCGCCGTTATTTTTGTAAAAGCCACATCGTAATCGCCCGATTTTACTTTGTTTTCAAGCTCAACCTCATCTAAGGCGGCAATTTCAAACCCTACGTTTACCCCCAAAGCGCTTTGCCAATTCTGCACTGTGAGTTTTACCGTTTTCAAAAAGTTTTCGGGGCATATGATTTTAATTTGTATCTTGTTCGTTCCGATTTCGTCAAGAGCATCGGATAAATGATTTTTGGCTTTTTTTACATCGGTTTCCGGGAAAGATAAGCTTCCGACCGATTTCCTGTATGACCTGCTGCCGGCAGAACATATTTCGGGAACAATACCGTCGGCACGTTTTGATGATGATGTGACAGAGGAAATGTCGGCACAGGAGGTCAGTGCGGTACGCAAATCGTAATTCTGCATAACCTCGCTTGCACAGTTAAAGCAGAATCCCCATGTTGCGTTGCAGTAATCGATATAAGAAATATTCTTATCGTCAATTGTGCTTTTTTGCCTTACCGTAAGCGGACAGGCATCGTAAATGCCGTCAAGCAGCTTGTCGGTTCTTGAAGCAAGGTCGCTGTTTATGTAAAGATAAACGGCGGAGGGCTTAACCTCACTTTCACCGCAGTAACTTTCATTTCTGTAAAGGGTGATATTTGACCCGGCACTCCAGGAATAAAGGTAAAACGGCCCGTTGTAAATAACCTTTTCGGGGTCAAGACCGTATCTGCCTTTTGTTGCTTCAAAAAATTCTCTGCGGCACGGCATTGCGGCACTTTGGGTAAGAGCGTGCAGAAAATCATCATTTGCCGAGGAAAGCTCTATTTGCAGAGTTTTGTCGTTTATCGCCGTAACACCTAACTGTTCGGCATTTGCCTTACCGCTGTAAACGGCAAAAGAATTTTTGATGACATAAAGACGTGAATCCGTCACGGCACCCATTGAGGAATCGAATGCACGTTCAAGACCGTATACAAAGTCATCCGCAATAACGTTATAGTTAAAGCTGTTCGCACTTTTGTCGTCAAGAAGCTCTTTTGCGTATTTGCTCATATACCATTTGGCGTCGGCTCTGAGATGAAAAGTATAAACCAGTCCGTCTGAGCTTATATCCCATTTTTCGGCAACGCCCGGTATTATTTTGCCTTCGCTGTCGGTTTTCACAAGCCCCTCAAAGCAGTTAAAAACAACAATTTTCGATGCGTTGTCTGAAGCTATTTGCGGGTCAAAGCTTACAGGGTCATTGTAAATGGGGTAGTAAAGCTCCTCGTTTTCTCCGCCGGAGCATGAGGAAAACAAAAGAGTTATCATAATAAGTGACAGTATAACCGAAAGTATCTTTTTATACATATTATATTATCTCCAAGAAATATTATCGCTTTTATTATAACAAATAATTTTCT
>CAYYRN010000051.1:0-11146 GCA_964474295.1 uncultured Eubacteriales bacterium
TACATTCGAGAACTACGTCAACGCCGATTTCACCCCAGGGGAGATCTTTTGCGTCTTTTTCAGCATAAATTTTAATTGTTTTGCCGTCAACTGTGATTGAATCTTCGCCGGCTGAAACTGTGTCTGCAAGAGCATATCTGCCCTGTGCCGAATCATATTTGAGAAGGTGTGCAAGCATTTTGGGGCTTGTGAGGTCGTTGATAGCAACGATTTCATAACCTTCTGCGCCGAACATCTGACGGAATGCAAGACGGCCGATTCTGCCGAATCCGTTAATTGCAACTTTAACTGACATTTTGATTACCTCCAAAAAAGTAATTTATAAATTTTTACCATCTTATTTTAGCCCTTTTTTGAAAATTATGCAACTGTTTTGTTATATTTTTAACCAAATTTGTTATTGTATACAAATTTCACAAATTTTGCCGAGATAGATAGGTAAAACTGCCACGAAACTGTGTCAAAAATATTAATAATATCTCATCAAAGCGATAACCTTGCCGAGTATCGCAACCTCGGTGCAGATAATAGGCTCAAACGCATCATTTTCGGGTTGAAGCCTGAAATGCCCGTTTTCCTTATAAAAACGCTTTACCGTGGCCTCATCTTCAATCAACGCAACAACGATTTCGCCGTCACGGGCAACGGGAGTTCTTTCCACAAAAATAATGTCACCGTCATTGATTCCGGCATTAATCATACTTTCACCTCTTACGTGAAGGGCAAAAACAGGTTTATCTTTGGAAACATAGCCCGAATACGGTATATAGCTTTCTATCTGTTCAACGGCAAGTATCGGTATACCGGCGGTAACTGTTCCCAAAAGGGGAACGTGGGTAACGTTTTCCGTTTGCCCGCAGATGCGTATGGAGCGTTTAAGCAGGGGGTCACGTTCTATGTAGCCGCTTTCTTCGAGAATATCGAGATTTGTTTGAACGGATGATGTTGATTTAAGTCCCACTGCGGCACAAATTTCACGAACCGAGGGCGGAACGCCTTGCTGGGAGCGTTCAACCAAAAATTCGTAAATCTTTTTTTGTGTTGAATTTATAGGCTTCATACTATCTTCCTTTCCTGATTTTATTATCGACAGCATACAGTATAACACATTTTAATCAAAAAAGCAAACATTTGTTCAGATTTTTTTAATTTTTATTTTTTGAATAAAAATGTGCCTGTTGTTCAAAATAATTTTGAAACAAAAAACTCGGAAAGGGACAAAACAATATGGATAAAGAAACCGATAAAAAGGTAAAAAAATATTTTTCTTCAAAAAAGTTTATAATAACGGCGGCATTTTTTCTGCTTGCTGTCGGTGTCGGAGTCGGCAGTGCCGTTAAAATCAACAGTGACCTGACAAACAGTCTGTCGAAAATCGAAACAACATCTTCTTCAAAAGCGAAGTCAACGGAAAATGCGGCAAACGAGGTTACGGGAGTAACGGTTGAAAGGACGCAAAGAGAAAGCGAGAGCGAGAGTATTACGATAGTTAAAGATGAGGATTTTATTTTTCCGGCAGGCAAAAAAATCTTAAAGGATTACAGCAATTTTGTTGCGGTAAAATCAAAAACGATGAATGATTGGCGTGTCCATAACGGAGTGGATTTTGAAGCGAAAACAGGGCAGGAGGTTAAAGCTATGCAGTCCGGTGCCGTTTTGGCTGTTTACAACAGCAGCTTGTGGGGTACGATTGTGGAAATAGACCACGGCGCAGGTGTTACGGCACGTTATTGCGGTTTGTCGGAAAATTGTAATGTAAGCACTAACGATGTCGTTTCACAAGGCGATGTTATCGGAACGGTGGCGGATATTCCGATTGAAGCGGCTGACGGTACGCATCTTCATCTTGAAGTGACAAAAGACGGTAAGGCTTGTGACCCGCTCGAAATGCTGTCCGATTAAGAAGAACAATTTTACTGTTTACAAGGATGTTATACTATTGTAACCACTGTGTTGCTTGACACAGTGCGTTATTTTTGTTAAAATGAAATGTAATTATAGTGGAGTTATAGTGAATATCTTTGTAAAAGGTGATGTTTATGATTAACACTGATGAATTATGTATGAGCTGTATGAAAGAAATCGGTGACGAAAAGCAGTGTCCGTATTGCGGTTTCCATGCGGATTCGCCGCAGATTGCACCGTATCTTCCGATACGAAGCACAATAGCAAACAGATATCTTGTAGGAAAGCTTATAGATTATAACGGCGACGGTGCTTCTTATATGGGATGGGATCTCAGTTCCAAAACAGCGGTTGTAATACGTGAATTTATGCCGGATGCGATTGCCACAAGGGAGCTTAACAAGCAGGAAGTAATTCCGATGCCGGGCAAGGAGGACATTTACAACGATTGCCTGCAAAGCTTTGCGGAGCTTTGGCGTAAGCTTATGCGCTTGACGGGACTTTCGGCACTTGTTGAAGTTTTCGATATTGTGGAAGAAAACAACACCGTTTATGTAATTCAGGAACACGTTGACGGAATAACATTAAGGGAATATCTTTTGAGAACTCCTACGGGATATATTTCGTGGGATAAAGCAAGACCTCTGTTTATGCCGGTGCTTTCCACGCTCGGAAATCTGCATACATCGGGAATTATCCACAGGGGAATTTCTCCGACTACGCTTATGATTGCACCTGACGGAAAGCTCCGTATAACGGGCTTTAGCATTAACCGTGTAAGAAGTGCCAAGAGCGAGCTTAATTCGCAGTTGTTTAACGGTTATGCGGCTATCGAACAGTACGGTTTTGACGGTCAGCAGGGGCCGTGGACTGATATTTACGCTTTTGCGGCAGTCCTTTACAGGGCACTTATAGGAAGCGACCCCATCGACGCTACGCTGAGAGTTACAAACGACAGACTTATGATTCCCGGCAAATTTGCCGAGCAGCTTCCCGCTTATGTTATCAACGGTCTTATAAATGCACTTCAGATTTATCCCGAAGACAGAACAAGGACAGTAGAGCAGTGCAGGGCGGAGCTTACGGCAGCACCAAGTGCCGCAGTTCAGTGGGATGATAACCCGACCGCCGCCATGCCGAGGGAAAGCAGCAAAACTCCCGTTTCTTTCCTCGACGGCGATGATGCGCAAAGCTATACACCGGAAGAAAACAATAAAAAAGAGAACAAGAAGACGGTTCTTATTGTCGCAATAAGTGTAATTGTGATAATAGCTGCCGTAATTATCGGCGTTTCGGCTTTGTCCGGCAATCGAAATGAACCGGAAACCACCGACTCGGCAGTTACGGAAGATGACGAAGGTTATATCACGGTTCCCGAACTTAAAGGCTGGCTTTATTCGGACAGACAAACTCAGCTCGGCGGTGTTTTTAATTTCAGCTTGAAATACGAATACAGCGACGATTACGAGGAAGGTCAAATCATCAGTCAATATCCCGAAAGCGGAACAAAGGTCGAAAAGGGTTCGACAATCAGTGTTGTTGTAAGCAAAGGACCTAAGTCCATAAAGCTTATCAATGTTGTGGGACTTCAATATGACGAAGCTAAGAAAAAGCTTGAGGAAATAGGCTTTAAGGTTGTAAAAGCAAGCAAGCCCGTTGATAATGACGGCTCTCATGCGGAGGATACAGTATACAGAATGAGTCCGAGCAATTACGATGCCGAATACGATAAAGGCGATGAGGTTATGCTTGAAGTGTGGGGAGAAATTGTAACCACAACCGAATCACCGATTGTCACAGACCCTACGGGCGAAATTCAGGAAGAAACTTCGGATAACGGTGAAGACGATGAGGACAACGACCCGATGTTCTGGTAAAAAGAAGTAATTTCTCGAAGTACCGAGGAATCAGAACTTTTGAGTTAAAGTGTTTGCAAAACCAAAGCGATGACTGCTCCGAAAACGGAGTAATCATCGCTTTTACTTTTGTGTTTTGAAAATTTGAATTACACAATTTTAATGCGTTTGTAATTGTCCTCTTTCTTTAAGGTGTAGGCACATCTTTCTTCGACACCCGAAACTATACTGCATTTGCCGTCGTCATAAACAAATGCGGCATCGTTGTCAACGGCAATCCCGTCAAGCTCCTGCGAGCTTACAGCCTTGTCGAAGCTTTGCCAATATTCACTGTTGTAGTGAGGACAGTTGCATCCTTTTAAAAGACCGAGACCGTCAATGAACATAAATTCGTTGTTTTCGCCGCAATCGTCATATCCTCTTTCAAACCAGCACATAGCTCCCGAACTTGAACCTGAAAGAACAATTCCCTTTTCAAAAGCTTTTTTCAGAATTTCAGAAGCTCCTGTTTTGTTCCATACGTCCATAAGAAATTTGAGGTTTCCGCCGCCGACAAAAATTATGTCATATGACATAATCGTGTGTTCTATTTCTTCATATGTAAGCTTTTCATCCGTCAGCAGCAAAACGTTACATTCGCTGCATCCCAAATCGCAAAACTGTTTTCTGAATTCGTCCAAATCGTCATAATTATCGTGTCCTGCCGTGGGAAGATACAAAACACGCGGATTTTCTTTTTTTTGTGAGAGGCTGACGATTTTTTCAAAAACAGCCAACCCTTCTTCGTCATTCGGTGAACAGCCGCCGGAAGCGATAATCTTTCCCATTTTTTACCTCCTCATATTCTTTCAAAGTCGGAAGCCGGATGTTTGCAAAGCGGGCATATAAAATCTTCCGGCAGTTCGCCTTCGTGAACATATCCGCAGATTTTACATCTGTAAGCAAGCTTGCTTTCGGGCTTTGCTTCGGCTTTCGGTTTGATGTTTTTATGGTAGTAGTCATAGGTTACGGAGGTTTCGTCACTCAAAACATCGGCATCCGTAACATCAGCGATAAAAAGTGTGTGTGTTCCCAAATCCACCGAATGGAAAACGTTTGCGCAAATGTAAGCATTTGTATGCTCTTTTAATGTCAAAAGACCGTTTGCGGTGCGTGTGTATTTTTCGGAATTTTCAAACTTGTTAACTTCTTTTCCGCTTTGAAATCCGAAGTGCTTTATTAAATCAAACGGTACGCTTTCGGTAAGCACGGAAATATTAAATTTTCCCGTTGAAAAAATCATATCGTGCGTTTTGTTTTGGCGGCTTACGGTTACTGCGATTCTGTTAGGCTGCGAAGTTACTTGCGTGACAGTGTTGATAATGCAGCCGTTATCGAAATTATTTTCCTTTGTTGTGATAACGAAAAGTCCGTATCCTATTTTGAACATTGCATCCGTATTCATAAAAATACCTCCTGTTTATTTGCAGTTTAACATAATAATACATTTGTGTCAAACTAAATTTATTTTTAAAAACAGTATATTTTTCCTCGGATTTATGATATTATTTATGTAAAATATCGCTATGAGGTCGTTTTATGAGTTTTGACGTTTTGAAAAATGAAAGACTTGCGGCACTGGCACCTATGGCGGGGGCTGCCGACAGAGCTTTCAGGGAGCTTTGCTCCTCATATGGTGCTGCGTTTGTCGTAGGTGAGCTTACATCTTCAAAAGGGGTAAGCATGGGTGACAAAAAATCGGGAGAGCTTTTGTCGATTTCACCGTATGAAAGACCTGCCGCATCACAGCTTTTCGGAGATTCTCCCGAAGTTATGGCGAAAGCCGCCGAAGAAGCATTAAAATACAAGCCCGATTTTATCGATATAAATATGGGATGTCCCGCACCGAAGGTTGCGTCAAACGGGTGCGGAAGCGCACTTATGAAAAATCCCTCTTTGGCAGGGGAAATAGTAAAAGCCGTGGTGTCGGTGTCGGATGTTCCCGTGACGGTAAAAATGCGTACGGGCTGGGATGCAAACTCACTCAACGCCGTTGAAGTTTCAAAAATCTGCGAAGCAAACGGAGCCGCTATGATAACCGTCCACGGAAGAACAAAAATGCAGATGTATGCACCGGGAATCGACTTTGATACTATAAAGCGTGTAAAAGAGGCTGTGAAAATTCCCGTAATCGGCAACGGAGACATAACAAGCGGAAAGTCTGCGGCAGAAATGATGAAAAAAACAGGCTGTGATGCCGTTATGGTCGGCAGAGGTGCATTGGGCAGACCTTGGGTGTTTAAAGAAATAAACGCTTTTCTCAAAACGGGCGAGATTATAAATGAACCGTCCATTGAGGAAAGAATGGACGTTTTGAAAAAACATATTGCAAAGCTTATTGAGTACAAAGGCGAATATATAGCAATGCGTGAAGCACGAAAACACGCCGCATGGTATGTAAAGGGGATAAGAGGTGCCGCAAGGTACAGGGCGGAAATCGGGAAAATTAAAACTTTTTCGGATTTGGAAAATCTTATCGATAAAATTTGCGAGAGTTGTTTCGGCTTTGAACAGACAGATGAATTTGATAAGTTTTGCTTTAACAATATAAATCAAAAGGGTGATAAAAATGGAATTTAAAAGCTATCATAAGATGCACGATTATTTGCACGTAGGATGTGAAGAACCGAGAGCATACTATGTGCCGTACGATTCGGAGAAAAAGGCACTTGAGTGTGAGAGGGATGCCTCCTCTTATTTTATGAATTTGTGCGGTGAATGGAATTTCAGATTTTACGAAAGCTTTGAAGATTTGGAGGATGACTTCCTTTCTTTGCCTTTTAAAGAAAAAATGAAAGTTCCGTCAAGCTGGCAGACAAGAACCGACAAAAATTACGATTCGCCGCAGTACATAAATTTGAATTATCCTCATCCTCTTGACCCGCCGTATGTACCGGATGAGAACCCGTGCGCTCTTTATTCAAGAGAGATTGTTTTGTCGGAAAGCTTTGCAAACAAAAAGGTTTACATAAATTTCGAGGGTGTTAATTCCTGCTTCTATCTTTTTGTAAACGGAGAATTTGTGTCTTACAGTCAAGTCAGCCATTGCACAAGCGAAATCGACTTGACGGGAAAGCTTAAAGCGGGTAAAAACAAAATAGATGTTCTTGTTGTAAGGTGGTGTGACGGCAGCTATCTTGAAGACCAGGATTATTTCAGATTTTCGGGAATTTTCCGTGAAGTTTATTTGCTTGCAAGAAGTGAAAATCACATAAAAGACGTTTATATAAAAACGCAGGTAAGCGAAAATCTTAAAACAGCGGCTATAAAAGTTGTGACGGAAAAGGATGTCAAATTTACGCTGTTTTCCCCTTGCGGAGAAAAAATCGCTTTCGGCAGTTCGGAAACGGAAATCAGTTTGGAAAATCCCGTTTTATGGAACCCCGAATGTCCTCGACTTTATAAGCTGATTATTGAAGATGACGGGGAGTACATTCCGTTTTCGATAGGCTTGAAAAAGCTTGAAATTAAAGATGCGGTTATGTATCTTAACAATAAAAAAATAAAGCTTTACGGAATTAACAGGCACGACTCTCACCCCGTTCTCGGACACGCAACTCCCGTGGAAGATATGAAAGAAGACCTTTATATTCTGAAAAGAGGAAACTGCAACACAATCAGAACGTCGCATTATCCGAATGACCCCAGATTTTTGGAATACTGCGATGAAATGGGATTTATGGTGATTGATGAAGCCGACATAGAAACGCACGGTATGGGATTTGAATACCGTGATACTTGGGATTGGATGAGATGGTCAATGCTTTCCACAATTGACGAGTGGGAAGAAGCCTATGTTGACAGAGCAAAACGTCTTTTTGAAAGAGATAAAAACCACGGCTGCGTTGTTATGTGGTCGCTCGGTAATGAATCGGGCTGCGGCAAAAATCACAGGGCAATGAACAAGTACATAAAATCAAGGGACGAAAAGGCAATTGTACATTACGAAAACGCTCATCTTGAGTTCAAAGCCGTTCCCGAAGGAGAGGATTTTAAGGATATTTCCGATGTCGAAAGCCGTATGTACGCAAGCCTTGAATACGCAAAAGAATATCTTGAACAGGAAAAAGTGCCGAAGCCGTTTTTCTACTGTGAATACGTTTGCTCAATGACAACGGGTGACATTCACGCCCACGTCGATATGATGGAAAAGTATGATGAGCTTTGCGGTATGTGCATTTGGGAAATGACAGACCACGCCGTTGCCGTAAAGGGCAAAAACGGAAAAATCGGTTACCGTTACGGCGGCGATTTCGGTGAGTATCCCAACAATTCGATATGCTGCATTGACGGCATTGTCTTCCCCGACAGAACGTTAAGACCGGGTTATTTTGAAATGAAAAAGGCATACGAGCCTTTTAAAATAACTTATGAGGACGGAAAAATCAAAATTTTCAACAAAAGATTTTTCACAAGCCTTGATGATGTTTATTTTGTATGGAATGTCGAAAGAAACGGCAAAGAAATATTGCACGGTGAAATTCTCGATACCGAAATTGACGCAAGAAGCGAAAAAGAATTTGTCCTTTTTGAAGAGAGCGAATTTGATGCGATTTCAACTCTTAACGTTTTCTGCAAAATGAAGAAAAACACATATTGGTGCGATAAGGATTATGAAGTAGGCTTCAGCCAATTTGAGCTTTCGTTTGAAAGAGAGAGAAAGGTAAATCGCTTTGATGCACCGAGCGTTGAAGAAGGCAGAAGATATGTAAAAATTTCAACCGAAAAGGCAGTTTATACCTTTGATAAATCATACGGCAGAATTTCTTCTGTCATAGTTTCAAACAAAGAAATGCTGGCTTCTCCCGAAAAATTGCAGATTTGGAAAGCACACGGATATAATCAGATGGGACTTGCCGATGAAAGAAGAAGCGCATCTATGCACCGTGCGGCACAAAAAACATACGGTGTGTGCGTTGAAAAAACAGAAAATGCGGTTGTTATAAATGTTGCGTTTTCTTTGGGCGGTGCAAGTGTTGTGCCTGTAATTAAGGGTGATATGAGCTTTGAATTTACGGGTGACGGAGCTGTGAAAATTTCGGTTGATGCCAAAAAGCGTGAAATTGCACCCGTTCTTGCACGCTTCGGTTATGAATTTGTGCTTACGGACGGATTTGAAAATATGGAATATTTCGGCTTCGGCCCCAACGAAGCTTATCCCGACAGGCACAAAGCTTGCAGAAAGGCTCATTTCAAAACAGCGGTCAGCGATAATTTCGTCCATTATATTCGTCCTATGGAAAATTCGGCACACTTTGATTCCGTTTTCGGTGCTGTGACGGATGATGACGGAAAAGGACTTATTTTTACTTCCGAAGACGGTTTTTCTTTCAATGCTATGCACTTTACAAGCGAAATGCTTGAAAACACACTTCATGATGATGAACTCGAACCGTTGTCAAACACTGTTGTGAGCGTGGACTTAAAGCACGATATCCTCGGCAGCAAGGGTGAATATATTACAGAATATGAACCCGAACGCAAGTGGGATGACGAAAACCTTAAAATGTCATTTAAAGTATCTCCGTTTGATAAATCCGTTGATAACCCCTTTGAAATGTGATTTGTAATATTCCCGAAAGCAAATAATTACAAAGTTTACAATTATGTAACAAATTGTAACTTATTATATGTTATAGTATTTAAGTTGCAATGAGGTGATTATTTGAAAAAAAGCAAAAAGGTAAGAATTTTTGTAGCTTCCCTTCTTTTGGCTGTAACGGTTTGCTTGGCGGCTGTTCCTCTTTCGGGTGCTTACACGCAGAGAGATAGAATTATCGACGTAGCGTTAAACGAAGTCGGCTACACACAGCAAAACGGTTACAACAAATATTCAGAGGAATTCGGAAACGGCTATACGGCTTGGTGCAATTATTTTGTTGTTTGGTGTGCAAAGCAGGCAGGCGTTTCGGCAGAGGCGGTAACAGGTAACGGCTCTTACGGCGGTAACTGTACCCTCTATATGCAGGGGCTTAAAAACAAAGGAAGATTTTTTGAAAACGACGGCAGTTATACACCGCAAAAAGGTGACCTCGTTTTTTACAATTCCACAAAAAGCACATCCGCTTCAACACATATCGGCTTTGTAATTTCCGCAACGGACAGCACGGTAACAACGGTTGAGGGCAATGTGAGCGTGAACGGAACGAGAGGCGTTGCGAAAAACGTTCGTTCGAGATACAGCTATGTCGGAAATATGATTATTATAGGCTTCGGTGTGCCGGCTTACAGCGGGGAGGAAGTTCCTCACGTCACACAAAAGCCGAAAAATACCGTGCAAAACAATGTCGAGAAAAAAACGTCGGCATCTCCCAAAAAGGAATTAATAGACGTCAAAAAGTTTCAAACCAACGCATCTGCGGAGGAAAGAATCAAGCTCGGTGAAGATATTAAGTCATCAGCAAAAGAAGATACGGCTTGTATTTTCGGCTTGACATCTTTGAACAAAAGCAAACCGAGTTATGAATGTCTCGGAAAGTTTTGCATATGCGATAAAATTTACAACAAAGAAAAATAAATAAAAACAGGCAATCGAAAAATCGGTTGCCTGTTTTTTTATTTTTAACGGTATTTCAAATAATCTATAAATTTTTTTACCGCTGATGAAGCTGTTTTTTTGTTTCTCATTGCAAGCCCTATGTTTCGGTATGCAGGCACATCCAACTCTTTGATAACTATATTGTACGGAATACGTCTTAATATAAGTTGCGGTAAGATGCTTACACCCAAGCCGCTTTCCACCATAGACATAACGGCATAATCATCCCAAGTTGTAAAATGAGTATTCGGTTTTAAGCCGCACTTTTCAAATATTTCCGAAAATTCGGCTTTTCCGCCTTTTTCAAGAAGCATAAAAGGCTCGTTGCAAAGCGATGCAACGGAAATTTTTTCACAGCTTGCTAACGGATGATTTTCGGGAAGTACAGCTAATAATTTATCCTGTTCTAAAAAAATTGTTTCCAAATCGCTATGAGCCGGCAAACGCAGAAAACCACAGTCAACCCTGCCCTCTAATATCCATTCTTCGATTTCGGTATAATCTCCGAGAAGTAATTCGTAATCGATGTTCGGATAATCTTTCTGAAAAGCTTTAATGATATTGGGAAGCCAATGAGTGGCAACGCTTGAAAAAGTACCGATTCGGATAAGTCCCGACTGCAAACCGTTTATTTCATCAATTTGCATTGAAAGTTTTTCATATTCGTTACAGATACTTTTGGCATACGGCAGAAGCCTTAAACCGTCACTTGTCAATTTTACACCGGCTTTACCACGCTCAAGCAGTATAATGTTCCAGTCTTTTTCCAAATCATTTATCATACGGCTGATGCCTGATTGAGAATAGT
>CAYYRN010000052.1:0-10890 GCA_964474295.1 uncultured Eubacteriales bacterium
CAAAAACTTTTCCTAATTTTTGAAAATGTATATACTTTTTTCTTTTTTTGTGTTATATTATATAAGTATAATTTTGTGGAGTGATAAGAAATGCAGGAATATGCTGTTGTGATAATTGCGGCGGTTAATTTGATAATTTCCGCATCTTTGCTTGTCGCAGCCGTTTCGTATAAAAGAAAGTCAAGCGAAAGCGAAAAAGAAATACATTCTCTTAAAGAAAAGCTTTCGGCTCTTTCTTTTGACAGCAAGTATGTTGCGGATGAATTGCAGCGTAACAGAGCCGATTCGGCAACAAGTCAAAAAATTATGAGGGATGAAATGGCATCCTCAATGCAGAAAATGTCCGATGAGCTTTTGAAAATGCGTAAGGATACTTATGATTATCATTTGAAAATGAACGATATGATTTCCCAATCGCTTGCTCTTATGCGTAAGGAAAATTCGGAGCAGACAGAAAGGCAAAACAGTGTCATAAGAAAATCCATAGAGGAAATGCAGAAAAGCAACGAACAAAAGCTTGAAAAAATGCGTGAAACCGTTGATGAAAAGCTTACGAAAACGCTTGCAACAAGGCTTGACAGCTCTTTTAAAACGGTTTCCGACCAGCTTGAAAACGTTTATAAATCTTTGGGAGAAATGAAAAATCTTTCGGCGGGTGTAACCGACCTTAACAGAGTTCTTACAAATGTAAAGGCAAGGGGAACTTGGGCAGAGGTTCAGCTTGAAAGGATTCTCGAAGAAACAATTCCCAATATGTACGAAAAAAACGTGTCAACGAAATCCAACACCGAAAAAGTTGAATTTGCGGTAAAAATTCCGTCATCAGATTCAAGTGATGAAGTAATATGGCTGCCTATCGATTCAAAGTTCCCGATGGAAAGCTATATACGTCTTGCTTCCGCTGCGGAAAGTGCCGATGCTGCATTGACGGCACAGGCTCGAAAAGAATTTGAAGCAGGTGTTGCCGCAAAAGCAAAAGAAATAACAAAATACATAAACGTTCCGAAAACAACACCGTTTGCGATTATGTACCTTGCTACGGAGGGACTTTACGCAGAGGTCGCATCATCCAAAACGGGTTTGATGGAAAAGCTTCATAATGATTATAACATTATGGTTGCGGGGCCGTCTACCGTTACGGCATTACTTAATTCCTTGTCTGTCGGCTTCAGAGCCGTGGCAATAAATGAAAAAGCAGCAGAAGTCAGAAAGCTGCTTGCCGCAGCGAGAACACAGTACGATAAATTCGGTATTCTTCTTGAAAAAGCAAGAAAGAAGGTCGATGAAGCGGGCAAGGTTCTCGGAGATGCGCAAAGCAGAAATGACCTCATCGCCAAAAAGCTTAAAAATGTCGAAATGATTGAATCGGCACAATCCGATGAAATCCTCGGTATCGAGAGCTTTGCGGCAGATGAAGATGTTTAAAAAAAGGTGGTAAAAAAGATGAAAAAAACAAGAATCAAGGTTTTGGCATTTGTTATGACTTTGGTAATGGTTCTTACCGTAATTCCGTTTTCGGTTTTTGCGGCGGGAAAAAGCGATATTTCAATCGCAACGGTTTCGGATTCGCATTACTATGCAAATTCGCTTAAAGGAAACAGAACGGAAGATTATCAGGCTCTCGTTAAAAGCTCCACAACAACTCTCGACCTGACTGCCGCTTGTTTTGACACGGCACTTGAGATGCTTGCAAAAGAGCTTAAAAAAGAAGAGAATCCTTACCTTATCCTCCCCGGTGACCTCAGCTATCAGGGTGAATACGAGTCTCACGTTGAGGTTGCATCCAAGCTCGAAAAATGGGAAAAGGAAACGGGAATTAACGTTATCGTAATAAACGGCAACCACGATATAAACAACTCAAAAGCCGTTTCTTTTGTAAACGATAAAAAGGAATCCGCAAGAGCAACAACGCAGGAGGAATTCCGTGAGCTTTACAAAAACCTCGGTTACGATTTGGCATACCACACCTACACTCCTCCCAAAGGAAAACAGCAGGGCGGTCTTTCTTATTCGGTACGTCTTAAAGAGGGATACAGAATAATTCTTCTTGATACAAATATGTATTCGGCAGACTGCACAAAGGACGGAACGGACGAACACGAAACAAGACAGTCGATAAGCGATGACCTTCTTAAATGGGCACTTAACGAATGTGCGGAAGCTAAGGCTTGCGGCGAAGAAATTATAGGTGTTTCCCACTCAAGTATGCTTGACCATCTCGGCTCATATCAGGAAAAAATCTTTGATGCTTTCCTTATCGAAGAATGGGAAGATGCCGTTTCGCAGCTTGCAGACGCAGGATGGCACTTCAACTTCTGCGGACATCAGCACAACTCGGATATTGTTTCTTACGTTACCGACAGCGGAGAAACATTCTACGAATGTGAAACACCTCCCACCGGTACATATCCCTGCGGACTTTACATTTCGGAATTTACAAAGAATAACGGCAAAGTAACGGCTGAATACAATTATCACGATATAGACGAGGATTCGCCTGTTGTGCTTTACGGCGAAAAACAGCCTCAGCCGTTTAAGTATACGGCTTTCGGCAAGGCTTACGGTGACGGCGACATCACGGCTCTTGCAATGAACATCATCGAATACAACCTCGGTTCGATTTTTGATGATATTTCAGAGTGCGGCGGAATACTTGAATACCTTGCACTTTCAGGCATTGACCTTCAGGCATTGCTCGAAGAATCGTTCAGCGGACTTTCCGTGGGAAGCATCGATATTTTCACGGCAGATAATATTATGAACCTCGCAAATGATGTGTGTGACCAGCTTTATGACACATATCTTGCGGATACGGATGACCTTTACGCTCTTATGGAAAGAGTTATAGATAAGGTTACGCAGATTGAGCTTACCGAAACACCCTGCACAAGCTTTATAGATACGCTTGGTTTCGGAAGTGAAGAACACGGCGGAACTTTGGGCGACCTTGTTTATTGTGTTCTTGCTTATATGTTTGCCGGTGACGGCAACATTTCAAACGACAAGTTTATGACAGAATGTCTTGACTTGCTCGAAAACGATACGGTAATTGTTGAAAACATCTTTAACACTCTCATCGATGTAATCCTCAATGACCTGCTTCTTGACGAGATTTTCGCAAAAACCGACCTTAATGTTGATGCATTGTTTGAATTTGGCGATATCGGCTTCATTCTCGGAAAAGTTGTTGACGGTATCCTTACGGTTATCCTCGGCGGTGACAAATCGCTTACAAACATTGTAGAGTTTGTTTTTGACCTCGGAATACTTGAGTGGGCATCTGTTTATGACCTTGTCGATGACCTTCTCGGAGAGTACATAACGGAAAGCCAGTATGAATCTCTCAGCCTTGAAATTGCTTCGATTGTAAGAGGACTTGTTCACGATTCAAACCCCTATGCAAAGAACGGTCAGAGCGAAACCTGTAAATACACGGGCAAGGTTGAGGTTGAAGCAACAGCCGACAATTACAGAAAGCCTGCGATTATTACAGTTACTTACGGTGAAGATTCTTCTTCAAGCTACAACATAAGCTGGTATACAAAAGCTTCTGTAAAGGGAACGGATATTGAAATCGTACCTTACAGCAAAAGTCCGAAATTTACGGGCAACGCATCAAAATCTTCAAACATCAAAACAACAACCTCGTCAGTCACAAGAACATTCCCCGGAATCGATATCGGTATTTTCGGACTTATGACCGTCGAAAAGAAAATGACAAGACATACCGTTGAAATTACGGGACTTCAGGCGGGCGGCAAGTATTGCTACCGCATTGGCGATGCTTCAAAAGGCTGGTGGAGTGAAACAGGCGTTCTCGAAACTGCCGATAATTCAAGAGAGGTTACATTCCTCCACACAACGGACTGTCAGTCGCAAAGCTCAAAGCAGTATGATGTTTGGGCAAACCTTCTCAGACAGGCAACAAAAATGTACCCCGACACCGACTTCATCCTTTCAACGGGTGATCTTGTCGATAACGGCGACAATCTCAAGCATTGGACTTGGGTTACAAACAACGCTTCAGACATTCTTATGAGCAAGGCTCTTATGCCCACGGCAGGTAACCACGATATAATTTCAGGCAGTACTTATGCTCTTGACACAAACTTCATTCTCTCGAATGTTCCCGAACAGGACAGAGAAACGGGTATTTACTATTCTTTCGATTATAATAATATCCACATAGCGGTTCTCAACGCAAATAACCTCGGTGAAGATGAGGGCTTCTCGGAGGAACAAATCGAGTGGCTTAAAGAGGATATGACTTCAAGCGATGCCGAGTGGAAATTCGTTTCAACTCATAAGGCGATTTATTCAAACGGCTCACACTACGATGACGATGATGTTATCGCAATGCGTGAACAGCTTTCCGTTCTTATGCCGGAGCTTGATATCGATATGGTATTCCAAGGTCATGACCACGTTTACCTCAGAACGGATTCAATGGTAAACAACAAAGTTGTTCCCGCAGAGAAAGAAGACATTACTTTTGACGGCAGAACATACACGGCAAGCACAGACCCCGAAGGACCTTTCTATTTAATCGGCGGCTGTTCGGGAGTTAAGTATTATCTTACAAAGGATGCTTCCCTTACGGATAAGCTTTTCCCCAGAGCGGAAAGTATTGTTGACTGCACACTTCCCGTTTTCTCCGCTGTTACAATCAAGGGCAACAAGCTTTATTTCGATGCTTATATGCTCGACGGCAGCGATGCCGAAAGAATAGACAGTCTTGCAATTGTCAAAACTGATCTTGAGGAATACACACAAACAGGCAAATCGGATTATGACCCGAAAAACGACAGTTTCTTTGCCGACCTTAAAACGGACAGTGCAAATGTTGACACAGATGTATCTTCTTCCGTTTCAACGGGCAACGAAATTCCCTATGTTGCATTTATCGTTCTTCCCGTCGCTTTTGCCGCCGTTGTTGTAACTTACAGAAAAAAGAGAAAATCAGAGCAGGAATAATTTGGAGACAGGATAATTTATGATTCAGTTTGAACAGTTAAGATTAGAACTTTTGGAACATCAGGAAGAACTCGACAGCCTCTATGAGGCTGTCGGGGTTGAAAAGATAAACGAAGAAATCGCAAAACTCGAACAGCAGCAGACCGAGGACGGTTTTTGGGATGATATAGAAAATTCTCAAAAGGTTCTTCAAAGAACAAGTTCTCTTAAAAACAAGGTCAATGCGTATTCAAAGCTCAAGGGCGATTTTGAAGATGCTCTTGTGATGATTGAGCTTGCGGACGAGGCGGAGGATTTGGAGCTTTTCGATGAATGTTCCGACAGTGTGAACGCTGTTAAGAGAGAGCTTGAAAAGCAGACTCTCGGAACACTGCTTACAGGCGAATACGATTCTAAAAACGCTTTGCTTACTTTCCATGCGGGTGCGGGCGGAACAGAAGCTCAGGATTGGGCTCAGATGCTTGTGCGTATGTATCAGCATTGGGGCGAAGCACACGGCTATAAGGTGAGTATGCTGGATTTCCTCGACGGGGACGAAGCAGGACTTAAATCCGCAACGCTTCTTATCGAGGGCGAGAACGCATATGGCTTTATGAAAAGCGAATCGGGTGTTCATCGCCTTGTTCGTGTGTCTCCCTTTGATGCTTCGGGAAGAAGACACACTTCTTTTGCCTCTCTCGAAGTAATGCCCGAAATTGACGATACGATAGAAGTCGAAATCAGTCCCGAAGACATAAAAATGGACGTTTACCGTGCAAGCGGTGCAGGCGGTCAGAAAGTTAACAAAACTTCATCTGCGGTCAGGCTGACACATATTCCCACGGGAATTATCGTTTCCTGTCAGGTCGAAAGAAGCCAGCATCAAAACAGAGAAGTTGCAATGCGAATGTTAAAATCGAAGCTCATCGAAATTAAAGAGCGTGAACACCTTGATAAGATAGAAGACATCAAGGGCGACCAAAAAGAAATCGGCTGGGGCAGTCAGATTCGCTCATACGTCTTTATGCCGTACACGCTTGTTAAAGACCACCGCACAAATTACGAAATGGGCAACATCAATGCGGTTATGGACGGAGATATTGACGGCTTTATCAATGCGTATCTTAAAGCTCAGTCGCTCGAAAATATTTAAAACGTGCATCCGTTGTGAGGTGTGACCGATGGAAATAATCGATATTACTAAAGGTATGTTTTCAGCCGAGATTTATCCCGGCGACCCGGAACCGTCAAAGCAGAATTTTCAAAGCATCGAAAACGGTGACGGCTGTAATCTTAATGCTTTTTTTGCCTGCTGTCATACGGGTACGCACGTTGACGCTCCGCTTCATTTTATAGATGACGGTAAATCAATCGATAAAATGAGTATGGTGCCGTTCATAGGCCCGTGCAGGGTAATTGATGTTCCCGAAGGCCCGATTACGGGTGAATATGTCGAAAACAGCTTTCCGAGGGGATGCAGAAGGCTTCTTCTCAGATCCGAGGGCAAGGCATATTTTCTTGACCACGGTGCTCAGGCGGCGGCAAATTTGGGAATCCTTTTGATAGGAACGGATGCCCTTTCGGTCGGAACGCAAGGCAATCAAATTGCACCTCACAAGGCTTTTTTAAACAAAGAAATCGCTGTGCTTGAAGGATTGGATCTTACGGGTGTTGATAACGGCAGTTACTTCCTTATGGCACAGCCTATGAAATTAGAGGGTATGGAGGCTGCTCCCGTAAGAGCGCTGCTGATAAAGGGCGATTTTCACTGGGACGCACAGTAAGGAGAAACGAATGAAAAGATTTATAGATTTTTTTCTGAGTCTTGTTTCGATAATTATACTTTCTCCGCTGTTAATTATAATTTCGCTTGCGGTACTTTTTTCAAGCGGCAGACCGGTGATTTTCAAGCAGCAACGTGTAGGGTATAAAAATAAGCTTTTTACAATTTACAAATTCCGCACAATGAAGGCGGGAATGAGGCAGACCAAGACCGAGGATTTGACAAAAGAAGAGGTCGAAAACGATATAACCCTTATAGGAAAATTTTTAAGGAAATTAAGCCTTGATGAGTTGCCTCAGCTTTTTAATATTTTAAAGGGTGATATGAGCTTTGTAGGGCCGAGACCTCTTATACCTCAAGAAGTGGAAATAAGGAAGCTTCGTGAAAAATACAACGTCTATTCCGTGCGTCCGGGAATTACGGGTTGGGCGCAGGTTAACGGACGTGATTTGATAAGTGATGAGCAAAAAGCAAAGCTTGACAAAGAATATATCGAAAACCGTTCGCTTTTTACAGATATAAAAATTTTGTTTAAAACCGTGTGGGTAGTGGTTTCAGGCAAGGACGTTGTGGACGGCGAAACAGGCATAAGCCATAAATAAAAGCGATTTGTTTTTAAGGAGAGTGTGGAAATGAATGTTTTTGTAACGGTAAGGAATTATATTTCGGTGATAATCTCCGTGATTCTTGCTTTCCTCGGAATATGTACGGTCGATATCGGCGGTATGTCAAACGAAAATGCAGAAGAAACGAGGGTAATGTCTTTTAACATCAGGTGCGGTGAATTTGAGGAAAGGGGCAAAATAGTTCCCGAACTTATCGCAGACTATGCACCCGATTCGGTAGGAATACAGGAGTGTACACATCAATGGTACATTTTGCTGCGTGCTTTTCTTTCTTCCGATTACGGCTTTGTCGGTGTCGGCAGAGATACGGGTGACAGAAGCTTAAACTGCGGTGAAATGTCAATGATACTTTACAAAAAAGACAAATACAATCTTGTCGAAAGCGGAACGTTTTGGCTTTCCGAAACACCGGACGAGGTTTCTCTCGGCTGGGACGGTGCTTGCAAAAGAGTTTGTACATACGCAGTGCTTGAAAACAAGGAAACAGGCGAAAAATACGCCCACGTCAACACTCACCTTGACCATGTAGGTCAGCTTGCAAGGGAAAACGGCGTTGAGCTTGTAAAGCAAAAGGCACTCAGCTTTGATGTCCCCACGGTCGTTACCGGTGACTTTAATTCCTCAAAGTACAGCAGTATTTATTATGACCTTATAAACGACGGTTTATATGATACTCAAGACGCTGCCGAAGAAACTATGTACGGAAAAACTTTCCACAATTATCAAGGCGGCGAAGACGGCACTCCGATAGATTACATTTTCGTCAACGGTAAAGTGTCAAAGGTTAAAACATACAAAATCATAAGGGATAAGATTGACGACAAATTTGTTTCCGACCACTATCCCGTTTATTCGGATATTATTTTATAAAGCCGAAACCACGGAGGTTTTAAGATGAAAGTTATGACTTACAACATTCTCTGCTGGGGTGCGGAGGGTCACGAAGTTGAAAAAAGGCGTCCTCTGGTTAAAGAAACGGTTAAAAAGCTTGACCCCGATTTTTTCGGCGTTCAAGAGGCAACACCGCAGTGGATGACATATTTAAGAGCGAATTTTGATGAATACGGCTCGGTCGGTGTCGGCAGAGATGACGGAAAAGACGAGGGCGAGTATTCGGCGGTTTTCTTCAAAAAGGATAAGTTTGAGCTTCTTGACAGCGGTAACTTTTGGCTTTCGGAAACCCCCGATGTTCCGTCAAAAGGCTGGGATGCGGCTTGTATAAGGATATGTTCATGGGCGCTTCTCAAAGACCTGAAAACGGGCAAAAAATTCGTACACCTCAACACGCATCTTGACCACGTCGGCATTGAGGCGAGAAAAGAGGGTATGAAGCTTATTTTCAAAAAAGCCGAAAGCTTGTCGGCACCCGTTGTGGTAACGGGTGATTTCAATTTTGAACAAGGCTCCGATTTTTATAAAGAGCTTGTTTCGGGCAAGCTTAGGGATTCTAAATTTGCCGCAGAAGAATCTAATGATTCCGTAACTTATAACGGCTTCGGGGAGGAAAAACCGGAAACTATCGATTTTATTATGGTTTCACCCGACTTTGAAGTGAAAAAATATGCTGTTATTGATGAAAAAATCAATAACGAATATCCGTCTGACCATTATCCCGTTGTGGCAGAAATCGAACTCTAAGGAGATAACGCAATGAGTTATGCAGATAAAGTTTTTGTTGAAAATGTAAAAGATATTCTCGAAAACGGTTTTTCCGACGAGAAGCTTGCCGTTCGCCCCAAATGGGAGGACGGTACACCTGCACATACAGTAAAAAAGTTCGCAATGGTTAACAGGTACGATTTGAGCAAGGAGTTTCCGATTATAACCGTGCGTAAAACGTTTTTCAAAAGCTGTATAAAAGAATTGCTTTGGATTTGGCAGAAAAAGTCAAATAACATTGCCGACCTTGATTCTCACATTTGGGATGCGTGGGCGGATGAAAACGGAAGCATCGGTAAAGCTTACGGATATCAGCTCGGTGTAAAACATAAATATCCCGAAGGGGAGTTTGACCAGGTTGACAGAGTTCTTTATGACCTTAAAAATAATCCCGCAAGCCGTAGGATAATGACAAACCTTTACAATCATCACGATTTAAACGAAATGGGACTTGCCCCCTGTGCTTACGGACTTACGCTCAACGTGACGGGCGATAAGCTCAACGCAATTTTAAACCAGCGTTCGCAGGATATGCTTACCGCAAACAACTGGAACGTTTGCCAATATGCCGTGCTTGTGCATATGTTTGCACAGGTAAGCGGCTTAAAAGTCGGTGAGCTTGTTCACGTTGTTGCCGATGCGCACATATATGACAGGCACATTCCAATCATCAAAAAGCTGTTAGACCGTGAGCAGTTTCCTGCACCTGAATTTAAAATCGATACAAGCGTTAAGGATTTTTACGATTTTACTCCCGATAGCTTTGAGCTTGTGAATTATAAAGCTCACACGCTTGAGGATAAAATCGACGTTGCAATTTAAGGGTGGTAAAAATGTTTGCTGTTGTTGCTGTTGATAAAAATTGGGGCATAGGTAATGAGGGAAAATTACTTTTTCATATTTCGGAAGATATGAAAAATTTTCGTTCGCTGACAGAGGGCAAAACCGTTGTCCTCGGAAGAAAAACCCTTGCGACATTTCCTAAAGGCGCACCGCTTAAAAACAGACAAAACGTAATTTTGTCAAGAGATGAAAGCTATTCGGTCGAGGGTGCAAAGGTTTGCACAAGCGTTGAAGATGCACTTGATTTTTTGAAAAATCAAGCTTCGGACGAAATTTGTGTCATAGGCGGCGAATCGGTTTATCGCCAAATGCTTCCGTTTTGCGATACCGCCGTTGTCACCAAAATCGATTCTTCCGCACAGGAAAGCGATAAGTTTTTCCCGAACCTCGATGAAGATGACAGTTGGTTCGTTTATTCGGAAAGCGAAGAAAAAGAAGAAAACGGAATTAAATTCAAATTTTGCACATATAAAAGAAAGTAAAAAATAACCCTCCTTTGAGCAAAAGGAGGGTTATTTTTGTATTTATATTTTTTGTTATTTTGTGCGTCTGCCGTTGTCATCCTTGAACGTAAGTGAGGGATCTCGGCGGGGATTGTGTTTTATTTTAGTAGATTATTCGCCAAAGCTCAGAATGACGTTATTTGTTTTATTTCTTATCTCTTAATCCCAAAATATAATCCGTGCTTGTGCCGTAATATTTTGCAAGCTTTATCAAAATGTCGGTCGGGATGTCACGCTGCCCCAATTCGTAATTGGAATAAACCTGCTGTGAGCAGTTGAGTATTTGTGCCATTTGTTTTTGCGTTAAATCCGCATCTTCCCGTAAATCTCTTATTCTTCGGTACATATCATCACCGACAAAATTATACTCTACCGCAAAATGTTGTATTGACAAATACTGCAAATTGCAGTATAATTTACAAAACAAACGAAAGGGGTTATTTAAATGAAAAAATTGTCGGCAATTGTTTTAGCACTTGTTTGTGCAATGCTTATGTTAACTTCCTGTTCTTCACAGCAGGAT
>CAYYRN010000053.1:0-10309 GCA_964474295.1 uncultured Eubacteriales bacterium
CCGCAAATGCAAACGGTAAACTTACGGTTTCGTTTAACCATACATACGTTGATAATAGCAGTGTATATTGGAATGTTTCGGTTTACTATTATTCAGGCGGTGAGCTTAAAGAACTTTCTTACAAACAAATTAAAGGAACAAGCAATGAAAAAGTTACTTTCCCTGTTGTCGGCGCTGTGTCATCCGGAGTGTATTATGTAAAGGTGTCAACATATTATGATGCAACTACCGAATACGGTTACAGTATAAGTAACAGCTTTTCTTCAACCAATTATTATGAGAAGGAATTTAACAATTCTTATGCAACGGCTACCGTAATGTCAACGGGTAAAGAATACGGCGGATATATGAATAACTATAATGACAGCGATTTTTACAAAATAACTGCTCCTTCAAACGGTAAGCTTACAATTTCATTTAACCATACATACGTTGATAACAGTAGTGTATATTGGAATGTTTCGGTTTACTATTATTCAGGCGGCAGCTATAATGAACTCTCCTACAAAAAAATTTACGGAACGAGCAATGAAAAAGTTACTTTCCCTGTTGTCGGTGCTGTGTCATCCGGAGTGTATTACGTAAAAGTTTCAACATATTATGATGCCACCATTGAGCATGGTTATAGCATAAGTAATAGCTTTTCTTCAACCGATTATTATGAGAAAGAAATGAATAATTCATATTCCGCCGCAAACACAATTTCACTTAATAACACATATGGCGGATATATGAATAACTATAATGACAGTGATTTTTATAAATTTACTCTTTCCTCAAGCTCTACCGTTACGCTG
This sequence comes from uncultured Eubacteriales bacterium, assembly GCA_964474295.1. GTDB lineage: Bacteria > Bacillota > Clostridia > Oscillospirales > Acutalibacteraceae > SIG575. Next base: position 798 of record CAYYRN010000053.1, read on the forward strand.
AATTTTAATCATACATATGTTAAAAACAGTAGTGTGTATTGGAATGTTTATTTGTATAAATATTCAAACGGTGCTTATACGGAAGTGGCAAGCAAAAAAGTATACGGTGCTGATAATGAAGTATATTCGCTTATCAGCAAGCAGTCACTTTCGGCAGGAACTTATTATGTAAAGGTTTCGACATATTATGATGTAACTGTTGACTACGAGTATTCGATAAAATTAACAACACCCAACGCAAGCACAACAACTTACAAACTTTCCTACAACGCAAACGGCGGCAGTGGTGCACCCTCGGCACAAACGGGCAGCACGTCTTACACAATCAGCTCGACCGTACCCACAAGAAGCGGTTACACATTCCTCGGCTGGTCAACAAGCAGCACCGCAACCTCCGCAAGCTACAAAGCAGGGGAGAAAGTAACGCTCAAAGCTAACACAACACTTTATGCTGTTTGGAAGAAAAACACAAGTACAACAACTACTTACAAGCTTTCCTACAACGCAAACGGCGGCAGCGGCGCACCCTCGGCACAAACGGGCAGCACGTCTTACACAATCAGCTCGACCGTACCCACAAGAAGCGGTTACACATTCCTCGGCTGGTCAACAAGCAGCACCGCAACCTCCGCAAGCTACAAAGCAGGGGAGAAAGTAACGCTCAAAGCTAACACAACACTTTATGCTGTTTGGAAGAAAAACACAAGTACAACAACTACTTACAAGCTTTCCTACAACGCAAACGGCGGCAGCGGCGCACCCTCGGCACAAACGGGCAGCACGTCTTACACAATCAGCTCGACCGTACCCACAAGAAGCGGTTACACATTCCTCGGCTGGTCAACAAGCAGCACCGCAACCTCCGCAAGCTACAAAGCAGGGGAGAAAGTAACGCTTAAAGGCGATGTGACACTGTATGCGGTTTGGGAAAAGAACGCTGACAGCGGAAATAACACATCCGATGGTATTTCTCTTGATTTCTTAGTGAATATCTTTACCTTAATTGCAGATTTCTTTATGAGTCTGGTTCAAATTATCGTTTCCTTTTTCGGATGATTTGACTAAGTTTTAAATCACAGGCTTTAGCTTCTTAATTCGACTGCCTTTAGCAGAATTAAGCTGCAAGGTGTATTCTTAAAAATTAAAAAGTCAGTATGATTGCCACTTGTCACTCATACTGACTTTTTTCGTTGCGTCTTGTTTGCCATTTTTGATTTTTTCGTTGTTCTTTTATAGCTTTTTATTTTTTTGTTATTTGTGTTTTTTCTTAACCTTTTGTTCTTCTCATAATAACCGTCATTTTTTATCATTCTGACTTTTTGCCGTCATCCCGACCTTGTTCGTCATTCTTATTTTTTAACCGTCATTTTGACCTTGTCCGTCATTCTGAGCGTCAGCGAAGAATCTATCAAAGTATATCGCTCGACCTCAACGAGATCCTTCACTTCGTTCAGGATGACGAGAAAGACGGTCATTCTGAGCCTTGGCGAAGAATCTACTAAAGTAAACTGCTCGACCTCAACGAGATCCTTCACTACGTTCAGGATGACGAGAAAGACGGTCATCTTGAGCATTTTACCGTTATTCTATTTTTAAAAAGGTAATTCTTATTTTTTTACCGTCATCTTGAGCGTTAGCGAAAGATCTACTAAAGTATACCGCTTAACCTCAACAAGATCCTTCACTTCGTTCAGGATGACGAGAAAGACGGTCATCTTGAGCATTTTACCGTTATTCTATTTTTAAAAAGGTAATTCTTATTTTTTAATCGTCATCTTGAGCGTTAGCGAAAGATCTACTAAAGATACCGCTCAACCTCAATGAGATACTTCACTTCGTTCAGATGACGTGTAAAATGAGAATGGCATAAAAAACGGGGATGACAGACAGGGGAAGAATCTACTAATGTGAAGCAGAGAACCCCGCCGTGTCATCTTCGAGCGTGAGCGAAAGATCTCGGCGGGACTTTTGATTTTTGCCGACAATATGTTCAACCTCAACGAGATCCTTCACTGCGTTCAGGATGACGTGCAAGAGGTATATGTCTATTGTTCCGAAAACGAATTTAAAGACACCTTTATTCGTAAAAGACACCTTGATTCCCTTAAAACAAAGCACTGTAAAGCAGTTGTTCAGACGTTTAAAAGTCAAAGCTTCAATCCCTCGTTTAAGACCTCATTTGTTGCGTCATTCCTTTGCTACACGCTATTTAGAGAATGGTGGCGATATCTACAGCTTGCAGTTAATTCTCGGACATACCTCACTCGAAATGGTTAAAAAGTATGTACACTTGACCAGTTCAAAAACAGTAGTCAACTTTTCGGAGCTTTCACCCCTTGATACAGTGCTGAAAAAATGAAAAAAGCCAGTAGCTACAACGTTTGTAACTACCGGTTTAATTCTTGGTGATCCATCGGAGATTCGAACTCCGGACACCTTGATTAAAAGTCAAGTGCTCTGCCGACTGAGCTAATGGATCATATGAAGTTGTCCTGAACACTCTTGATATTATATAGTGTTTTTTCGATTCTGTCAAGACTTTTTTTGAAAAATTTTCCGAACAGTTGAATTTTTATCATTTTAACATATTTTATGCTATTCGAGAGAAACTATTTATGACATTTTCAGGGGGTTTTTATATGGCATCCGTTCTTATAAGGACATTCATATTGTATATCATTGTTATTATGGTAGTCAGGCTTATGGGCAAAAGGCAAATCGGACAATTGCAGCCGACAGAGTTGGTTGTTACCATTTTGCTTTCCGAAATTGCCTCAATTCCGATGCAGGACAGCAGCATACCTCTTTTAAATTCCATTGTTGCCGTTTTCCTTTTGGCTTCGCTCGAAATTATATCTTCTCAAATTGCGTTAAAAAGCGGAAAATACAGACGTATTGTTGAGGGCAATGCCGTTTTCATCATCAAAGAGGGCAAACTTGATATCGAAGCGATAAAGAAGCTCAGATTTTCGGTTGACGATATTATGGAGGGGTTGCGGCAAAAGGATGTTTTCGACATAAGCGAGGTTGAATATGCCGTTGCGGAAACAAACGGAACGCTCAGCGTTTTGCTCAAAGCGGATAAAATCCCTCTCAGCTTGTCATCTTTGGGCGAAACGACACAGGAAAACGGTGTCCCCGCCGTTGTCATTTCCGACGGAAAATATATTTATTCAAATTTTTACCTTTGCAAAACGGATAAAAACAAAATCGATAAAATCCTTTTGCAAAATAAGCTTTGTGCCGACGAGGTTATGCTGATGACTCTCGACAAATCCGGCAACCGACACATCATACCAAAAAAAGCACAATAATAATTGAAAAGAGGTACTTCGACCGTGAAAAGATTTATTATTGCCGTAAGCTTGCTTGTTCTTGCCGCAGCTACGGCTTTTTTCAGCGGATATTCCGCACGCAAAGCAATAGAAACATCAAGCGATGCACTTTATGCCTGCACGGTAAAGGAAAAAAACAAGGAGCTTGACACATTGAAAATAAAAGAAGCAGTTTCTGTTTGGAACAGCGAAAAAAATATTATGCTCTTAACATCCGTAAGCGATGACTTTTCGGAAATCGAAAATAATTTCACCCGTCTTGAATACTATATTATGTTTCCCGATTTTGAAGAAAGCTCAAAGCTTTGTTACGAAACCGCCGCTATGCTTGAAAAACTTTCGGATGATTTCGGCTTGAATTTCCAAAACATTTTTTAAGGTTGGATTATGAAGGGTTTTAAAGGGATATTATTAAATATTAAGTTGCTTTTTGCAAAACGGTGTGATATAATGGACAAGTAAAAATATGTTCATTTTGAAAGGAAGTAAACAAATGAGCGGAAAAAGGCTGATAACATCACTTATGCAACTTATTCCATTGATTGTTGTGATAACAATTCTTTTCGGTGCAATCGGCGGATATGTGAATTATTTCGTTTTTGAACCGGAATACACCGCAACAACAACATTCTATGTAATGAACACGGAAAGCGATAACAATAACAACAACTATAATCTCTATACATCTTCAACCCTTACATATTATGAGCTTCTTGCGGAAGACTACAGCGTTTTGGCAACGAGCAGAGGCGTTGAAAAAGAGGTTTCCGAAAACCTCGGTCTCGTAAACGGTTTGGAGGATTATGAAATTTCCGTTTCCTCCGTTAACGATACCCGTGTTATGTCACTTACCGTTACGGGTAAGGATTCTGCCGAAACTCAAAAAATAGCAGACGAAATGGTAAAAGTTTTTACCGAAAAAGTTAAAGATACAATCGGCGTTGAAAACGTAAATGTTGTCGATTACGCTTATGTGGAAAAAACCGGCCCCAAGGCAATAAGAAACACCGTTTTTGCGGCACTGGCGGGTGCTGTTCTTACAGTGGGAATTATTGTTATAAAAGAATTTGCCGACACATCTTTCCGAACGGCGGAAGAAGTTGAGGATTTGCTTGGATTACCTGTACTTGCACAGGTTAACAGAATCAAAAGTCCGCAGTCGAAGGACAAGAAAAGAAAGTAAACCGAACTTTTAAAATGTTTGTGAAAGGATTGTTATTTTTATGGGACTTTTCAAAAATAAATCAAGATACAATTACGGCTACAGCTATTACCCCGAGGGAAACAACAGCAAGGTTCACGAAGCCATAAAAACGCTCAGAAGTAACATTATTTTTTCGGGCATAGACGAGCCGATAAAAACCATTGCCATTACAAGCAGTATTCCCAACGAGGGTAAAACCGTTATTTCACACTTCCTTGCAATGGAAATGGCAAAAGCGGGCAACAAAACTCTTATTGTCGAGTGCGATTTAAGACGTCCGGCTCAGGCAAACCTTTTTAATTCAAGGCCGAAAAAAGGCTTGACAAAATATCTTTCGGGCGATTGCACCCTTGAAGAAGCGGCAGCCGTTACGAACACGGAGAACCTTTACTTTCTCGATGCCGATTCAAAGGTTGTAAATCCTGCCGAAACGCTCGGTTCAGAACGCTTTAAAAAAGCAATGGAAGAAATGAAAGAAAAGTTTGACACGGTTATTTTGGATACTCCGCCCGTCACAAGCTTCATCGACGGCGCACTGGTGGCGTCAAATTCAGATGCAACCGTAATTGTTATTCGTGCCGGATATACTCCGCAGAGAGCTGTTGAAGCAAGCATAGATCAGCTCGAAAAAGCGAATGCCAAAATTATCGGTACGGTTCTCAACGGAATTGAGGATACGGAATCCGGTCAATATTATAAATACAGCAAAAAAAGATACGGAAGCTATAAATACAACTATTACGGTTATGAAAGCGAATCCGAAAAAGCCGAAGCAAAGCAAAGCAGTGCTGTCGGCACTTCTTCGGAAAAAGACGAATTCAGCGATTTGTATGTATAAGGCGGTGGTCTTTTGACAGACATTCACAGTCATATTCTTTTCGGTTTGGATGACGGCGCTCCCGATTTTGAGGAATCCGTCAGAATGTTAAAGGCGGCAAAAAAAGCGGGATTTGATACGATAATCGCAACGCCTCATGTCAGAAAGCCGCATTACGACAAAAGCATTGCCGCAGAAAGTATGAGTAAGCTCAAACCCGTTGCGCAAAGCATCGGAATTAAGCTTATACAAGGGTTTGAATATAATATTTCCTCGATAGCCGAGGACGGGATAGACGGTGCTTTGCAATACTGCACGGAGGGTACAAAAACGCTGCTTCTCGAAATGAAAGGTACTCACGTTTCCTCTAATTGGGAAAGTATAGTTTTCCGTTTGCAGCGTGAGGGTGCTGATGTTATAATCGCTCATCCCGAAAGGTACATAAATCTTTACGGCAACGACGAGATGATTTCAAGGATGATTGAAGTCGGATGCAAATTTCAAGTCGATCTTGCCGTTATGTCGGATAAAAGGCTTTTTTCAAAAGAAAAAAAATTCGTAAAGTTCCTTCTTCAAAACGGCTGTGTCAGATGGGCGTCTTCCGATGCGCACAGGGCGGAGGATTACATAAGCTTTGCACAGGCTTTTGAAAAATACGGAAACAAATTTCTCTGTACTCCCGATAAACGGTCTTACGGGGAATTGATTGAAATAACTGTATAAAATATGAAAGGGCGGCGGAAAATGGAACGTTCTTTAAAAAATAAAAAAAGTTTAAGTTTTGCATCCGTACGCTATTTTCAAGGTTTAAATTATCTGATATTGGCAACGGTACTCATTGCAAATGTTTGCTTTCAGCTTTCCGAAGTAAGTATTTCCGCTTTCAAATATTTGGGAATAATCTTTTCGATGTTGCCGCTGTTTTTTATCGATAAAGACGATTATATATATGTTTTTATATCTTATTTGAGTGTTATAAGGGTTTCGACAATTTTCGGCGTTGCGGCAATAAATCTGGTAACGTTTGTTTACTTTTTCAGAGCGTACATTTTTGACAAAAAATATTTTCTTCAAAAGAAAAGGCGTCTTCTTCCGAGGGATTTAATTGTTGCCTGCGTTGTGCTGATTTTATATTCTTTACAGTATATGTTTGCGGAGGATGCCGAAATAAAAACCTTGCTCGAAAACGTAAAGCTGTTGTTTTTCCTTGTTTTTATGGTCGATGCTTTCAGAGCTTGCGAAAGTGAGGAAAAGCTCTTAAAAAAGTTTATGAATATGCAGGTTTACTGCATTTCGGGTGTTTTTATATCAGTTGTCAGCTCACTTCTTATAAACCCGAATTTTGCACTTAAACAGGAAAGATTGGCTGTTGCGGAAACGTCGGGAACAAATCAGCTCGGAATTTTGCTTGCGTTTTGCATTGCATATTCGTTGCTTGCCGTGATGCGAGTTAAAAACATCAGCGAAATTGCGGTTATCGGTTGTGCGCTTTTCGTGTTTACCTACTATTGTTTCGCAACACAGTCAAGAACCGCCATAATGGGAATTTTGGTAGCGCTGGCTTGCATAGTAATTTGGGGCTTGACACACGCAAAAACAGCACTTCCCGTTGCTACTATGATTGCCGTTTTGGTACTGTTTTTGTATTTAATTTGTACTTTCGGTCAAGACACCGTAATTTACGAAAATATTATGATGACCGTTGACAGGTTTGTAAATCCAAAACACGGTGACATTTCAAACGGTAGACTGTATTTGTGGAAAACCTACCTAAATGCGATTTTCACCGATGTAAGACTTTTCTTGTTCGGAGGAAAAAGCAGTGCTTATCCCGACCTTGTGGCTCACAATATTTTTATCGAAATTTTTGCGGACTACGGATTTATCGGTTTCGGAATAGTTGCGTGGATATATGCGGTTGTTTTCAAGGAAATCAAAAAAGCCGTAACACGCTTCGGAAAAAGAAAAGTAAAGCTTATTTCCGTACTGCCGTTTGCATTGGTTTTTATAATGGGTATGGCATCACACACCTTGACGGGAATAGTGCCGACGGTTACTTTCTGTTTGGGTGCGGCGATGATTTATCTTTACGGATATGACGATAAGCCGCAAGCGGAACTTTCGGACAAAGAGAAGCCTTTGACCAAGGCAAAAAGGTTTAAGATGTTACGCAGTAAAACTTTTTAGGTTTCAAATTTGTATTTTTCAACAAAAACTCAAAGTAAATTTTGTGCAGATTTAAAATATTTTATCGGTGCAAAGCTTAATTTTAGTTATATCTGTTGACACTTTCCCCCTACTTGTGATATCATTATGATAAGGAGCAGTAGGGGGATTTTTGCCCTTTAACGTTCCAAAAAGGAAATTATATCAAGGTTATCTATATCTTAAAGGAGGCAAAATCATATGTCCAAGAGTAAAAGACTTCTCAGCGTGATTATGGTTATGTTGCTTGTTGTAAACATCTTTGCTACGGGTGTTTCGGCAGCCGATACCACTGAAGTTGACGAAGCGAGTTATCAGGCACAGTACGGCATTGAGACGAGTGCCGAAACAGTGCATCCGGGTGACGAAATCGATGTTTATTTAACATTAAGCACAAACTATGCCGTTTATGCGGCACAAGCAGCAGTGCTTTACGATTCGTCTTTGTTTGAAATCGTTGTACCTGACGGTAAGTCAAGCAGTACCCCCGATTATATCGATAATTCGGGCGATTTTGAAAATTATTATCTTCTCGGAAGTGCCGCATCGCCTGCTGCACTTTACAAAAGAAATTCAAATCCGACTTATTGGGCATCCGCTTCCGATTCGGTAAAAATAGCATACATAGGCTTTGCGGGTGATTCACGCAACGGCAACGTGCCTGTAATCCCCAACGGCAGAATTGCAAAGTTTACACTTAAAGTTAAGGAAGACGCTGAATTCGGTTCAAAAGGAACCATCTATATGAATTCCGACTGGATTAAGGATGCAGATTGTCCCGCAGGTCTTACTTTTGCGGCTCGTTCGATTAGCGGAACCTTCTCGACAACTTCGGGAAGCTATGTGTCATACGGACAGACAATCGACCTTTCAAAGGCAACGGCAGAAGTAAAGGTAGGACATAACCTCAAGGAAGAAATAATAAAACCCTCCTGTACAGAACAGGGTTATACTCTTACAACTTGTAAGGATTGTGGTTATACAAGCAAAAGCAATTTCACACCGACAGTCGATCACGTTTATGAAGACGTTGTAACAGAACCGACTTGTACGGAACAGGGCTTCACAACTCACACTTGCCACTGCGGTGACACCTACACCGACAGCTACGTTGATGCAACAGGACATCATTTTGAAACTCTCATCGACAGCAAGGCTGCAAATTGCGCAGAAGACGGTTACGAAATTTACCAATGCACAGGCTGTGACGAAACCGAAACAAAAATACTCACAGCTTTGGGACACGACTGCACAAAGACAGAGGCAGTTGCCGCCGAATGTGGAAAAGCAGGTAACATTGCATACTGGACTTGCGGAACTTGTCAGAAGATTTTCTCTGATGCAGATTGCACAGTTGAAATTACACTTGAAGACACGGTAATCGAAGCACTTGTACATAACTACACATCAGTTGTAACAGAACCTACTTGTACAGAGCAGGGCTACACAACTCACACTTGTGAACACTGCGGTGACACCTACACCGACAGCTATGTTGACGCAACAGGCCACAAAGCCGGCAAGGTTGTAATTGTTGATGCAACCGCAACAAAGGACGGTTCAAAGACAACATATTGCGAAAACTGTAATGAGGTTTTGTCGGTTGAAACAATTGCAAGAGCAACAGGTAAAGTTGTTGTGACGGCAGTTTCAAACGGTAAGACAGTTCTTACGGGTGTTGTAAATCCCGATTATTCCGCAACGGTTACAGTTCCCAAGGGTTCTATAATCGATGTAGGCGAGGTTTCGGCAGCCGTTTCAATGACAGACGTAGCTTCCCTCGGCGTTAACGGAACAAAGACATATGAAAGAACTCTTGCAACAGGTATCGAAAAGGAAGTAGCACTTGATAACTACCTGCCTTCGTTCAACTCCGCAACAGTAAGCGGTATGATTGACGGCAAGGCATACAGCTACAGCTTCAAGGGAACAGACACAGCAGAAGCTTTCT
>CAYYRN010000054.1:0-10262 GCA_964474295.1 uncultured Eubacteriales bacterium
CCCAAACCTCCATTTCACCGAAACGCTGACCGCCGAACTGAGCTTTACCGCCGAGGGGCTGCTGAGTAACGAGCGAGTAGGGGCCTGTTGAACGCGCATGGATTTTATCATCAACAAGATGATGAAGTTTGAGGTAATACATAACACCGACGGTAACGGGGTTGTCGAACTTTCTGCCGGTACGTCCGTCGGTAAGAATCGATTTACCGTCTTCACGCAAGCCTGCAAGCTTGAGAGTTTCTCTGATGTCGGATTCGTGTGCGCCGTCAAAGATGGGCGTCATAACCTTCCAACCGAGACTTCTTGCCGCAAAGCCCAAGTGAACCTCAAGAACCTGACCGATATTCATTCGGGAAGGAACGCCGAGGGGGTTAAGAACAATGTCAAGAGGTGTGCCGTCCTCAAGGAAAGGCATATCCTCAACGGGAAGAATACGAGAAACAACACCTTTGTTACCGTGACGGCCGGCCATTTTGTCACCGACCGAAAGCTTACGCTTTTGAGCAATGTAGCAGCGAACGGTCATATTAACACCGGGGCTGAGTTCATCGCAGTTTTCGGGAGTGAACACCTCAACATTAACTATAATGCCGTATTCACCGTGGGGAACTCTGAGAGATGTGTCACGGACTTCTTTTGCTTTTTCACCGAAAATAGCACGCAGAAGTCTTTCTTCGGCAGTAAGCTCGGTTTCACCCTTAGGAGTAACCTTACCTACAAGTATGTCGCCTGAATGAACCTCGGCACCTACACGGATAATACCTCTTTCGTCAAGGTCTTTGAGTGCATCTTCACCGACGTTTGGAATATCTCTTGTGATGTCTTCCGGTCCGAGTTTCGTGTCTCTTGCTTCTACTTCATATTCTTCTATATGAATTGACGTGTAAACGTCTTCACGAACAAGCTTTTCATTTATAAGAACAGCATCCTCGTAGTTATAACCTTCCCAGGTCATAAATCCGATAAGTGCGTTCTTACCGAGGCTGATTTCACCGTTAGCGGTAGAGGGGCCGTCGGCAATAACTTCTCTTTCTTCAACTCGCTGACCGAGTTTTACAACGGGACGCTGATTTATGCAAGTTCCCTGGTTTGAACGCATAAACTTAACAAGACTGTATTCGTCAACGTGACCGTCATCCGAGCAAATTGTAATTTTCGTTGCGTCAAGTCCCGTAACGGTACCTGCACGCTTTGCGATGACAGCAACACCTGAGTCAACGGCGGCTTTGTATTCCATACCCGTGCCGACAAAGGGAGCTTCTGTTTTAAGAAGCGGAACTGCCTGACGCTGCATGTTTGAACCCATCAAAGCACGGTTTGCGTCATCGTTTTCAAGGAAAGGAATCATCGCAGTAGCAACGGAAACAACCATCTTGGGCGAGATATCCATATAATCGGCTTTGGAGTTTTCGATTTCAAGGAACTCATCCCTGTATCTTGCGGTGATTTTTGCATTTATGAAACGTCCGTCACTGTCAAGAGGTTCGTTAGCCTGAGCAACGATGAAGTTGTCTTCCACATCGGCTGTCATATAGTGAACTTCATCAAGAACAATGCCCGTTTCTTTGTCGATTTTTCTGAAAGGTGCCTCAATGAAGCCGTATTTGTTTATTTTTGCGAATGTTGCAAGGTAGGAAATAAGACCGATGTTCGGGCCTTCGGGAGTTTCAATGGGACACATACGTCCGTAGTGGCTGTAATGAACGTCTCGAACCTCAAATCCTGCACGGTCTCTCGAAAGACCGCCGGGGCCGAGGGCGGAAAGTCTTCTTTTATGTGTAAGCTCTGCCAAGGGGTTTGTCTGATCCATAAACTGGGAAAGGGGAGACGAACCGAAAAATTCCTTGATAGCCATAAGAACAGGTCTTGAGCTGATAAGCGCGGCGGGAGTCATCTTGTCGTCGCCGTCCTGACTTTGAAGAGTCATTCTTTCACGCACAACTCTTTCAACACGGGAAAGACCTATTCTGAATTGGTTTTGAAGCAATTCACCGACACAGCGTATACGGCGGTTGCCGAGGTGGTCGATGTCATCAAGAGTGCCTACACCGCAGGCAAGACAGTCAAGATAGTTTACGGAAGCGAAAATATCTTCGATTGTGATGTGCTTCGGGATAAGCTCATCGCATTTTGCCGCAAGGGTTTCTTTGAGAGAATCCTTGTCCTCTCCACATTCATCGAGAATTGCGAAAAGCACGTCGGCACGGACACATTCGTTGATTGCGATTTCTTCAAGTTCATCTTCCGTGAACATCGGCAGATAAGGTTTTGCATCAATCATACCGTTTGATACAACCTTAACTTCTTTGCGGTCGAAGTGTACATCGGCTTCGACAAATGCCTCTGTAACACCTGCCTGCTCGATTTCGATGGCACGTTCTTTTGTGAGAGTTTCACCGGAATCGGCAAGAATTTCGCCTGTATATTTATTGATAACGGGTTGTGTGAGCTTGCAGCCGGAAATACGGCCGGAAATCGCCATCTTTTTATTGTATTTGTAACGTCCTACCCTTGAAAGGTCATAACGGTGAACATCAAAGAAAAGGTTTTCAAGATGTGTCTGAGCCGTTTCAAGCGTTGCGGGCTCGCCCGGACGAAGCTTCTTGAAAACTTCCATAAGTGCTTCTTCGGAGTTTCTCGTTTCGTCCTTTTCGAGTGTTGCGATGATTCTTTCGTCATTACCGAAGAAATCGAGAATGTCACTGTTGCTCGAAAGTCCGAGAGCACGAAGGAAAGTTGTGATGTAAATTTTTCTGTTTTTATCGATTCTTACATAAAAAAGGTCATTGGAATCTGTTTCGTATTCAAGCCAAGCACCCCTGTTCGGAATGACAGTTGTTGCGAAAAGACGCTTACCTGTTTTATCGTGTGTCATATCGTAGTACATACCGGGGGAACGAACAAGCTGTGAAACAATAACACGCTCTGCACCGTTAATGACGAAGGTTCCGCTTTCCGTCATAATCGGGAAGTCGCCCATATAAACTTCGCTTTCTTTGATTTCGCCCGTTTCTTTGTTGGTGAGGCGAGCCGTAACACGCATAGGTGCGGCGTAAGTTGCATCACGCTGCTTACATTCGTGTACGGTGTATTTGGGCTTGTCGTCCATTCTGTAACCGATGAAGCTAAGCACCCAATTTCCTGTGTAGTCAACAATGTCGGCTGTGTCTCTGAAAACCTCTTTGAGACCGTCTGTAAGAAACCACTCGTACGATTTCTTCTGAATTTCAATGAGGTTGGGCATTTCCATTACTTCATCGATGCGTCCGTAACTTTTTCTGATAGTTTTTCCGCGGTAAACATCCCGTACATTACCCATAGATCATATCACTCCGTTCTTTGATTTTGCATGGTGAATGTGAAAGAGCAAATTTCCCTAAAAAATACAGAAAATACCATTGATTTTCAGCGAATTTTGTGGTATTATAAAAGCACTTAAAAATACCGAGGGATAATCCACTCCATTATAATTCAGTATAAAATTCTATCATATTAAATCAAGCTTGTCAAGTCTTTTGGCAAGTTTTTTCATTATATATAGGTTTTTTTACCGATTTATATAAAATGTGTCCGTCTTTCCGATGATATAAGTGCATTTTATTGAAAAATCCGTCCTTGTGTGGTAAACTTAAATTGAATTTAACGAAGGGTGTGAATACCGTGAAAGATAAGCTTATCGAACTCAAAGATGAAATAATAGATTTTTGTATGGCAAGCGGTGTAAAGCTTGTTGCGGCTGTTCTTATTTTAATTATAGGCTTTAAGATTGTCGATGTGTTGGGAAAACGTTTTAAAAACACAAGACTTTACGCAAGGCTTGACCCGACAGGCAGAACTTTTTTCAAAAGCTTTATTACGGTATTGCTGAAAATCGTTCTTGTTATTGCGGCGGCGCTTGTAATAGGCGTGCCTATGGCATCTATGGTTGCGGTTATCGGTTCTGCGGGACTTGCGATAGGTCTTGCACTTCAAGGCAGCTTGAGTAACATTGCCGGCGGCTTTATTATTCTTGTTTTCAGACCGTTTAAGGTGGGCGATTTTATTTCGACTGCGGATGCGGTGGGAACGGTTGAAGCGATTAACATTTTTTATACAAAGGTTTCAACGGCGGACAATAAGGTAATACAAATTCCGAATTCCGTCATTTCAAATCAAACGCTGACAGACCTTTCGACAAAGAAAATAAGACGTGTCGATTTGACGTTCTGTACAGCCTACAACTGCGACTTTGAACAGGTTAAAAGCATACTTACCGATGTTGCACTTGAACATCCGAAAGTGCTTAAAGACCCTGAACCGACAGCGAGGCTCAGCGAACACGGCGCAAGCTCCCTTAACTTCGTTTTGCGTGTTTGGTGCGAGAATAAAGAATATTGGGATGTGTATTATGATATGGTGGAGAACGTTAAAAAAGCTTTTGAGATAAACAACATCGAAATTCCTTATCCGCAGCTCGATGTTCATATTGATAACAAATGAGCAGGGCGGTAATAAATTGCGGAAAAAGGCAGGAAATTATTTCTTTTTCGGCACCGTGCCTTTTGTCCGAATTGATAAAAAAAGTAAATTTTGCTTTTGAAATGCCGTGTGCCGGAAAAGGAACCTGTCACAAATGCAAAGTCAAAGTACAAGGCGAGGTTTCGCAAAAAGACGGAGAATATTGTCTTGCTTGCCAAACGCACGCTTTGGGTGATGTGGAAATTTTTCTCGAAAACGAGATTTACGAAATTGAGGGCATCGGCGTAAAAACATCCGATGAATACGGCTTTGCGGCTGATATAGGCACCACAACGCTCGAAACTGCGCTTGTTGATTTGAAAACAGGCTCGTATGCGGCACAGGTCAAAACCGTCAACCCTCAGGTTTCTTTCGGTGCGGATGTTATCTCACGCATTACCGCTTGCGTTGACGGTAAATCCGAAGCCTTGAGGGAAAGTGTAATTTACGGCTTGAATAATTCGCTTGAAATTTTGTGCGATAAGGCACAGATATCGCCCGATAAAATTAAAAAGGCGGTCATTTCCGCAAACACTGCGGAGATGTGTTTCCTCACAAATACGGATACTTCTTCCGTTGCGGCATATCCGTTTAAAATGAATGACTTTTTCGGACGTGAAGACGAAGACTTAAAAAGTGTATTAAAATGTAAAAATGCGGAAATTTTTCTCACAAGAGCGATATCTTCGTTTGTCGGCGGCGATATTTCGTCGGGACTTTATTATTGCGGATTTCTCGATGATTTTATCGGTAAAAGAAAAGCTAAGAAGCTTTTTGTCGATATAGGGACAAACGGCGAGGCGGTGCTGCTCAACGGCGGCAAGCTTGTTTGCACCTCCGCTGCGGCGGGGCCCGTGTTTGAAGGTGCGGGAATTTCACACGGTATGCTTGCCAAAAGCGGTGCAATCGATTCGGTAAAACTTGACGGCTTGAAAATGGATTTTACCGTAATCGGAAATACGGAGGCTTTGGGTATTTGCGGTTCGGGAATTATCGATGCACTTGCGGCAATGTACGATGCGGGGGTAATAGATGCTGACGGTGAAATTCTCGAAGAAGGTCATTCTTTTGAAGATAATCTCACCTTTGACGGTGGTATGCTCGGCTTTGAATTGGGCGGTGTTGTGATAAGTCAAGAGGACGTAAGGCAAGTTCAGCTTGCAAAGTCTGCTGTTTGCACCGCTGTCGAAACGCTTCTTTATACTGAAAACGTATCAGCCGAAGAAATCGAAAAAGTTGTTATTGCGGGGAACTTCGGAAAGCATTTGAATTTTGATTCTGCCGAAAAAATCGGATTGCTGCCGAGAGGATTGAAAAGCAAAACGGAATTTGCCGGCAATACAAGTCTTTCGGGTGCTGTGAAAATGCTTTTGCACGGTGCGGCGGAAGACGTGGAAAAAGCTTGTATGAGTGCCGAAACGTGCGTTTTGGCGGAAAACGAATATTTTACGAAAAAATTTATTGAAAATATGAGATTTGGGTATTGACAACAGCGTGTTAATGTGTTACTATGATAAAGTGCTAATACGCTAAATCGAATATTAAGGGGTTTTAAAAATGAAAAAGTTTTTGTCAGTGTTAATGGCTTGTCTGCTTATGTGTCTTGCATTTGCAGGCTGCGGAAGCAATTCCTCATCGGATGCACAGTACGTTAAAGAAAAAGGAAAACTGGTTGTAGGTATAACGTCATTTAAGCCTATGGATTATAAGGAAGGCAAAGAATGGATAGGTTTTGATGCCGACCTTGCAAGAGCTTTTGCTGAAAAGCTCGGCGTTGAAGAAGTGGAATTTGTGGAAATTAAGTGGGACAACAAGGTCTTTGAGCTTGAGGGTAAAAGCATAGACTGTGTTTGGAACGGAATGACACTCAATGACGAGGTTAAGTCGGCTATGGAATGTTCCGATGCTTATTGCACAAATGCACAGGTTATAGTCGTGCCCAAGGAAGACGCCGACAAATATAAGACTGCGGAAGCTTGCAAAAACTTGCAGTTTGCCGTTGAATCCGGTTCTGCCGGTCAGGAAATGGCAGAAGAAAACAGCTTCTCGTTTACTCCCGTTACAGACCAGGCAACAGCTCTTATGGAGGTTAAAAGCGGAACTTGTGACGCTGCGATAATCGACTTGCTTATGGCAGGCGCAATGGTAGGCGAGGGAACAGGCTACGAAGACCTTACATATACCGCAGGACTTAACAGCGAAGAATATGGTGTAGGTTTCCGCAAAGGTTCCGACCTTGCTTCCGAGGTTAACGATTTCTTTGACGAGTATATAGCAAGCGGCGAAATGATGAAGCTTGCCGAAAAATACGGCGTTCAGGAAGCTGTAATCGTTGACTGATAAGACTTAAATTAAACTGAATTTTAAAGAACAGAGAGCATCACACAGATGCCCTCTGTTTTTGGCGTATTATAATGATTAAAAAGGATGTAGTTTGTATGACTTTTTCGGAACAATTGCCCATAGTTTTTGAAGCACTCAATGTGGGCTTTCTGCAAACGCTTAAATTGTTTGCGGTAACTTTGCTCGGAGCAATACCTCTGGGGCTGATAATATCATTCGGCTCGATGTCGCACTTTAAGCCGCTCAGTGCCGTGGTAAAAACCTTTGTGTGGATAATAAGAGGAACCCCTCTTATGCTTCAGCTTTTGATAATTTACTATATGCCCGGACTTGTTTTCGGCAATCCTATTTGGGGTGGCGGCGAATCGGGAAGATTTTTAGCTTCCGCAGCGGCTTTTATAATTAACTATGCGTGTTATTTTTCGGAAATTTACCGTGGCGGAATCCAGGGTGTTCCGATCGGTCAGCAGGAGGCAGGACAGGTACTCGGTATGTCAAAGAGCCAAATTTTCTTTAAAGTAACGCTTTTACAGATGGTAAAAAGAATAATGCCGCCGATGGCAAACGAAATAATAACGCTCGTTAAGGATACATCCCTTGCAAGAATTATCGCTTTGCAGGAAGTTATTTGGGCAGGTGAGGCTTTCCTTAAAGGTTCACAGGGCATTTCGGGACAAATCTGGCCGTTGTTTTTTACCGGCATTTATTATCTTGCTTTCAGCGGAATACTTACCGTGCTTTTCAACAAAGCCGAAAAGAAATTAAGTTATTTTAAGATTTGAGGTGAAAAATTTGGCACTGCTTGAAGTAAAAAATATCCGTAAAAATTTCGACAAAACAGAGGTTTTGAAAGGAATAGATTTTTCGATGGAAAAGGGTGAGGTCGTTGCGATTATCGGCTCATCCGGTTCGGGAAAAACAACGCTTTTGAGGTGTTTGAATTTTCTTGAAACTCCCGATGTCGGAACGATTTCGCTTGCGGGGGAAGAACTTTTTAATGCGGAAAAAAATCAAAAGACAAGCGATGAGGAAATAAGAAAAAACAGGCTTCATTTCGGACTTGTTTTTCAATCGTTTAATCTGTTTCCTCAATACAATGTAAAAAGGAATCTCACCCTTGCGGCAGAATTGCTCGAATTTGAAAAAATAAAAAATTCAAAATCGGAGTTTTCCGATAAAAAATCGGCAATCGAAGCAATTTCAAAAAAAGCCGACAGTCTTCTTTCTCAGGTCGGACTTTCCTCGAAAGCAACAGCTTTTCCGTGTGAGCTTTCCGGCGGTCAGCAGCAGCGTGTGGCAATTGCAAGAGCATTGGTGCTTGAACCGGACATACTTTGTTTTGATGAGCCTACCTCGGCACTTGACCCGGAGCTTACGGGTGAGGTGTTAAAAGTTATAAAGGAGCTTAAAAGCACAAACAAAACGATGATTGTCGTCACGCACGAAATGGAATTTGCAAAAAATGTTGCCGATACCATTATATATATGGCTGACGGTATAATAGAGGAATACGGAAGCCCGACGCAGGTTTTTGAAAATCCGAAATCGGAAAAGCTTAAAGCTTTTCTCAAAACTTCATTTGAAAAGATATAAGGGAGGATATTTAGATGCAAATAGTAAGCTTTATTATGTCAATTGTTATGGCGGTATGCTCATTGGTTTCGCCGCTTGCTTCAATCGGTTCGTCAAATGACGATTCACAGGCAAAGGTCGATAAGTTCTTTTCCGTAATTATGCCGGAAGACGGTGACACGATAAACTCCGAAACAAGGGAAATGCTTGTTGAGATTCTTTCCGATATTATTATCGAAGGAATTAACGGACAGGGCGAAAATCTTGAAGAATCGGTTCAAAAGATACCTGTTTTTGAAGAAGGCGAGCGTGACACGGCACGTCTTGATGTTTATGCAAGTCCTTTGAAGAAAGCTTTCGGTGACATTATTTCCAAAGCGATTGAAAAACAGGATATGGATTTGCATTTGAAACAATTTCTTCTTCTTGTCGTAAACGGCGTGTATGATATGTATATTTATTTTCAACCTACGGAAAAAGAGGGCGTCTACGCTTTCTGTTATGACTGTGTTGACAACAACGGTACCGTGGTTGAAATAAAAACTCTTGTTCGCTACGATAAAAACACAGGTGAGATTTACAGCGAGGATAACAACGGTATTTTGGGCAGCGGTTATGATTTTAACGTAAAAACATATACGGTAACAACGCCGATTGATGTGTGGATGCGTAATGCGGGCTATACCGTTCTTTTCGATGTTGTCGGCAATATGGGATTTATAAACTGTGACACCGCAAGAATAAAATTTGAATACGGCGGTAAATATTGGATGTTCCAGCTTTGGAAAGGCAATTACGCATTTGACCTTTTGAACGGCGGCGAAATAGGAATTTACAACAAAACGGACAAAAACGCATTTATGTATGACTGTGCATCGGATGACGAGATGCTTAATATGTCGCTGAAAGTTTTACACGGAGATGAAACCGTAATCGATATGGAAAGACAGCTTCATTGGTGGCTTTGCGGAATGAGATTCGGCAAAACGATTTCACCGGATGAGCTTACAATGTACGCAACCGTTGAATTTGAAGATTTGCAGATGATGAATTGCTTTGTTAAAGCGGCAGAAGAACAGTATTCGGAGGAAATTACCGTTTCCGTTTCGGGTAATACAGTTTCGTTTATATGGAATTAATCACCGTATGCGGCGGTGAAGCTTTGATGTTGACATTTCGATTTTATTGTGATATCATATAGCAAATATGATAAAAACTGTGACGGAGACAGTAGCCTTTTAACGAAATCTTCAGCGAGTCGGGGACGGTGCAAGCCCGATGTAAAGTAGTTTTTGGGTGAAAATCACTCCTGAGTTGCAAGCTGAAACAAAGTAAGCTTTAAGCCGGCTTCCGCCGTTATCGGAGAGTATATGATTGTATACTGAAATAGGTGGTTAACGAAAATGTGCTTTCGTCCTGTTTTGGGACGAAAGCTTTTTTTATTCATTGAAAGGAAGATTTTACAATGTACAAAAAAGTTCCCACAAACCTCAGCTTCGTTGAGAGGGAAAAAGAGGTTGAAAACTTCTGGAAAGAAAACAAAATCTTTGAAAAATCAAGCGAACGCAAGGGCGAACCATATGTGTTTTATGACGGCCCGCCCACTGCCAACGGAAAGCCTCATATCGGTCACGTTTTGACCCGTGTTATCAAGGATATGATTCCCCGTTACCGCACAATGAAGGGCTATCAGGTTCCCCGTAAGGCAGGCTGGGATACTCACGGCTTGCCCGTTGAGCTTGAGGTTGAAAAGCTTCTCGGTCTTGACGGCAAAGAGCAGATTGAGGAATACGGACTTGAGCCGTTCATCGAAAAATGTAAGGAAAGCGTTTGGAAATACAAGGGTATGT
>CAYYRN010000055.1:0-10153 GCA_964474295.1 uncultured Eubacteriales bacterium
CTCAGTCAAAACCTGCGGTTTCGACAGCTCCCTTTACACAAGGGAGCCTTTTTTTCTGTTCTTTAATTGCATCGTTAGGAAGACATTCTTTCACCCTTTTTTGTGAAGGACATACAATAATAGTGAGAAATTTACGAAAGGAGAATTTTTTTGCAAAGAATGTATGACTATCAGCCGAATAATCAGCGGGCATACCGCAACGATTTTTACCGTCAGCAGGAAAGACGTACAATTCAGTCAAGAAGATGCTGTGTTCAGCCGGAAGGTATATTCCCCGAATGTACACCCGTAGCTATGGCATTTATTCCGTTTCAGGAAATGAATGAAATTTATGACGAATGTAAAGCTTTTGAAAGAGGTACGGTATTTCCTTGCCTTGATAAACCTTTTTTGGGAGGTAATTGCAAATGTTGAGAAATGACGACCTTTTAAATCAGCTTTCGGCAACAGCATTTTCAATGTGGGACTTACATTTATATCTTGACACTCACACCTGCGACACGGAAGCTATTGCCTTGTATAACAAGTACAGAGAAAAATATTTGGCACTTAAAGATGAATTTGAAGAAAAATGCTGGAAACTTTCGAGCGCCGATGCTCAAGGTGTCGAATGGATTAAAAACCCGTGGCCGTGGGAGAAAGAAGGTTGTGATTACTAATGTTTCAATATGAAAAAAGATTACAGTACCCTATAAACATCAAAAATCCGAACCCTAAGCTTGCAAAGATAATTATAACTCAATACGGCGGTCCGGACGGGGAGCTTGGTGCTTCGCTTCGCTACCTCAGTCAACGTTTTTCGATGCCTTATGCCGAACTTAAAGGCTTGCTTACGGATATCGGTACGGAGGAACTCGGTCATTTGGAAATGATAGGTGCAATTGTTTACCAATTGACAAGAAACCTTTCTGTTGAAGAAATCAAAAAATCCGGATTTGAAGATTACTTTGTTGACCACACAACCGGCATATATCCGCAGGCAGCTTCGGGTACACCTTGGTCGGCGGCGACAATACAATCATCAGGTGATGTTATTGCCGATTTACACGAAAACCTTGCTGCGGAGCAAAAAGCAAGAAAGACATATGACAACATTTTAAGGCTCGTTGATGACCCCGATGTAAAAGAGCCGATTAAATTCCTCAGAGCGAGAGAAATTGTGCATTATCAAAGATTCGGTGAGGGACTTAGAATTGCAACCGACCGTCTTGATTGCAAAAACTTTTATGCTTTTAATCCCTCTTTTGACGGCTGCAAATGATACTTTTTTATTGTCGAAAGTTAATATGAAAAATCCCCCTATGGCAACACTTTTCTGCCATAAGGGGATTTAAAATTAATAAATTGCGGTAATTTTTGTTTCGTAAACCTTTCCTTTGTCGGTGTTATAGGCTATGTAGAGCTTGTCACCGATATGAAAAATATTTTCGCTTTCATATTTTTTCGCTTTATCGTTCAATTCATAATAACCGATATGCTTACCGTTCCAATCGTATATTGAAATGGCATTCGGTGAACTTAAAAGAAAATAAATGTACTTGCTGTCACTATCCATTCCTTGTTTTTGCGTGGAATCGGGTTTTACCCCTTTAACCTTTTTCAGAACTTTAAAGTTTTTGTCGAGTATTGCAAAATTATATGTGCCTGAAATTCCGACAGCATATTTTTTTGTACTCGAATTATATGTTATGGAGTAAATTTCATAAGGCACTTCAACGGTTTTAGTGATTTTTAAGCTTTTCTTGTTAACAAAAGAAACATACGTTTTATTCGGAGCGTTATGGCAAACAACTAAAGAATCAAGGTCTGAATTGTATGTTATATCGTTTCCGTGGTCAACCTTGACGCCGTTTGACCGTGCGACCTCTTCAAATGTGCTGAGATCGTATTTGGAAATCGAACATTTCGTTGTTTTTTTATCCAGTGAGCAAAAGTATGCAAATTTTCCGTCAGTACAGCCACCTTGCATAATGGTATATGAACCGTCACCAATGTCATCTAAAACCAATTTCGATGAAAATTTAATTCTTTTTACCGTACCGTAATCAATTTCCGAAAGTTCGTTAACATAAAGGTCAACACCGAATATACTTAAAAACAGCGAAATTACCGACATAAATACCGAGACAGTCGAGGAGAAAAATGTGGTCATGCTATAGGGGTTATCCTTTCAATTATTATTGCATTTTTTCTTGCTTGATTTTTTTGTCTATTATATGCCTTTTGGCGAGTTCTGTTGTAACATCATCAATTGTTATGCCCATTTCTATCATCATCACCATTACGTGGTAGGCAAGGTCGGCAATTTCATATACGGTTTCCGCTTTATCTCCGCCTTTTGCACCGATTATAACCTCTGTACACTCTTCACCGACTTTTTTCAGAATTTTATCGATTCCTTTTTCAAACAAATAAGTTGTGTAGGAACCTTCCTTCTTTTCGAGCTTTCTGCCGACAAGCATATCATAAAGACCGTTATAAGAAAAAGTGTTTTTCCCTTTTTCGGTTGTAAGAATTTCGTTAAAGAAGCAGCTTTCGCTGCCTGTGTGACAGGCAGGACCCGATTTTATGACGTCTATAAGGAGAGTGTCCATATCACAATCGGTTTTGATTGAAACAATCGTCTGAAAGTTACCCGAAGTTTCGCCTTTTCTCCAAAGCTCCTGTCTGCTTCTGCTGAAAAAACAAGTTTTACCTTCATCAATGCTGATTTTCAAGCTTTCTTCGTTCATATAAGCAAGCATAAGAACTTTTTTTGTGTAATAATCCTGCACAATTGCAGGAATAAGTCCTTTTTCGTCAAATTTCAAATCTTTGATTTCCATTACTAAACAGCTCCTTAAATTCTCATTTCAATATTGTTTTCTATTAGATATTTTTTCAAATCGGTAATCAGAACCTCTTTTTTATGAAAAATTGAAGCGGCAAGACCGGCATCGCAACAATTTGCATTGAACAAATCAAGAAAATCTTCTTTTTTTCCCGCACCGCCGCTTGCGATTACGGGAATTGAAACACAGGAAGAAATTTCTTTCAAAAGCTCTATATCAAAGCCTTTTTTTATGCCGTCTGTGTCAATACTGTTCACAACAAGCTCGCCGGCACCTCGCTTTTCTCCGTCCGAAGCCCATTGTATAGCATCAAGACCTGTGTTTATTCTTCCGCCGTTTTTAAAAATGCAATATTTTCCGTCAACTTTTTTTATGTCCATTGACAGGACAACGCACTGGTTACCGTATTTTTTTGCACCTTGAGTAATCAAATCGGGGTTATTAATCGCACCTGAATTTACCGAAACCTTATCGGCACCGCATTTTAAAACTCTGTCAAAATCATCAATTGAGTTTATGCCGCCGCCGACTGTAAGCGGTATAAAAATTTCCGATGCAACTTTTTTTAAAACATCTGTAAAAAGTGTTCTTCCTTCGTGTGAAGCGGTTATATCGTAAAAAACGAGTTCATCTGCACCGCTGTCATTATAATAGTGTGCAAGCTCAACCGGGTCGGCAACGTCCTGTATCCCTTCAAAGTTAACGCCTTTGACAACACGCCCGTTTTTTACATCGAGGCAGGGGATTATACGTTTGGTAATCACTTGATAATTTCCCCCTTAGCTATTTTAATAACTCGCTCCAAATCGAGCTTTCCGGCATAAACAGCTTTACCGACAATCGCACCGTGAATGTTTATGGAAGAGAGTTTCTTGATTTCTTCTTCAAACGTAATTCCGCCTGAAGCGATTATATTTAAGCCTTTGATTTCCGAAAGTTTTTCATAAATTTCGATATTTGTTCCCGAAAGTGTTCCGTCTTTTGAAATGTCTGTATATATAACTGTTCTTACTCCGGCATCGCAAAGTTTTTTACAAAACTCAACAGAATCGATTTGTGTTGTTTCGAGCCATCCGCTGATTGCGACATTGCCGTTTCTCGCATCAACACCCACTGCGATTTTGTCACCGTATTTTTTTACGGCTTCTTCAACAAAAGTAAAATTTCTTACTGCAACAGTTCCGAGAATCACACGGTTTACACCGAGCGAAAGGTAATCTTCAATTCTCTTTTCATCTCTTATGCCGCCGCCGACTTCGGTAAAAAGCTTGCCTGTTTGTGCAATTGTTTTAATTTTTTCAAAATTTACCGGTGTTCCGTCCTTAGCTCCGTCGAGGTCAACAATATGTAAATTTTCCGCTCCTTTTTTTATAAACATTTCAGCCGTTTCAGCGGGTTCTGAACCGTACACGGTCATTTTGTCGTAGTCACCCTCGGTCAGTCTTACTACATTACCGTTTCTTATATCAATTGCGGGAAAAATTTTCATATGTTACACCTCTTTATTTCCGAAAAAGCTTTTAAAAGAAGCAGTCCTTTTTCACCGCTTTTTTCGGGATGAAACTGCATACCGTAAATATTCCCGCTGCGGACTATTGCCGGAACATCAACATCATACTCACTTACGGATATTATGCTTTTTTCACAGTTTTTTGCATAATATGAATGAACAAAGTACATATAATCTCCCTCGGAAATATATTTCAAAACAGGGTCACTCTTTTTAAATTTCAGTTTGTTCCAACCCATATGAGGAACTTTCAGTTTTGAATTAACGATATCATTTTCTAAAGGGAAAATTTCACCGCTTATCAACCCTAAGCCGATATGCTCGCCGTATTCATAGCTTTTATCAAACAAAAGCTGCATACCTAAGCAAATTCCGAGAATCGGTTTACCTTTTTGTGCTTCTTCAATGATAACATCAGCAAGGCCTGAGTTTCTTAATTTGAAAATAGCATCTTCAAAAGCACCTACACCGGGAAGAATGATTCTGTCGGATTTTATAATGTCTTCTTTCCTTCCGGTTACAGTTGCTTCAAGACCGAGCTTTTTAACGGAGCTTGTAATCGAAAACAAGTTTCCGCATCCGTAGTCTACTATTGCAATCAAAATTTATCTCCTCCGTTACAGCAAGCCCTTGCTTGACGGTATTTCATCTTTTGCATTTTCATCAATGCTTACAGCTTCTTTTATCGCTCTTGCCGCAGCTTTAAATGCAGCCTCGATTATATGGTGGGAATTTTTTCCGTCAAATTGCTTCAAATGCAACGTAATATCGGCATTTCTGACAAAAGAAACAAAAAATTCTTCAAACAATTCCGTGTCGATTTCACCGACTTTTTCGGTCGGAATTGATAAATCATATTTTAAATATGACCTGCCGCTTATGTCAACCGAAGCCAAAACAAGTGCTTCATCCATGGGAAGAAGCATATTTCCGTAGCGTTTGATACCTCTTTTGTCATCTAAACATTTTTTAAAAGCCTGACCGAGAACTATGCCTATATCTTCAACGGAATGGTGAAAATCAACATTTGTATCACCCTTGCAAACAACGTCTAAATCCATTCTTCCGTGCTTTGCAAAAAGGTCAAGCATATGGTCAAGGAAACCTATACCTGTGTTTATGTTTGCTTTTCCGCTTCCGTCGAGGGAAAGCGATAAGGAAATATCCGTTTCGTTTGTTTTTCTGACAATATCGGCACTTCTCATTTTTTTCGCTCCTTTATAATTTCATCAATTTTTTTCATAACTTCTTTCATTTGCTCCATAGTTCCCATAGACATTCTGAAATAGTCACTTATTCTGTCTGAATTAAAATAGCGAATTAAAACTCCTCTGTTTCTTAACTCATAATAAAGCTCCGAAGACGGAATATCGGGACTTTTGGCAAACACAAAGTTCGTTTTTGAATCCGTTACCGTAAAGTTTCTTGCTGACAATTCTTTCTTTGTAAATTCTCTGATTTTTACGGTTTCCGAAATTGTCTTATCATAGTATTCTTTATCCGCAATTGCCGCAGATGCAGCATCAACGGAAAGTGTGTTTACGTTATAAGGATTAAATGAATATTTAATTTTTTCAAGGTCACTTGTCAGCTCTTTTGAAGCTATCGAGAAGCCGACACGCAGCCCCGCAAGAGAACGGCTTTTTGAAAATGTTTGTGTAACCAAAAGATTGTCATATTTCTTAACAAGTTCCACTGCACTTGAATTATCGGAAAAATCAACATAGGCTTCGTCAATGATTACTACATTGTCGGGATTGCTTTTTACGACTTCTTCAATTTCTTCAACTGACAACGACAATCCGGTCGGTGCATTCGGATTTGCGATAATAATATTTTTACCTTTGTTTATGTAATCGTTAATATCAATCGAAAAATCATTTTTCAACGGTATTTTTTCAAGATTTACCTTGAACAAATCAGCAAAAACGGGGTAAAAGCTGTATGTTATATCGGGACAGCAAAATTCGCCGCCTAAGCCTCCGAAAGCCATAAATGCAAATGCAATAACATCATCTGAACCGTTACCGACAAAAACTTGCTGAGGTGTTGTGCCGTAAAAATCGGCAATGGCTTTTTTCAGTTTGTTTAACGTCGGGTCAGAATATAAATTTAAAGAATTTACAACGCTTTTGTTTATTACTTCATTTACTTTCGGGGAGGGAGGGAAAGGAGATTCGTTAGTGTTCAGTTTAATATATTTTTTATCATTAAGCTGTTCGCCCGGAGTGTAGGGGATTATAGAATCATATTCTTCTCTCATAAATCTGCTCATAAAAACGCCTTCTTATTTATTTAATCTTTTGCTTACGGCTCTGCCGTGTGCGTGTAAGCCTTCTTTTTCGGCAAAACGTACAACGTCGTCACCGACTTCGCTTAATGCATCTTCCGAAAAATAAATGAAAGAAGATTTTTTTATGAAATCGTCAACAGAAAGGGGAGAGCTGAACCGTGCTGTACCCGATGTAGGTAAAGTATGATTCGGTCCCGCAAGATAGTCACCGAGTGATTCGGGAACATTTTTTCCGAGGAAAATCGAACCTGCGTTTTTAATTAGATTTAAAAGCTCAAAAGGATTTTCAACACAGACTTCAAGATGTTCGGGAGCAATTTCGTTGCTGATTTCAACAGCCTCTCTCATATTTTCGGCAATGATAATTTTACCGTTTGTATCAATTGAAGCTCTTGCAATTTCGCATCTCGGAAGTTCGGGAATTTGTTTTTCAAGCTCTGATGATACTTTTTCTGCCAATTCAAGCGAATCGGTAATCAGCACGGCACTCGCAAGCTTATCATGTTCTGCCTGAGAAAGCAAATCGGCGGCTACAAATTCAGGATTACAAGTGCTGTCGGCAAGGACAAGAATTTCACTCGGACCTGCTATCATATCAATATCGACAATGCCGTATAACATTCTTTTTGCCGTTGCCACAAAAACATTTCCGGGGCCGACGATTTTGTCAACCTTAGTGATGCTTTCCGTTCCGAATGCAAGTGCAGCAACAGCTTGAGCACCGCCGGTTTTGTAAATTTTATCAACACCCGCAACTTTTGCCGCAGCAAGGATGGGGGAAGGGATTTTTCCGTTTTCGTCAGGTGGCGTTACCATCACAATTTCTTTAACTCCTGCGATTTTGGCAGGAATTGCATTCATTAAAACGCTCGAAGGATATCTTGCCGTACCGCCGGGAACATACAAACCGACTTTTTCAATAGGTGTAATTTTCTGTCCCAAAATCACACCGTCTTTTTCGTTAATTATGAAATTGTTTCTTACTTGATGTGAGTGAAAATTATAAATATTGTTTTTGGCTTTTTCAAGCGTTGAAATAAAGTCGGCGCTTTCCGAAGAATACGCCTCCTCGATTTCAGCTTTTGTTACCTCAAGACAATCAATATGAGCCTTATCGAATTTAACGCTGTATTCTTTTAAAGCCTTGTCACCGTTTAATCTTACGTTATCAATAATGCTCGATACAATGTCCTCGACACCGCTTTTTGTATTGATGTTTCGTGTAAGTATATCTTCTTTTTTTGCTTCTGACATATTAATAATTTTAATCATTTTTAACCTCCTGAAGTTTATTTTTCAGCTTTTCGGTCAATTCGTTAATTTCTTTTTGATTAAATCTGTATGATGATTTGTTGGCAATCAATCTTGCACTGATCGGCATAATTTTTTGAAAAACCGACAAATTGTTTTCTTTTAGCGTTGTGCCTGTTTCAACGATATCAACGATAACATCGGAAAGTCCCAAAAGGGGAGCAATCTCAATTGAACCGTTAAGCTTAATTATATCGATTTCTCTGTTGAAAGAGGCATAATATCTTTTTGCTATGTTCGGAAATTTTGTCGCAACACGAATAGGTCTGTCGGGATCCTCTGTGTAATCATTTTTTGCGGCAACGCACATATTACATTTTCCTATATCGAGGTCGAGCAATTCAAAAACATCAAAATCGCCCTCATCAAGACAGTCTTTTCCGACAATTCCGATGTCTGCAGCACCGTGTGCTATATAAACAGCTACATCCGACGGTTTAACCAAAAGATATCTGACACCGTTTTCGGGGTTTTCAAAAACAAGTTTTCTGTTGTCGTCATAAATTTCGGCACAGTCATAGCCTACGGAAGACAGCAAATTATATACTTTATCACCGAGTCTGCCTTTCGGCAAAGCAATATTAAGCATTGTTGTTTTCCTCCTTGAGTGTGCCGTTAAAAGTATAAACAGTTTGTGAAGTGCCGACATTCTTCGGCATTTTATGTTCTACCTTAACGGAATGTCCTTTTTCGGTTAACTCTTTCACACATTTGATTAACTCCGCAGTCGCCCCGTCTTTGTTAATTATAATAATATCGGGTTCGTTCTTTTTTGTATTCGGATACCACAAATTTAAATTATCAAGATATACGGCGAAACCGATTGCCTGAGTATTTTTTCTTATTTTATCGGCAAGTGTATCATATCTGCCGCCTGTCAACACGGCATTGGGGGCATTTTTAACATAGCCTTGAAAAATAATTCCGTTATAATATTCGATATGGTTAAGAACAGAAAAATCAACAAAAATACTATCATCAATTTCCAATGCTTTCAGAGATTCGCTTAAAACTTCAAAGTCTGATACGGCTTCAAAGAAACCAAAGCCTTTTTGACAGTATTTTTTTAACTTGCAAAGAACCTCATCCAATTTACCGCTTATTGAAATGATTTCGATAAATTCGTCAGCATCGATTGAGTTTTCATTTAGCAGTTTCCTTAAATCGTGCATATTTTTGCCTACGATATACGAAATAATTTTCTTTTGCAAATCGGAACGAACAGAATGCTTTTTGAATAATGCAGAAATCACGTTCATATGCGAAACGGAAAGAATATTGTTTTTGTCAATTCTGTTCAAGCTTTCAACCGCCAGCAGTATTATTTCGGACAAATTATAGCTGTCAAGGCTGCCAAGCACTTCAACACCCGTTTGCTTAATTTCCTTATATTCGTGGGTATTTTTTGCAATTCTGTAAACACTTTCGTTATAGTATGCTTTTGTTAATGATTCCTGCGAAATTCTCGAATTTTTAACAATTGAAAGTGTAATGTCCGGCTTCAGAGCCATCAGGCGTCCATCGGAATTATTAAAAGCTATTATTCCTTCTCCCGAAAGGAAATCTCTGTTGTCACTGTAAAAGCTGTATTCTTCAAATTTAGCCATACAATACTTTTTATAACCGAATTTCTTAAAAAGCTCGGAAAGTTCTATAATCAGTCTGTCCTCAATCGGAAGTGAATTGATATAATCCTGCAAAATATGCACCTCCCAAAATTTATATCAACATTATACTACACTTTATTGCTTTAGTAAAGTAAAATATTTCAAAAAATTATAGATATTATTTTCCATATTACGAAAAAAGTTGTGAAATTTGATATATTTTATAACAACTAAAAGCCGAATGGGTTAGTATATGATGTCATTTAGCTTTTGGCTAAGTTTAAAACATCAAGAAAATCCCGTGTGTTACGTAAAAAAGTAACATACGGGATTAAAAAACGTACAAAATTCGAGGAGATTTAACTATGAACCGTGATTTATTGTTGATTATGATGTACTTGCTCAATAAAGGCGATTATTTGCGTTTTAAGGCTAAAGAATCATCCGATAAGCTAAAAACCGATAAAATCCTTTCTGCTGCCGAATTTGAGCAGATTTACAAGGATTTGCTTGCAAATGAGATATTTGACGAAATACAGCACGATTTGTGCAGATTGCTGAATATCATCCCCTAAACTGCACAAAACATTTATTTTGTGCA
>CAYYRN010000056.1:0-4636 GCA_964474295.1 uncultured Eubacteriales bacterium
CCCCGGTCTCGGCGGTATTCAGCCGTCACAGTCGGATTATTTTCAGGCAACAAGAGGCGGTGGACACGGCGACTATCACCTTATAGTTTTGGCTCCCGCTTCTGTTCAGGAAATGGCATCGCTTACTTTCAAAGCATTTAACCTTGCCGACAAATACCGTATGCCGACTATGATTCTCGCAGACGGCACAATGGGTCAGATGATGGAACCCGTAAGCCTTGATATGGGCGAGGTTGAAACCTACGAAAAACCGTGGGCTCTTACAGGAACGAATATGGAAAGAAAGCACAATATCGTCAACTCTCTTTCACTTGTTCCCGATGAACTTGAAAAATTCAATTTCGAGCGTTTTGAAAAATACGAAGCTGTAAAGGAAAACGAGCAGCTTTGCGAGGAATTTATGATGGAGGATGCCGAAATATGTGTTGCGGCTTTCGGTATTGCGGCACGTGTTTCCAAAAATGCCGTTCTCGAAGCAAGAAAGCAGGGCATTAAAGCGGGTATGATAAGACCCATTACTCTCTGGCCGTTCCCGACCAAGGCATTTAAGAACGCGGCTGAAAAGGTAAAAGCTTTTGTCAGCGTTGAAATGTCAATGGGTCAGATGATTGAAGATGTACGTCTTGCAACAGAGTGCAAAAAGCCCGTAACGCTTTGCAACCGTGTGGGCGGTATGATTCCCTCACCCGATCAGGTACTTAAATCGATTATTGAAGCAAACAAGGGAGGCGACAGATAATGGTAGTTTTCGATAAACCCCATGCATTGACAGATGCACCCCTTCATTATTGTCCCGGCTGTACTCACGGCATTATTCACCGTCTTGTGGCGGAGGTTATGGATGAGTTGGAAATTGAAGGCAAAGCAATCGGTGTGGCATCGGTAGGATGCTCTGTTATGGCATATAATTATTTCGGCTGTGATATGGTTCAGGCAGCTCACGGCAGAGCGCCGGCTGTTGCAACGGGTGTTAAGCGTTCCGACCCCTCGAAGATTGTTTTTACATATCAGGGCGACGGTGACCTTGCCGCTATCGGTACTGCCGAAACGGTACATTCCGCCGCAAGACGTGAAAACATTACCGTTATCTTCGTCAACAACGCAATTTACGGTATGACCGGCGGACAGATGGCTCCCACAACTCTTCCCGGACAGGTAACACAAACCTCACCTTACGGCAGAGATGTTAACGTTGCGGGATATCCCGTTAAGGTTTGCGAGCTTCTTTCAAACGTTGACGGTGCGGCATATGTTGAAAGAGTTGCCGTAAATAACGTCAAAAACATCAACAAAGCAAAGAAAGCAATCAAAAAGGCTTTCCAAAATCAGATAGACGGCAAAGGCTTCTCTCTTGTTGAAGTTCTTTCGACTTGCCCGACAAACTGGGGACTTACACCCGATAAGGCTCTCGGCTGGCTTGAAGAAAATATGATGCCGTATTATCCTCTCGGTGTTTATAAGGATATTTATGCAGAGGAGGAAACAAAATGAGTAATTCATGCAGTATTCTTTTCGCCGGATTCGGCGGACAAGGCGTTCTTTTTGCGGGAAAATTCCTTGCATATAAAGGACTTATAGAGGGCAAACAGGTAAGCTGGCTTCCCTCATACGGCCCCGAAATGAGAGGCGGCACGGCAAACTGCAGTGTTATTATCAGTGATACGCCTATCGGTTCTCCCATTATCAACGAACCCGATATTCTTGTCGCAATGAACCTTCCCTCTCTCGATAAGTATGAAAATGCCGTCAAAAAGGGCGGAAAGATAATACTTGACAGTTCTCTTATCGAACGCAAGGTCGAAAGAGACGATGTTGAGGTGTTCTATATTCCCGCAACACAGCTTGCAAACGATAACAACACACCGAAGCTTGCAAATATGATTATTGCAGGTAAGCTTATGAAAGAGTGCGACATCATTCCTTATGATAACGTTAAGGATGCACTTTCTCATGTGGTTTCCGCAAAGCATCCCGAAATGCTTGATGTAAACCTCGGCGCAATTGAACTCGGTTACAATTCATAATTAATTAAAGCGGCGGTTCTCCTCGGAGAACCGCTTTGACTTTTATAAGGTTGCCAATGTTGACTTTTAAAATTTATTATGATATATTATAAAAACGAGAATTTTTTTAATAATTACAAGCATATTGAGGATGGTGTAAAATGGTCGAAAACATTTTTTTCGATGAAGTTAAAAGTCTGTCTGAATGTATAGGTAAATATATAACTTTTTTCGGGGACAGAGACAGAATTTCCTTTGAAACCGTTTATATTATTGCCGACAGAAACCCTGTTGCGGGTTACGTCGTTCCTGCCCTTACCGCCAATTTCGGTGAAGGCAATACAGTTGTGGTAGAAGCTTTTGAAAACTCATCGGTAGATAGGGAATATTGTGAAAAGAAATTCCCCGGTGCCGTTTATGTTCCTTTTGATAGCTTTAAAAATATGAAAAAGACGAAAAAATCCGCATACATTCTCCTTTGCGATACAAACCTTGCAGATGAAAAATGGCTTAATATTCTTGACACTTGCAAAGAAAAAGCAGTTATTTCCGATACAAATAAGATTATGCTCGGTGCGGTAATGCCCACTCTTCGCCCGATTCCCGGAGAAATACGGAATTTTGCGGAGCGTGAGTACAGCTACTTTGTCGAAAAAACGGTGGAAGACCGCACTGCTGCGGAAAATTTATATATTTCCCTTGAGAAAAAGTGCCGCAAAATCGTAAACGACGGTTTTAAAGAAGTCAATGTGCTGCGTTTTGATAATCTTGTCGGCAGCACTTGTGCCGTAACTCCGAATTTCGATTTTGAAAGCATTGTAAAAGAAGCTTTCCAAAACGGCAAGGTCGAAATAACAAAAGAGGATTATATCAATAAATTTTCTTTCGTGCATACAAGGGATGCCGCTTGCGCTTTGATTAAATCTCTTTATTGCACAAGACCGGGTCACGTATACAATATAGACCTTTACGATGCTTGTATGGCTGATTTGAAAAATCAGATTCATTTGGCTTTTCCCGATAAAGTTTCGCTTCTTGTCAACAGCGGAGCATACACAAATGATGAAATCAAGTCCATTTGTATGAGCAATTTGAAAGCGGTAAAAACCGTGTGCTTTACCAAAAAGTTCATATATACGTTTGAGGACGCTATGTACCGCACAATTTGCAGCATATCGGGCAATGATTTTGACGTCCAAACAAGACTTACCTGCTATCAGGGCAAGCTTCAAAGACTTAAAAGTATCGAAATCGATATCCTTGCCGAAATCGACCGTATTTGCAAAAAGCATAACATTAAGTGGTTCCTTGCAGGCGGTTCGCTTTTGGGTGCCGTGCGTGAAAACAAGAGTATTCCGTGGGATGATGATCTTGATATCGGTATGCTCAGGGAAGACTTTGAAAAATTCAAAAAGGTAGCACCGCAGGAGCTTGACAAAAAATATTATTATTCTTCTCCGTGGACAGACCCGAACTGCCACTATTACCTCGATAAAATTCGCCTTAAAAGCTCGTATTTTTCAACTGCTTATTCAAACCACTTTGAGCTTGAGGACGGTGTCTTTGTCGATATAATCGTATACGACCAAACATCTTCAAACAGATTACTCGAAAAATTCCAGATTAAATTTATTAAGGCAATGGTAGCACTTTTGAAAATTCGTTGGTATAACGTTCCGAGAAAGGCTTACCGTTATCGACTTACAAAAATTTTATTGCCTTTCCTGCGTCTTATTCCGTGGAAGGTTCTTCACAAAACCTTTGATTTTGCGGCAACTATGTTCTCAAAGAAAAAGGATGCCGAATACCTTCTTGACAGCACGGGACAGCATATTCACTACGGACGTTTCCCGAAATATTATCTTGAAGAATTGACCGAAACGGAGCTTGACGGACTTAAAGTTCCGATGCCCGTGCATTATCATGAATATTTGTCTTTCTTTTACGGCCCGAACTATTTCCCCAAGCCGTCACTGTCTGCACAGGTCGGCGCGCATAAGTTCGCACGTCTTGATTTGGGTGAATTTATATTTGAAGATAAGCAGCCCGGCGATTTCCGTGAGGTAAATATAAAGGGCGAGCTTTTTGAAACGGAAAAAGACTGATAATTCCATAATGAATTTACGGATGGTGTGAAATTTGTATTCAATGATAAATGACGAAACAGAAGTGTGTTCGAGTGAAATTCACCGGGTGCTTACCCGAATTTTTCTTGAAAATAAGCGTTTTTATGATGATTATTACTTCGTGTGTGATGATAATTTCGTGTGCGATTATCTTCTCGGTGCGATGAATACAGTTGTAAAAAAATCGTTTTATTTTCTCGGCAAAGCGTATTTTGTGTCGGCTTCGGAAAAAAGCGAAATGCAGAAAAAACTTTTTGACGTTGAAAAATGTAATATACAAGAGCTTTCTCTTGATAAGCTTGAAAGCTTGAAAACCGATAAAAAAAGAACATCCTGCGTTATTTACTTTGCAAATTGCGGCAAAAAAGCCGATTCTTCTTCGTTGCTTAAAGCACTTGACGGTACTTTTCAATTTGCAAAAAGAAATTCTGCAAGGGTTGTTGTCGGCACGATTTTGCCTGAAATGCCCGAAATTCCGCAGGGCATCGACCATTTGGCAGAACGTGA
>CAYYRN010000056.1:4736-8859 GCA_964474295.1 uncultured Eubacteriales bacterium
TATGTGCGTGATGCGATTTCGGTACTTATTTTCGCACTTTACAGTCTTAAAAGCGGTCATTTGTATAATGCGGCATCATACACAACGAATGTTGCGGAAATAAAATTTGCAATCCATTCAAAATGTAAAGATATAATTGCTTTGAAATGTGATGTTGAGCCGCTATCCTCAAAAGCCGATAAATCATTGGGTACGCTGAAAATTTCACAAACGGGATTTTCACCCAAATGCAGTTTGGAGGAAGCAGTTTATCAGAAAATTTGTTTTCTCGGTGAAACCGAATACGATATTTCGCCTCTTATCGCTTTTTACGAGGGTAAGCTTGAGCGTCTTAAAAGCTTGGAGATATACATTCTCAATGAAATCGACCGCATTTGCCGAAAGCATAACATCCGCTATTTTCTTGCGGGCGGATCTCTCCTCGGTGCTGTAAGAAACGGCAAGAGCATCGAATGGGATGATGACCTCGATATCGGTATGTTCAGAGAGGATTACGAAAAATTCAGAAAAGTTTTTCAAGAGGAAATGGGCGAGCAGTTTACCTATTCTTCACCATTCAACAAAAGCGGAAGCCATTACACAATAGATAAGGTAAGACTGAAAGATACTTATTTTTCAACGAGATTTTCAAGTAAAAACGCAACCGAGGACGGCATTTTTGTTGACATTCTGGTTTATGACAGAACAAGCAACAACAAGCTTCTTCAGAAATTACATATGTATTTTCTTTATGCAATCACAAAGGCTCTTGAGGTTCGCTGGTATAACGAGCCTCGCATAAACTTCCATTATACGGCATCGAAAATTCTTCTTCCGTTTCTTCGTCTTATACCTTACAGGGTTTACCACGGTGTTTTTGATTTTGCCGCATCGTTTTATAAAAACAAAAAGGATGCAAAATATCTCATCGACAGCGTTGGCAAAAAGCTCAAAGACGGTGTAATGCCGATTGACGGCCTCGAAGAAGTTAAATATGTGGATTTTGACGGCATAAAAGCACCTATTCCCGTTGACCCCACAGGATATCTTAATTATGCTTACGGAAAAGATTATATGTCCCTGCCCACTTACTCAAAACGCAGTGCCCCGCACAATTTCGCAAGAGTGGATATGGGTGAATATATTTTTGAAAACAAAAAGAACGCACAGTTCCGCCATGTTGATGTAAGAGGCGAGCTGTACGAAAAAGAAATATAAACGGAGGTTGTAAAAATGAATTTTGCGGGCATCCTTGCAGGCGGTATCGGTTCGAGAATGGAAAGCTCCGTGCCGAAGCAGTTTCTTAAGATCGGTGACACTCCGATTGTTGTAAGAACGCTTAACACTTTTCTCAACGAAAAATGTATAGATAAAGTTATTCTTGCCATGAACCCTCAGTGGGAAGATTATTGCAGAAAAATGCTTGAAGAATATAACGTCGATACG
Source organism: uncultured Eubacteriales bacterium (assembly GCA_964474295.1). Lineage (GTDB taxonomy): Bacteria > Bacillota > Clostridia > Oscillospirales > Acutalibacteraceae > SIG575. The sequence continues at coordinate 6,162 of CAYYRN010000056.1, forward strand.
TCACGGGTGGTTATCATTCACGGAGGCACCTCAAGGTTCCTTTCAATGGTGAATATTGTAAAGAAAAGCATTGAAATTCTCTCTTCAAACCTGTCAAAGGACGATATGATGCTCATTCACGATTGTGCAAGACCGTTTGTTTCTTCGAGAATTATAAACGATAATTATATCATTGCGAAAGAATACGATATGGTAACAACATCCGTTCCGACAATTGACACTGTTCTTATTGCCGAAGACGGAAAACAAAGCACGGTTGTTCCGAACCGTGACACGGTTTTTCTTGACCAAGGCCCGCAAACGTTCAAAATAGAACAGTTTGATGAGCTTTTCAAAAAACTGACGCAAGAAGAAATCGATGTATATATGGAAGCCGGCAGAATGTATTTGGAACACGGCTTGAGCGTGGGAATAGTTAAAGGCGAAAGAACAAACTTCAAAATCACAACTGAATTTGATATGCTTCTCGGTAATATGATGATTCAGGACGGACAGATTAAAGCGTAACGGAGGATTTTTTATGGTTAAAAAATGTGTTGCTGTGGGCGATATTTTTATCACCCCCGAAATGATGAAAGCAGGTCTTGAAAAAGGCTATGAAGATTTGGAATTTGATACCACCTATTTTTATTTCGGCACTGATGTCAGACCGGAAATGCGAAACGTTGTAAAAACAATCGAAACAGGCGGTTTTGAAACATTGCCGCTTCCCGACGGACTTGAAGAAGCAATAAAAGATGCCGAGGTTCTTATGGTGCATCTTTGCCCCGTAACAAGAAAGCTTCTCGAAAAAGCCGAAAATCTCAAGCTTATTCTCTGCAACAGAGGCGGACACGAAAATCTTGATATCAAAGCCGCAAGCGAAAAGGGGATTGCCGTTCTTTTGAATCCCGCACATAACGCAAATGCGGTAGCAGAATATACGGTAGGACTTATGCTCAACGAAGTTAGAAACATTTCACGTTCGGCAATGGCAATCAGCAACGGTCAGTGGCGTGAAAAATATCCGAATACCGAAAAGACCATCAGGGAAATGAGCGATATGACAGTCGGAATTATCGGTTTCGGAACTGTAGGAAGACTGCTGTATGACAAGCTTGTAAGCTTCAACTGTAAAATCCTTATCAACGATATGTTCGAGAATTATTCGGGAATTAACAAGAACATAGCAAAATTTGTCCCCCTCGAACAGCTTTTGCGTGAAAGCGATATCGTCTCACTTCACGCAAGACTTTCAAAGAAAACCATTCTCCTCGGAGAAAAAGAATTTGACATTATGAAAGATACGGCTTACTTTATCAACACCGCACGTTCTTATATGGTAGATTACAACGCCTTGGCAAACGCCCTTAAAACGGGCAGTATTATGGGTGCGGCAATTGATGTTTTCGATAAAGAACCGATTGACGAAAGTTGTCCGCTTCTCGGACTTGACAATGTAACGCTTACAAATCACCGCGGCGGCGATACGATAAATTCATATTCCGACAGCCCCGCAATGATGATGAAAGAAGCTTACAAATACTTTGACGGTGACGAGCCGAGATTTTGGATTAACAGATAATATTTTAGGGCGGATGCGTGTCATCCGCCTTGCTTATTCTAAAAAATGTAAAAATAATAAATGAGCAAATCGAAGCAAAAACGAGAAAAAAAGAGAAAACAAGAGATATAAAATGCTAAATTAAAAAACTTCAAAAAAAGTGTTGACAAAGTTTTAAGCTTGTGATAATATATACAAGTATTATGAGTTTTTACGGGCACCCGTTAACCCTGGGAAACTCAAATAAATTATTTTGAATTAATCGGGAGGAAAAAATTATGTCAACTTATATGCCTAAAGCGGCAGAAATCAGCCGTAAGTGGTATGTGATTGATGCGGAAGGCAAAACTCTCGGCAGCGTTGCTGTTGAAGCTGCAAACCTTCTCAGAGGCAAGAACAAACCCACTTTCACTCCGAATATGGATTGCGGAGACCACGTTATCATCATCAATGCGGAAAAAGTTGTACTTACAGGTAACAAACTTTCACAGAAAATGTACTACCATCACACAGGTTACATCGGTAACATGAAGAAGGTTCAGTACAGCACACTTATGAGAACAAAACCCGAGTTCGCAGTTGAACTTGCAGTTAAGGGTATGATTCCCTCAAACACACTCGGCCGTCAGGCTCTCACAAGACTTCGTGTATATAAAGGCGCAGAACACAAGCACGCTGCACAGCAGCCCACTGCTTGGGAATTTTAAGAAGGGAGGCAATTTTAAATGTACGAAACAAGTCCTTACTTCTACGGTACAGGTCGTAGAAAAAAATCAGTAGCAAGAGTTCGTGTGTATGCAGGAACAGGTAAAATCACAATCAATGACAGAGATATCGACGATTATTTCGGTCTTGAAACATTGAAGCTTATCGTTCGTCAGCCTCTCGCTCTTACAGGCACAACAGAGAAGTTCGATATCGTTTGTCGTGTTAACGGCGGCGGTGTAACAGGTCAGGCAGGCGCTATCCGTCACGGCCTTTCCCGTGCTCTTCTTCAGTATGATGAATCTCTCAGAGGTTCGCTCAAGAAGGCAGGCTTCCTCACTCGTGATCCGAGAATGAAGGAAAGAAAGAAATACGGTCTCAAAGGCGCACGTCGTGCTCCCCAGTTCTCAAAGAGATAATCAAGTTCAATTTTCAAAACCCCGAAACCTC
>CAYYRN010000057.1:0-7932 GCA_964474295.1 uncultured Eubacteriales bacterium
AATGGCGAATGGGGGAGACTGACGGATAAAAAACAGAACAATGGTTAAAAATAAAAAGCAGTGGGATTTGAAATCGCACTGCTTTATAATGTTATTATAATTTCTTTAAAAGCTTTTCACGCTGTCTTTCGTAATCAAGCTTTGTAATGCTTCCCGCTTGGTATTTCTCCGTTAATGCGGCAAATTGTTGCTCGATTGGAACGTGAACTTTAATTCCGACAAAAAGAAGTAAAGTAAGGGAAACAGATGATATAACACCTGTAACGGGGTTCGTAATACTGTATATAATGTTATATGTCGTGTTACTTTTTAATAAATATACGATATAAGATCCGTTGCTGTAAATACTTAATAGTGCTAATGCTAATACAAAAAAGCGTGAAATTTTAAACAGCTTTGCGTTGCTTAAAGATATTGCGGTGAAAATGTATATAGCAATAATACACATGTTTATAATATAACTGCTTATGGAAATATACGTGACTGATGTAGAACTTTTCGGCAAAGAGAAATAATGATAAACAAAAATTAAAATGCTTATAACATTTAAGACTGCTTCACAGTAAAAATAAATTTTAAGAAACTTTAAAGCTTCTTTACTGTGAGCATCGGTCGCTTTTATTCCGCACAGCGCTATAGGCACATTAGTCGCAATGGCTAAAATATTAGAAACAACATAAAGAATTGCAGTAGTGTTCCCTGAAGAAATGTCGGATATATTATTTATAAGTGAACATAAACTGCGTGTGCATGACGCTGCCGCAACGACAAAACAAAAAATTCTGAATAACTTCCTGTTTAAATTTATTTCTTTATTTAAACAATATTTCGTTTCTTGCATTTTTGTATTCCTCGTCAGTGATTAAATTATTTTCTTTTAATTCGTTAAGTCTCATAATTCTTTGTTGAGCTTCCGATGACAATGAAGTGGGTGCCGGTTGGTTCTGCGACACTGTGTTTTCTGTCTCCGTTGTCGGTTTACGCATTCCCGCAGCTATTTCCATACTGTTTTCGGCAACAATTCGGCTGTTTTCAATAAGCTCACCGAAGCCGTAAAGGAAAAACGATAATATCCAAAAGACAAGCGGACCGAGGAACATCACCATCACGCCGATAAATACGCCTATTTCTTCAACGTAATAGCTGTCTGAGGCGATTGCTATAATGACAATTCCGCCGATGAAGCTTGCTATTGCTCCCACAGCAAAGGAAAAAATAGCAAGACCTTTGATTTTCTTTCCAATATTATTGTACATAAAACCCCTCCTGCTAACCATAAATGGTTATTTTTTCTCGATTATAAATCATATGTGGTTAATTGTCAAGCACAACTAATCACATATGATAAAATTTCAGCATAAGCAACAAAAGGAGTTTGTTGAAATTATGCAAAAATACTATTACCAAAGGATTAGGGATATAAGAGAGGACAATGAAAAAACTCAAAAGGAAATTGCCGCAATTCTCAACACAACTTACCAATATTACAGTGCATATGAAAGGGGAGTGCGTGATATTCCGAGCCACCACATTAAAACTCTTGCGGAATATTACAATATTTCGGCAGATTATTTGCTGGGGTTGACCGATGAACCACGCAAGCTTAAATAAAAGGGGCTGTAAAAAAGCGCAGACCGGATAAAACAATATGTCTAAAAGCAGAGGATTTTTTTGGTGCGAAAATTTCAAAAACCAAAAGAGTCCCATTTTTATATATTTTTGATGAAGCAGTGACGAAACTTGCGTTTCGTGTTTTATCCTATAAACCAACCTCGCCGCTCGGCGTACCCTTGTACGCCGTCGGGCAAGCAAAATAAAGCAGAGCTTTATTTTCGCTCGGTTGATTCATTCTGCATCCTTTTTTCAGCCCCTTTTTCTCGTAAAAGCGCAGACCGGATAAAACAATATGTCTAAAAGCAGAGGATTTTTTTGGTGCGAAAATTTCAAAAACCAAAAGAGTCCCATTTTTATATATTTTTGATGAAGCAGTGACGAAACTTGCGTTTCGTGTTTTATCCTATAAACCAACCTCGCCGCTCGGCGTACCCTTGTACGCCGTCGGGCAAGCAAAATAAAGCAGAGCTTTATTTTCGCTCGGTTGATTCATTCTGCATCTTTTTTTCAGCCCCTTTTTCTCGTAAAAGCGTAGACCGGATAAAACATATGTCAAAAAAACAGGCACGGTAAAGCTCTTTCGAGAGAATACCGTGCCTGTAAAAATTTAAAATTCAGTTTTCGTTCTGTTTTTCAAGCACAAGCTTCAATGCCTGTGCAAGCTGGTCGGGGCAGGAGGTGCTTTTGAAACCGCACTTTATACCCTCGAAGCGGTCGATAACGTGTTTGGCATCCATACCCTCAACAAGCTTTGAAATGCCTGCGGTGTTTCCCGCACATCCGCCGTTGAAACGAACCTGTTTGATGATTCCGTCCTCAACCTCAATTTCTATTGCTCTGGCACAAGTGCCGTGCGTTTTGTATGTGTAAACCATTGTTAAAACTCCTTTTCCTTTTATTATATGAAGTAAGATAAAAAATAACCACCCTATTGGGTGGCTACTCAGTTGTGTTGGCATTGTCCTATTTTTCCGGGCCGCTTCCAGCCAAGTATCTTCGGCGCACATGAGCTTAACTACCGTGTTCGGGATGGGAACGGGTGGACCCTCATCGCCATTAATACCAACTTCAAGACATCCGTGAGCTTTGCAAACTCTCTATTGCCCTGACGACTTTGTTATTATAGCACGTCTTTTCGGAAAATGCAATACCTTTTTTAAAATTTTTTTACTTTTTTTGAAAAATTTTTTTAAAAGCAAATTTTTCTCATTTTTCGAGTGTTTTCACTATCTCCGCAATGTATACTTTGTGATAATCTTTCTGCGAATAACAGTCACCGTCGATTTTTTTATCAATGAAAGAATCGGGTGTGATTTCCGTTACGGCAAGCGTTTTGAGAATAAGCACATTCTTTGCTTGCTCTATATAAACCGTTCCGTCTTCAAAAACAGGGGTAAGACCGGTTTCTTTCATTTTATCGTAGTCCCTGCCGCTGTATTTTCCACAAAATCCCATTTCCTTTTTATATTCGCCGCCGAAAAAGGATAAGGTCATCATTCCCTCTTTGTCGATAAATTCCTTTGTGTATCTTTGTGGACGGACAAAAATAAAAGCCACGTCCTTGCCCCAAAGCTCACCTATACCGCCCCAGCTTACAGTCATGGTGTTAAAACCATTTTCGTTGCCGGCACTTAAAAGTGCCCAATCGTCGCTTATCATTTTTACGGCACTTTCCTTAATGTCTCTTATGTTAATTTCTTTCATCGCAAAAACCTCCTTGTTTACTTAATAATATATTACCACATTTTAAAAAAAATTCATAGCCATTTCATAATATTATTGTAAAATATCCTAAACAACAGCTTAATCGGAACAAAATCGAAAAAAGGGTTGACATTGTAGACATTTTTATTATATAATAACATATTGTTGGAGTATGTTTTTGTGCAAGTCGGACTTGCATTAATACTCGATTTCACCGATTTTCCAAAGTGAAAATTGCTGATAAACATTAACTGAGAGAATGGAGGGTTAAAAGATGAAAAGAACTTATCAGCCCAAGAAACGTCACAGAAAGATGGAACACGGCTTCCGCAAAAGAATGGCTGACAGAAACGGCCGCAAGGTTCTTGCTCGCCGCAGAGCAAAGGGAAGAAAGCAGCTTTCTTATTAATTTCTGTACATTCAGACGAACGGATTGATTGATTTGTCAAAACCCATAACGCTAAATCAGAACAGTGATTTCCGACGTGCTTACGGCAGAGGAAAATCTTATGCCTCACCGGCACTTGTTACCTATGTTGTAAAAAATCGCGTCGGATACTGTCGTTATGGCATAACGACAGGCAAAAAAATCGGCAACGCAGTTGAAAGAAACCGTTCAAGACGAGTGATAAGAGCTGCGTTTTTTCAGCTAATGCCCGAAATTTCGGGTTCGTTTGATATCGTGTTCGTTGCACGGAGCAAAACAAAATATGTCAAGAGCACTGCGGTTTTAAAGACGATGGAAGAACATCTCAGCAGTGCCGGGGTAATAAACCGAAATGAAAAACATTTTGATTAAATTTATCAGGTTTTATCAAAAAAGAATATCTCCTCTGTTTCCTCCCCGATGCCGTTATTATCCGACTTGTTCGCAATATGCTGTTGATGCAATAGAAATTTACGGCCCTTTTAAGGGAGGAATATTGGCTTTTTTGCGTCTGATGAGATGCAACCCGCTATTCCCCGGTGGGTATGACCCCGTAAAACCGAAAAAAAAGAAACCTGCTACGGAGGATAGAAAATGAGTTTTATGGATTACATTTATATGCCCTTTGCATGGATACTTGAACAGTTTTACAATTTAAGCGGCAACTATATTGTTGCGCTTTTCTTCTTTGCTATTGTGTTCAAGCTTATCTTGTTGCCTTCTTCTATTTCACAGCAGAAGAGCAGTGCAAAAATGCAGCGTATTCAGCCGAAATTAAGAAGAATCCAGGCAAAATATGCGGGCGACCAGGCAAAAATTCAGGAAGAAACACAAGCTCTTTACCAGCGTGAGGGTTATAACCCCATGGGTGCGCAGGGCTGTCTTCCGCTTTTGATACAGTTTCCGATTATTATGATTCTTTATCAGGTAATTTACAAGCCTTTGACGTACGTTCTCGGCGTAAGCGGCGAGAATATTACGGCTTTGACCGAGGCTGTCAAAAAAGTTACCGAAATTTCCAACGAGAGATATGTGGAAATGAGCATTATGGAAAAGTTTTCCGAAATTTCCGATGTTGTACCTGCGGCTGTCGCACAGCAAATCGAAGAATTTACCGCAAACTTTTCGGCTTTCGGAATTTCTCTTGCATCCACGCCGGATTTCGGTGTTTTGAAAAATTGGGGTGCGAGCGAAACGGGCGCAAAGCTTATGCTTCTTATTCCGCTTTTCTCCGGCTTGACTTCAATGCTTACAAGCCTTATTTCTTATGTCAGACAGAAAAAACAGAACCCCGAAATGGCAAAAAATCCCTCAATGGGTTGTATGACGTTCGGTATGCCGCTGATGTCACTTTATTTTACATTTAAGTTTCCTGCGGGTATCGGCGTTTACTGGATTTTCCAGAATATACTCAGCGCCGTTCAAATGGTTGTTCTCAACAGAGTTTACAGTCAAGAGAAGGTTATAGCCAAATCCCTTGTTGTTGAAACCATACAGCGCCGTTCAAAAGAAAACAACATAAAAATCGTTTCTAAAATGAAAGACGAAGATTAATTAACAGGCGGTGAAATAATTGAAAAAGACTATTGAAGCTTTCGGCACAGGCTCAACTGCCGAAGAAGCTCAAAAAGCTGCTCTCAAGGAGCTTAACGCACCTGCAAATTCCGATGTTAAAACGGAAATCGTAGATGTTCAGGAAAAGAAAATTTTAGGCTTGTTCAGAGGTTCAACCGTTTATAAAGCAAAAGCAAGCTACGAGGTTGAAATTAAAGAGGAAAAGAAGCCGGAAGTCAAAAAAGAAGTTAAAGCTCAGCAAAAAAGCTTTGCCGAGAAGAAATCCGAAAAGAAAGTTGCCGCATCGGAAAGCAAGGATGAAAATTCTGCTGTTACGGTTGATGCCGGCGGCGTTGCCGAAGATTACATCAGAAAAATCTTCAGCGGTCTCGGTATTGAAGATATTCACATCACAACCGAGAAAAAAGCCGATTCAATCAGCTTCAGCGTTGAGTGCGGCGATGATTACGGCTGTGTTATCGGACGCAGAGGCGAAACTCTTGATGCAATTCAGTATCTTGTACGTCTTGTTGTCGGAAAAGAAAACGAAGAATTTAAGCGTGTTTCCGTAAACGTAGGCAATTACAGGGAAAAGAGAGCAAACACTCTTACGGAACTTGCCAAGAGAAATGCCGAAAAGGTTTTGAAATACGGCAGAAACGTTGTTCTTGAACCTATGAACCCTTATGAAAGAAGAATTATTCACACTGCTGTTCAGCAAATTGAAAATGTTGAATCTTATTCAATCGGCAGTGATGACACAAGAAGAGTTGTAATCAAACTCGTTGAAGGCGTTAAGCCGACACATTCTTCGGGAAATTACGGACGTCCTCGCCGTGATTCAAAGGGTGGACAGAGAAGAAGCTCTGCACCCGCACGTCCCAAAGAGAACGTGCAGCCGAAGTCCGACGTCAGCGGTGCTTCGCTTTACGGCAAAATTGAACCAAAGTCAAAACAGGATTGATTTGGATTTACCTTTCGGGTCACGGCATAAAACAAGCCGTGACTTGTTTTTTAACGGAAGTTTTTATATTTTTCTAAATGGGCAAGGTTGTGAAATTTATGAGTAATTCTGAAAATGTCATTGCGGCAATCGCCACTGCTCAAGCCGCAGGCGGAATCGGAGTAATCAGAGTGTCCGGTGAACGTGCGGCGGAAATCTGTGACTGCGTATTTACATCTGTCAGCGGAAAAAAGCTTTCCGATTCAAAGGGATACAGGGCATATTTCGGAACGGTCTATGACAGTGACGGCGATATAGACGAATGTGTGGCTCTTGTTTTCAAGGCACCTCACAGCTATACGGGAGAAAATACGGTAGAGCTTTCCTGCCACGGGGGCTTGTATGTGCTGAAAAGAGCCTTGCGTGCCGTGCTTTCGGCAGGTGCATTTCCCGCAAAAGCAGGTGAATTTACCGAAAGAGCTTTCCTAAACGGAAAAATGGATTTAACACAGGCGGAAGCTGTTATGAATTTAATAAGTGCGCAGGGAAAACAGGCTGCCGATGCCGCTTTAACCGCACTTGAAGGTACACTCAGCCGCAAAATCGATGAGAACACTTCAAAGCTTGTTAATGTTTGCGCACATCTTTCCGCTTGGGTGGATTATCCCGATGAGGAAATCGAGGAGCTTGAAAACGATGAGATTCTTGCTACCGTTAATGAGGTGGAAAAATCTCTCGAAACGCTTGTTGACACTTACGATTCGGGTAAGGTGCTTTCCGAGGGCGTTATGACGGCTATTGTCGGCAGACCGAATGTGGGAAAATCAACGCTGATGAATATGCTTGTAGGCAGTCGAAGAAGTATTGTGACAAGCTATGCGGGAACTACCCGTGATATCGTTGAAGAAACGGTCACACTCGGCGGAATTTCTCTGCACCTTTCGGATACGGCGGGTATTCGCCAGAGTGACGACCCGATTGAGGCAATCGGTGTTGATATGGCGAAAGACAGGCTGAAAAAATCCGAGTTTGTAATTGCGGTTTTTGACGGTTCGGAGGAACTGACCGAGGAAGATATGGGTATTCTTGAGTTTTGTAAGGACAAGCTGTGCCTTGCCGTAATTAACAAAAATGACCTTGACGTGAAAAATATTAAGGATGAAATTTCTAAGTATATTAAAACCGTTGTGGAAATCAGTGCCGAGAAGTCCGATGGACGAAAAGAACTTGAAACTGCCGTAGAAAAGCTTCTCGAAACGGACAAGATTGACACAACTCAGGCTATGCTGACGGGCGAAAGACAGTACCTTTCGACTTCGGAAGCACTTTCGTGCGTAAAAGAAGCGAGAATGGCTCTCGAATCGGGAATGACGCTTGATGCGGTTAACGTTTCACTCGATTGTGCAATTGAAAAGCTGCTTGAACTGACCGGAAAAAGAGCAAGCGAAGAAGTTGTAAATGAAATATTTTCTCAGTTTTGTGTGGGAAAATAAACAAGCAAACCGAATAAAACAAAAAGCAAAGGATTCTTTTGGTTAGAGAACAACAAAAACCAAAGGAATCCTTTTTGATTAGACGATACAATCAACCTACAATAATTTTTTAGTGAGATTGGCGTCCTCATTGGCTTTGTTACCCTCCGTTCGCAATACGACAGTATTACTCAGTCGGGTGCAAGAGCGTTGCAGAT
>CAYYRN010000058.1:0-7197 GCA_964474295.1 uncultured Eubacteriales bacterium
ATTGTGGCAACCATTGTTGAGGATGATGTTGCATTCGGCCCCGAAAATTTGGGAGTTCAACCCGAAGAAATACGAAAAAGGGTTGATGATTCGCTCAAAGCTGTCGAAATGTACGAAATGCGTTTTGCACAGCCGCACAACCTTTCGGGCGGACAAAAGCAAAGGGTTGCAATTGCGGGAATCCTCGCAATGCAAACCGACGGAATAGTTTTTGATGAGCCTACCGCAATGCTTGACCCAAGAGGCAGACAAGCGGTGATGGATGCGATTTTAAAAATAAACAAAGAACAGGGCAAGACGGTTATGTTCATTACACATTATATGGAAGAAGCTGTGCTTGCCGACAGAGTTATCATTGTCAACAACGGCGAAATTATGACTGACGGTACGCCTCAGCAGGTTTTTCGTGATGTTAACAGGCTGAAAAAAGTCGGTCTTGACGTTCCTCAGGCAAGAGAACTTCAATTTAAACTTAAAGAAAAAGGCATAGAACTCGGCGGCAACATTCTTTTTGAGGATGATTGCGTCGATGCCGTTGAGAAACTATTTAAAGGCGAAAAAGGGTGTTAAAATGAGCGTGTTATCCGTAAGGGGGCTGACCCATGTTTATGGGCAGGGAACGTCCTCGGAAGCAGTTGCGTTGAATAATTGTAGCTTTAATATAGAAAAAGGTGAGCTTGTTGGCATTATCGGTCACACAGGTTCGGGCAAAAGTACGCTTATTCAGCACTTTAACGGTCTGCTTAAACCCACAACGGGTCAAATTTTGTTAAACGGCAGAGATATTAACGAGAGCAAGCAGTCTTCGATTGAATCACGCTTTAAAGTGGGACTTTGCTTTCAGTACCCCGAATATCAGCTTTTTGAAGAAACGGTGGAAAAGGATATTTCTTTCGGGCCGAAAAATATGAAGCTCGGTGAAGAAGAAATTCACAGACGTGTTCTTGAATGTATTGAATATGTGGGGCTTGACAGGTCTTATCTTGAAAAATCGCCGTTTGATTTATCGGGCGGTGAAAAAAGACGTGTGGCAATAGCGGGTGTTATGGCTATGGAGCCGGAAATACTTGTGCTTGATGAGCCTACGGCGGGTCTTGACCCGCAGGGCAGAGATACTTTGTTCGGTCTTATTCGGCAATACAGGGAAAAAACCGGCAGCACGGTAATTATAGTTTCCCACAGTATGGAGGATGTAGCACGTCTTGCAACGAAAGCTCTTGTTATGAACAAGGGTGAGGTTGCAATGTACGGCACTGTTGATGAGGTTTATTCTGCGGCAGACGAGCTTGTGAATATGGGACTTAATGTTCCCCAAATTACAAGAATTTTTATGCGTCTTAAAAAGGACGGTCTGCCGATAAACGGAAATATATATACCGTCGAACAGGGCGTAAATGAAATAATCCGTCTGAAAAAGGAGGGTTATTCATTATGATAAAAGAAATTACCATCGGTCAGTATTATAAGGCAAAATCGGTTTTGCACAAGTCTGACCCAAGGACAAAAATCGTTTTAACGATTGCTTTTATTGTTGTGATATTTCTTTGCAAGAATTTTTATTCCCTGGGACTTATGACGGCATTGACGGTGATTTCAATGCTTGTGTCAAAAGTCCCCGTAAAGATGTTCTTAAAAAGTATGAAGCCGATAATTCCGCTGATTATACTTACGGCTGTCATCAATATCTTTTACACCTCCGGCGGCGAGGTTTTGGTTTCTTTTTGGAAAATAACGATAACGGATAAAGCTGTGTTTACGGCAATTTTTATTGCCGTAAGGATATTTTGTCTTATCGTTGTAAGCTCTTTGCTGACATATACAACAACTCCCACAATGCTCACCGACGGCATAGAAAAGCTCCTCAAACCACTCGATTATATTTTAAAGCCGTTTAATTTCAGAGTGCATACGCTTGCTATGATGATGACGTTGGCACTCAGGTTTATACCTACATTGATTGAAGAAATAGACAAAATAATGAATGCTCAAAAAGCAAGAGGGGCAGACCTCGAAAGCGGAGGAATAATGCAGCGTGCAAAAGCACTCATTCCTATAATAATTCCGCTTTTTGTTTCTTCCTTCCGCAGAGCGTATGAGCTTGCTTTTGCAATGGATTGCCGCTGTTATACGGGCGGTGACGGAAGAACGAGAATGAAACAGATGAAATTTAATTTCTGCGACCTTTTGATTTCTCTTTTTTCAATTGTCTTTTTTGCGGGAATTATCTTTTTAAACTTAAAGTTTTCAGCACTTATTTGACGGGGGAACCGATGAAAAATTTTCTTCTCGAAATCAGTTATAAAGGTACGGCATACCACGGCTGGCAGGTGCAGTCAAATGCCGTCACGGTTCAGGAAAAAATTCAGGATGCGATTGAAAAGGTTTTCGGAACACGGGAGGATGTAAAGGGGTGTAGCCGAACGGATGCGGGAGTTCACGCCAACACGTTTTGCTGTAATTTCAAAACCGAAAAGAATTTTTTGCCTGAAAAAATTCCGTCTGCATTAAACGCAAATTTGCCGTTTGATATTTCGGTAAAAAGCTGTAAAGAAGTTGACGAAGATTTTCACGCAAGGTACGATTGCAAAGGCAAAGAGTATGTTTATAAAGTATGGAACTCACAAACGAGAAACCCGTTTTATGACGGGCTGTACTACAATTATAAGTATCATATCATTGATGAAAAAATGCTTGACAGACAAGCACAGGATTTTGTCGGCAGATATGATTTTTCGGCTTTTTGTGCTTCGGGAAGCTCTGTTGAAGATATGACACGGGAAATTTACTCTTTCTCCGTAAAAAGGAACGGTGACGAGGTTTATTTCACAGTCAGCGGCAACGGCTTTTTGTATAATATGGTTCGTATTATGGTAGGAACTTTGCTCGAAATTTCAAGCGGGAAAATACAGAAAGGCTCGGTAAAAGAAATAATCGATTCAAAAAATAGATTGAATGCGGGTTTTACCGTGCCGCCGGAAGGTCTATACTTGAATAAGGTTTATTACTAATCGGGAAAGGAGAATGTCCGTTATGAAAAAGCTTTTTAACGGCAAATATAATTTTAAATTTATCGGCAGAATACTGTTGGTTATTGTTGCGGCGATTTCGATTATTTTTATTGCCGCAAGCAGTTTTTCAAACGTGACATTTTCAAATATTACCGGAACTGTGGAATCTTTTTTTCTTAACTTAAAAAAAGGCGAGGGATACCCCTACCGCTGTTCTGCCGACGGACCTCAAAAGGTGTCTTCAATAAGTTCGCATCTTGCCGTCATAGACGATTCAAACGTTATTTTACTCAATAAAACCGCAAAAGAAATTCTGAAGTTTGACAGTACATATACAAATCCCGATATTGCGGTTTCAAACGGCAGAGCGTTAATTTATAACAGGGGCTCATCGTCATTTTCGGTTATCGGTCAGTCCGATGTTCTTTATGATAATAACGCAACTGCAAATGTTTTGAAAGAAGCTGTAATAACCGCAAACATAAGCAAAAACGGAAGTCTTGCTTTCGCAACGTGGACTGATGACGGCGTTTGCAAATTCAGTGCGTTTAACAAAAAGCTCGGTGCCGAGTTCTATTATGTTTTCGGCAGTGAACGTATTTTGTACACAACGTTGTCGGATAACGGCAGGTACGGTGCTTGTGCCGTGTTGGGTGTCGAGAACGCAACTTATTATTCCGCCGTTTACATTTTTGATTTTAATTCGCCCGACCCTGTCAAAATTGTAAAATATCCTGGTGAAACAGCCATTAGGCTTGATTTTCTCGGTAAAAAGAAATTGAATGTAATTACCGATTTAAAACGCAGAGTAATCAGTCTTTCGGACGAAAAGGACGAAGAGGAAATCGATTATTCGGCTCATACCTTAAATTCGGTTGACTTTGACACCTCATCGAAAAGAAGTGTGCTTTGCTATTCAAAGTACGGAAGCACATCAAATGTTGTTTGTGCGTTTTACAAAAACGGAAAAGAAAGCTGTAGAATTGAGGATGCGGAAAACGTAAAATCAGTCAGCTGCAACAAAAATTATTTTGCCGTTTTAACTGACGAAAAGGTGCTTTGCTACAATTACAGCGGTAAGCTCAAATGCACTGTCGAGCTTGAATTTAACGTAGATTCGATTGAGCTTGGCGATTCCGAGATATATTTCATTTCCGGCTCAAACATTTACCGAGCAAAGCTCAACCGTGATTCCGTCTTGAAAGCTGACGAATTGTGAACATAATTTGAAAATTATAATCTTTTCATTAATTTGATGCTTTTTTTCTTGATAATTAATTATCAATATGTTAATATCTTTACTGTCGGAGGTTTAAATGTGGAATTTTATTGATTTATTGCTGGTTTTATTAATAATTTTCTTTATTATATCCGGTAAAAGAAAAGGCTTTGCAAGAACACTTCTTTCGTTCTTTTCAAAGCTTGTTTCTGTTGCGGTCGCGTTTTTTGTATCGAACAGATATTCTGCACTGTTTTATGATAAGTTCCTTAAAGAAAGCGTGGTAAACGCTTTGGAAACCGAAATAAAATTAACTTCGGCAAGTGACACTTCGGAACAAATTTCAGCCGTACTCGACAGCATACCGCAATCGCTTACCGGTCTTGCCGAGATGTTCGGTATAAATACGGATATGATTAAATCCGAAGTTGCGGATTATAGTTTTACGGGCAATGTTGCAGCTTCACTTGAAAAAAGTATTGCAGGGCCTTTAATCGAATCATTGTGTGCGATTGTTTTGTTTGCACTGACCTCGGCTGTGCTGTCGATGCTTCTCGGAATTGTCGTGAATTTAATTTGTAAAATAGTAAAGCTTCCGATTCTTCGCACGGCGAACAGTGTGCTGGGTGCGTTGCTCGGTTGCGTAAACGGGTTGATTTGCACCTTTATCATTTCTTACGTTTTTGTTATTGCAGCAAGCTTGCTCGGAAATGATTTGTTTAGTAATGTTGTTTATTCATCACGAATAATTGAGTTATTTACCGATGCAAGTTTGTTTATATAGGAGTGTATTTGTGTTGAAAGATTTATTTAAAGGCTGTTGGACGATTCCGAATTTGTTGAGCTTGATTAGAATTTTGATTGTTCCGTGGTTTGTTGTTTTGTTCATAAACGGAAACCAAATCGGTGCAATAGTTCTTCTTGCCGTGTCTGGCATTACCGATTTCTTTGACGGAAAAATCGCAAGACGTTTCAATCAGATAAGTGCGCTCGGCAAGCTTTTAGACCCGATTGCCGACAAGCTCACACAATTGTCAATAGCAATTGTGCTGTTTTGGCGTTTCAATTCTTCGGAGGTTGAATCTCTGCGTCTTTTCAGCTATGTATTTCTTGCTTTTCTTTGTAAGGAATTACTTATGTTGATTGTCGGCGCCGTAATGCTCGCACTCGGTTTAAGACCTTGTGCGGCTGAAATTTACGGCAAGGTTGCGACTTTCACTTTTTATTTTGTGATGATTGCGATTATTTGCTTCGGCCCCGAAGTCGGTGCATTTATTGATATAGCGGTAATGCCCAATTGGCTTGTAATGTCGCTTGTGATATTCTCGCTTGTGTTGACGATAATTGCACTTATAAGCTATATTCCCGACACGTTAAGACAGTTAAAATCAAGAAAAGCGATAAAAAAAGGGGAAACCAAATGAAAAAAATGATGTGTAGCAGATGTCACGAAAGACCTGCGGTTATTTTTATTACCAAAATCGAAGGGGACAAATCAACTCCCGAGGGACTTTGTATGAAATGTGCCTCGGAGCTGAATATCGGCCCCATCAAGCAAATGATGAGCAGTATGGGCATCACAGATGAGGATTTGGAGGCTGCAAACGAGCAGATTGAAAGTATGATGGAAATGATGCCCGACGGTGATGATGAAGATTCGGAAAATGATTTTGAATTCGGCGGCGCACAGTCAATGCCGGCAGAGTTTTTGAAAAATTTCCTCGGCGGAGCATTCAGCCCCAAAAACGAATACAGCGAGCAGAACCCTTTGCCCGATACACCGAAACAATCCGAAAACAAAAACGAAAAAAAGAAAAGAGAAAAGGAAGAAAAGAAGCAGAAGAAAAAAAGAAAATTTCTTAATTTGTACTGCACAGACCTTGTTGCAAAGGCAAGGGAAGGTAAAATCGACAGAATTATCGGCAGAGAAAACGAAATTTACCGTGTCACGCAAATTCTTTGCAGAAGAACAAAAAACAATCCGTGTCTTATAGGCGAACCGGGTGTCGGTAAAACCGCAATTGCCGAAGGTTTGGCTTTGAAAATAGCAAGCGGTGACGTTCCGGCAAAGCTTGCGGATAAAGAAATTCATCTTCTTGATTTGACCGCACTTGTTGCCGGCACACAGTTCAGAGGACAGTTTGAAAGCAGAATCAAAGGTCTTGTTGACGAAGTAAAATCCGAGGGCAACATTATTCTGTTTATAGATGAAGTACACAATCTTGTCGGCACGGGCGATGCCGAGGGTTCGATGAATGCGGCTAACATTTTAAAGCCGGCTTTGTCAAGAGGCGAAATTCAAATTGTAGGTGCCACAACATTTGACGAATACAGGAAGTTTATAGAAAAAGATGCCGCTCTCGAAAGACGTCTTCAGCCCGTTAAAGTTGTCGAACCGTCAATTGACGACACATATAAAATGCTTGTCGGCATAAAAAACTATTATGAGGATTTTCACAGGGTAAAAATCAGCGATAATCTCGTTTACAGCACGGTTGTTCTTTCCGAAAGGTATATAAATGACCGTTTCTTGCCGGATAAAGCAATCGACTTGCTTGACGAAGCATGCACAAGAGCAAACCTCAGAAATAAAAGCATAAGCGACCTTGAAATGAACGAGAAAAAAATTCTTTCTCTTTCCGCCCTTCAAAAAGAGCTTGAGGAAGATACGGAAAATATCGATTATGAGCAGATAGCGAAAATCAAGGCGGAAATTATTGTTTGTGAAGAAAAACAAAAGGAGCTTGCGGTTTTAGCTGCAAACAATTCCGTAACGCAAGATGATATCGCAAATGTAATTGAACTTTGGACAGGTATTCCGTCAAGCAAGGTCATAGAGAGCGATTTAAGAAAACTCTCCGATATGGAAAAACATTTGAGAGCGAAAATTATAGGTCAGGACGAAGCAATAGATTTGGTTTGTGCCGCCGTCAGACGCGGAAGGGTGCAGCTTAGTCCGAGAAGAAGACC
>CAYYRN010000059.1:0-7107 GCA_964474295.1 uncultured Eubacteriales bacterium
GCTCATAATAAGAACCCGACACTGCGTGCAGAACCTTGTTATTCGCTTCGCTTATAATAAGAACCTGACACTGCGTGTCGGAACCTTGTTATTCGCTTCGCTCATAATAATAAACCCCTCCTAAGGGTTAGTTGAGGGTTCGATTCCCCCAGGGGCTGCCAATAAAAATCCCGATTCGTCGGGATTTTTTTATTAACCTGAATATTGTATTTGACATCGTTTGTGAAGGATGTTAAAATGATTTACACACGGGGGTGAAGTTATGAGTAAAAATAATAACAGAATAAATGATTGGGAGCGTATGGTAAGCGGAAAGCTTTACAATTCGGCAAGCAAGGATATTGCAAAACAGCACGCTTTGGGACTTATACGCTGTGACAGGTTCAACAAGATATCACTTTGGCGGTATGCGACAAAACAGCGTGCGTTGGAAAGACTTGTTCCGTCATCAAAGGGCAAAAATTTTGCAGTGTTTGCTCCTTTTTACTGCGAATACGGTGTGAACATTCACGTCGGACGTGAATGTTTTGTGAATTACAATTGCACTTTTCTCGATGTCTCTCCAATAACGCTCGGCAACGGTGTGTGGATAGGTGCGAACGTCACTTTGGCAACGCCTAATCACCCTCTGATTGCGGAAGAAAGGCTGAATTTCGATTATCCCGACGGAAGACACGACCTTGAATATTCGGAGCCTATCACAATAAAGGACGGCTGCTGGATATGTTCAAGCGTTACCGTTTGCGGAGGTGTAACAATAGGCGAAAACAGTGTTGTTGCCGCAGGTGCGGTGGTTACAAGGGATATTCCGCCAAACAGCATAGCTGCGGGCATTCCCGCAAAGGTTATCCGCAAGATAGACGAAGATGACCGAATTAATGTTTGGGACACTTATTTAAAGAACGAAACGCCCGTTTCTTTAAGAAAAAAGCAGGGGAATAAGCAATAAAGTCAGGAGGAGTTCTTGTGGAAATATTAAAATTTGATTTATCGCAAAAAGGCAACAAATTTAAAATTCTCAATGCGACAAACGGCGGGCCGTGGCACAAAAGACACGTTGATGACCAGTGCCAGAGTAATCTCGAAAGCTATAAAGCTGCGAGAATACCTTACAGCAGAAATCACGATTCCGCTGACTGCGGAATTTACGGCGGCCCTTACAGCCACGATATCACCCGTATTTTTCCCGATTTTGACGCTGACCCGTACAGTCCCGATTCATATGACTTTGCCTGCACGGACGAAAGCATATTATCTTGCCTTGATGCCGGAACGGAAACTTTTTTCAGATTGGGGCAGACAATTGAACATCAAATAAAAAAGCACGGAACGCTTCCGCCTAAAAATTTCAAAAAGTGGGCGGTTATTTGCGAGCATATAATATCTCATTACAATGAGGGTTGGGCAGACGGATTTGAGCTTAACATAAAGTATTGGGAAATATGGAACGAAGCCGATTTGGATGAGGACGATTCACCGAACAAGCGTACATGGGGCGGAACAAAGGCACAGTTTTTTGACCTTTACGAAACAGCTTCCAAACATTTGAAGGAGCGTTTTCCGAAAATTAAGATAGGCGGCCCCGCTTTGGCTTACCGTGAAGATTGGGCTGAAGATTTTCTTAAAGCTATGCGTGAAAGAAATGTGCCGATAGATTTCTTTTCGTGGCACATTTATTGCACCGAGCCTGCAAGAATGACGGAAAAAGCCGAAAGAATAGATGCCTTGCTGAAAAAATACGGTTACGGAGAAGCGGAAAGCATTTTAAACGAATGGAATTATGTTAAGGGCTGGGTTAAAGAATACCCTTATTCCATAAAAACGATTCACAGCATAAAGGGCGGCACATTTTTGATGGCTTGTATTTGTGCTGCACAGGCGTCAAAAATCGATATGTTGATGTATTACGATACACGTCCGTCGAGCTTTAATGGTGTTTTTGATTTTTACACCGTTGAACCGCTTAAAGGTTATTATGCGCTGTATTGGTACGGAATGTTTTACGATTGCGTAAAGGAAATCAGAGCCGAAAATAAAATCGAAAACATATATTCTCTTTGCGGAGTGGACGAAAACGGCAAGACGCTGTCGGTTATAACATATTACAGTGATGACGATAACAGCGAAAACAAGAAAGTTAAAGTGGATTTCGGCAAGAAAGGAAATTATGAAATTTATCTGCTTGACAGCGAGCATAACGGCGAGCTTGTTGAAATTGCCGAAGTGCCGGAATTCGATATGAAAATCCACAGCGCCGTTTTAATTAAAGAAATATGACGGTAAGCTTATATATTTTCATAATTTTGCTGTTTCGTGTTGTGCAGGCTCTTTTCAGCAAGCGTTCAAGTTTGGAAATCAAAAGCCTTACGATGCTGATAGGATATAATGCATTTCAAAACACAGTGTCGGCAATTTTGGGGCTTATTCTTATAATAACAGCAAATAACGGTTTTAAAATTGATTGGCTTACTGTTTTGATTGCCGCTTTTTCGGGAATTTCGCTTTTCTTTTCAAACTTTTGCGGAATATATGCAATGAAAAGCGGAACAGTAAGTTTAAGCTCGATGTTCGGCACGGCGGGGATGATAATTTCGATAATCGCAGGTGTGTTTTTGTTTGACAAAAAGATATCGGTAATGCAAATTTTCGGTGTTGTTTTGTTTTTCGTTTCCGCATATTTGTTAATCGGCGGCTCGAAAAGTATTTACAAAAATTTCAGCCGAAAAACGATACTGTTGCTTATCGGTTCGCTGATTTCAAACGGATGCACAATGCTGGCTCAGCAGATGTTCACTTGTTATGTGCCGAGCGGAGATGTAAGTGTTTTTTCTTTTCTTTCATTTGGCATAATAGCTTTTTTGTCGGGAATTTGTTACGGCAGATTGTCAATCGGCAAAAAAACGGAAACAGCCGAGCGAAAGCTGACAAAACCTTTGATTATATGCGGCGTTGCACTTGCGGTGAGCGTGTTTGTAATTAATCAGCTTGCCACAATTTCCACAGCACTTGTTTCTCCCGTGATACTGTTTGCTTTTATAAACGGCGGAGGAACAATAATCTCAACTCTTGTGGCGGCATCGGTTTATCGTGAAAAGATAACGGGCAGAACGGGTGCCGGTGTAATAATCGGTATTGCCTCACTTTTGATAATAAAAGCATTTGAAACTAATTAGTTAAAATAAAATGCGGCAGTCAAGTTAATTTTTGACTGTCGTATTTTTATGTTACAAATTGTTGAAAATAATATGTCCTTATGATATAATAGACAGAAAAATACGAATGATGTAAACAGGAGTGAATGTATGAAAAGGGAACGTCTCGGCAGCCGTTTGGGATTTATTCTTCTCAGTGCCGGCTGTGCTATCGGAATAGGAAATGTTTGGAAATTTCCTTATATGGTAGGTCAATACGGCGGCGGCATTTTTGTGCTTATTTATTTGTTCTTTCTTGTTATAATGGGTGTTCCGATTATGACAATGGAGTTTTCGCTCGGCAGAGCAAGCAGAAAAAGTCCCGCAAAAATGTATCAGCAGCTTGAACCAAAAGGCAGCAAATGGCATTTTCACGGCTATACGGCGGTGGTGGGCAATTATTTGCTGATGATGTTTTACACAACCGTTGCCGGTTGGATGCTGCAATATTTTGTGTCAACCGCAAAGGGCGATTTTGTCGGTCTTGACGTTTCGGGTGTGCAAAGCCGTTTTGATATGATGATGTCAGAACCGCTACAAATGATATTTTATATGGCAATTGTTGTTATAATCGGCTTTCTTGTTTGCTCGCTCGGTGTTCAAAAGGGACTTGAAAGAATAACGAAATATATGATGTTGGCATTGCTCGGCATTATGGTTGTGCTTGCTTTTAACAGTGCTTTTATGGACGGCGGAAAAGAGGGACTTGAGTTTTATCTTAAACCGAGCATTGAAAATATGAAAAAAGCGGGCATCGGCAATGTTATCGTTGCGGCGATGAACCAGTCATTTTTCACGCTCAGCCTCGGTATGGGAGCCATGGCGATTTTCGGCAGCTATCTTAACAAGGACAGAAGACTTCTCGGTGAGTCGGTTAATATAGCACTGCTTGATACTTTTGTTGCAATAGTTTCGGGACTTATAATTTTCCCTGCCTGTTCTGCATATAACGTTGAAGTTGACAGCGGGCCGAGTTTGATTTTTGTAACGCTTCCGAATATATTCAACAATATTCCGATGGGCAGACTTTGGGGCAGCTTGTTCTTTGTTTTCCTTTCGTTTGCGGCACTTTCCACCGTTTTTGCCGTGTTCGAGGGCATCATAGCCTGCACCTGTGATTTGTTCGGCTGGAGCAGAAAAAAATCCTGTTCGGTGAATTGCGTGCTTGTGCTTGCACTTTCCGTTCCGTGTGTTCTCGGCTTTAATGTGTTGTCCGGTTTCAAACCGTTCGGAGAAGGCACAACGGTAATGGATTTGGAAGATTTTCTTGTAAGCAATATAATCTTGCCCCTCGGTTCTCTTATATTCCTGCTGTTTTGCACGAACAAAAAAGCGTGGGGATGGGATAAATTCAAAAAAGAAGCGAACATCGGTAAGGGTATGAAAGTTCAAAATTGGATGCGTCCGTATTTGACATATGTTCTTCCCGTGTTGATTGTAATTCTTTTTGTTATGGGACTTTACAATTTTTTTAAGTAAATCTAAAAAAGGACTGCAAAAGTGCAGACTTGATAAAATAAAAAGCAGAGGATTCCTTTAGGTTGCGTAAAACCAAAAGGAATCCTTTTTTATTATTCAATTTCAATGTTATTTACACCATGCTCCAAAATTATATTAATCAATTCGTTTCTTGAATAATGTGTTTCGGCGGCAATTTTGTCAAGCTCGGATAATATTTCCTCTTTAAGCCGCACCGTAATGACCTTGTTGCCGTCTTCACCACGGCGTTTGATTTTGAGCGGTTCGTTTTTAATTTCTTTCATAATATATAAAATTCCTCCAAAATAAATTATTTTCTAATATTATTTTATATTGACAGGAACTTGTAAGATATGCTACAATTTACAATATAAAGTGATATTATAAATGATATCACTTTATAATACTAAAGGATGGAGGTTAACTTTGCGTTAAATCAGTCAAAAGGAAAAATGTGGGAGGAAATATTATGAAAAAGAGTTTGAAAATTATCAGTGCGGTTTTAGTTTTAGTGGTTTTGGCAACGGCATTTTCTTCATGCTCAAGCAAAAAGGACATTATCGGTCAGTGGTATAACAGTGACGGCGAGGTTGAAATCGATGTTCGCAAAGACGGAACATATGATGATGGCGGCTACGGTACAGGAACGTGGAAATATCTTGACGATGATGAAACAATTGAATTTACGGATTTCTACGGTTACACAAAAACAACAACAATAGAAAAAGATGATTTGGGACTTTCTATTTTCAACGGAAATTATTATAAGGATGCCTACCCGTCCGAAGAAGAAATATCGGAATTTAAAGATAAAAATGCTGTTTCGCTTGATGCTTTCAGTGGCATAAAGTATGAAATTTCGGGTATTTCGCCTTATTGCAAAATTTCAATCAACAATCAAGGCTGCAGCGAAGAAGTTCAAAGATATGTAACTTATTCGTTCGACAAAGAAAGTTATGCAAATGGGGAAACGGCTGTAATTACAGCTACACTCAGCGAATATACGGGTGATGAGTATTATAAACTTGATTCATCGGAAGATACATACAAAGTTACCGGTCAGACCGAATATCTGACATCTGTTGATGACTGCGACTTTTCGACCTTGAAATCAGAACTTGCCGATTACATTACAGCGACAATCGCATCGGCAAAGAAATCCGTAGCTCAAGGCAGTTGGTCGGGAAATATTTTCGGAAAAAGCATATATGATTTTTCGGGTGCTACAACAAAAGCTTCGGATGTTTATTTTTCTACCGTAAAATTAAATAAATCTTCCGATAACGTAGAGTTTACCAATAAGCTCACCTTTACATACAAAGTAAATTACACAGCAGGTGACGAAAAGGGAGTGTTCTACGCTTGCATAAGTGCCGAAAATATTATGAAAACGGCTGACGGTGAAATCAAATGGGGAACCAAAAATGTGGATGATTTGGATTTTGTTGCGGAAAATTCGGAGGGAAGTCTTGAAAATTGCGTAACAACGCTCATTATGTGTAACACTGCAAATTACAATATTTCTAAAGTTAAGGTGTGATTTAAATGAAAAACAAAAGTATAAAAACTCTTGAACCTAATGAGGTTACAAAAAACAATTTAAAAATTATGTATTTGAGCTTGGGAGTATTACAGATATTTAAGCTCATATTATGGTTTGTTGATACGATGTATGAATCATATGAGTTTTTGATAGAACATAAGGAAGAATATTCAATGTGTACCTTGTGGTCGGAAGATGCTCCCGGACTGACCGTAGCTGTGGTTATACTTTCGGTTATTTCAATTGCAATGTGCGTATTGCCAATAATAAGAAATAATCCTGAAAAAAGAATATTCCCGATAGTTACATTGATTATTTTGCTTGTTTCGTGTGTTGCTTTTGCGATTTTTTACATTTCGCTTATATCCGCTGTTTCTTCACACAGCAGCATGATGAGTGTGGCTAATCAAAAGATCGGATTAACGTTTTGGGGATATCTCCAGTTGATTTCTCTTATAATTTCTGTTATAATAACTTTTGTTATCTCATCAAAAACAAAAGCAATTTCAAATTGGAAAAAGCAAAATGCGATAGTTGACTGAATGATAATGAGTTTTCAGCGGCGGTAAATGCCGGCAACGGGGATATTAATTATTTTGTCTTATTGAACCGTTTAAAAATTAATTAATTTAACCGTCTTATGTTTAGAAACACAAGTGAAAAACCTAAGGCGGTTTTATTTATTTTAGCCTTTATATTTTTGATGTGACGGAAAGGGGAGCTTGATTTGATGTATTGTGAAAAAGGTGAAACTACGGTTAACGGCAACGGTGAAACAGAGTTGCAAAAACCAAAGAAAAAGCGTTTGTATATCAAAATAATTGCCGTTATTTTAGCGGTGATAATAGCACTTGGCGGCTGTACCTGTGCATTGGTGTATTTTGATATTGCGGA
>CAYYRN010000060.1:0-6810 GCA_964474295.1 uncultured Eubacteriales bacterium
ATTGCCAAGGCAGTCAAGCTTGCAGATCTCCGCCACAACAGCGATATCAGTCGGCTTGACATCGTGGACGAAAAAGTGAAAGAACGGTTAAGAAAATATTCTGCTGCAATTGAGCTTTTAACAAGCTGACGCACTATAATACGTGGGGTGTACATTCGTTATCAAAACAGGTCGCTGATTTTACAAAAGAAACCTCTTTTGTCTGTCAAGGCAAGAGAGGTTTCTTTTATGGCAGGTCAGGTTTTGAAAAATTTATGATTTTTTAACATATTTTTCGGCAAATTGCACCGATAAACTTGTATTTTGACTTGCAATTACAGTAAAAAAGTGGTAATATTGGGTTATACTGATAATTTGTTTAAAATATTAACAAATTATTAATTTTATTTAAGGAAAGGATAAGAGAACAATGAAAAAGAAAGCACTTTCAATGCTCCTTGCCGTGGTAATGCTTGTCAGCACTTTTACGGTAGGGTTCGGCTCAATTGCGGCAAATGCCCGTCAGTCGGGTGTGGGCGGCGGTGCCGAAAGTTTTAATCCCGTCATTTTTACTCAGTCAAGCGAAGATGTCGGTGACACAACGGTAAACACAAGCCTTTGTGTTAAAATTACCGATTCAAATTATAAGGTAAAAATCAATTCGGTTTCAGCCGTTTTGCCGTTTTATGAAGACGGTCAAACCGCACAGCTCAACGTGGATTATTCAGCCGGCACAGTTGTATCGGATGAGAAAAGCTTTGCTGTAACGGGCGAAATTGCCGAACAGACAAACTCTGTTGTAAGATATACCGTAGGCTACGATATCCTTGATAAAGAAGATAACACCGTTTGGAAGAATCTTACAGGCTACGGCTATGGCATTGTTGCAGGTAAAGAAGCTCAAACAGGCGAAATCGGTACAGTCAACGAAAGCTTGCCCGGAAAGTTCGACAGCGGTGCAAACTTTAGTTCGCTTGATAAGCTTAATTCCTGCTATGTTCAGGTTGCCGAAAAAACACTTAAATACAGCGTTAAAACACAAAATATCTTAGTGAATTGGTCAAGCAGAAGCACTGTTGTAGGTGTAACGGAGGGTACAGCTCCGACATCTCTTTCAACGGGAAAAATTTCGTGGCCCACAACAAACTGGTGGGAAAATACCGCTGACGGTACATGGCTTTCGTGGACAGAACCCGATTCGGGATACTATAATTTCACGGTTGACCTCAATTCCGGCGATGCCACTTGGGATGAAGAAACAAACACTGTTTTTTCAACCGAGATGTATTACCTTAAAGCTTCCGATAAAGAAACCGCACTCAGCTATGCCGAGGCTCCCCTCGGTTTGAACGGTAAGTTCAGTGAGGGCTACTATGTTCAAAAGGGCAAGTATACGGAAGAATCTTGGAGCAAATTCCTTTCGGCACTTGATATGGCTTATCAGGTTGCATATGCCGTTGAGGGTGCAAGCTACGGTTATAAGCTTGCCTGCACAAACGGTTCTTCGGCAGCGGAAAAGCTTTTGTCTGCATTTACAAATCTCGAAGAAGCTCCGTGCGATTGGACAACTTATAAGGATGCCGAAATCAGCACTAAGCCTACTTGCAGCGGTGCAGGTGCAAAAACATATTATTGTATTTGCGGTAAAACTAAGACTGAATCCGTCAGCTCCGCAGGCTGTAAGCCTTCAAGCGAGTGGATTCAAACAGTTAAACCCACTTGCACAACAGAGGGCGAAGAGGTGCAGTATTGCACAGTTTGTAAAAACCCCGTGAATGTAAGAACGGTTGATGCTCTCGGTCACGATGAATCGAAAACTTGGAGCGAAAAAACAGCACCGACCTGCACAAATGCCGGTGAAGAAATCAAAGTATGTACTCGCTGCGGAATTGAATTGGACAGCAGAGCGATTAAAGAAAACGGTCACGATTACACGAAAGAAGTAACAGCACCTACTTGTGTTGATAAGGGATACACAACATACACCTGCAAGCAGGGCGACCACACTTATATTGCCGATTATGTAGACGCAAAAGGTCACACTGCGGGCAAAGTTGAAATTAAGGATGCAACAGCCGTTTCGGACGGTCTTAAAACAGTTTACTGTAAAGATTGCGGTGAAGTTATTTCAACAGAAACAATTTCAAGGCTTGCGGGTAAAGTTGTTATTTCCGCACAGTCAAACGGAAAAACAATTGCAACGGGCGTTGTTTCCTCCGATTATTCGGTGAAAATTACAGTTCCTAAGGGTTCGGTTGTGGATGCAGGTGAGGTTACAGGCTCAATTGCAATGACGGATATCGCTTCACTCGGAATCGAGGGAACAAGAACATATGAAAAAACAATAACCACAGGCGTTGAAAAGAAAGTTCCGCTTGATAATTATCTTCCCGATTTTGAAAGTGCGGTTGTCAAAGGAACGGTTGACGGCAAAGCTTATGCTTACAACGTTACGGGAACAAATTCCGCCGACAGCTACACAATAGATGCAGTGGCACAAGATGAGGATGCCGTAAGAAGTGCATACAAGGCTCTGTCTGACCGTGTTACAACTCAAACAAAAGCGGAAGATGACAGCTATGCGATAATCCCCGGCACAGCATACATTCAGATAGGTAAAGAAAAGCTTTCCTTTGAAAACACAAGCGATACGCTTAAACTTGACAATATCGTTCAGGGCAGCGGTATCAAAGCCGAAATTAAATCCGCTGTTAAGCTTGAAGAAACAGAGGAGCTTGAAAATGCTCAAATTGAAGTGTTCCTTCCCGCAGGTACGGTTCTTGCGGTCGGTCAGTCTGTTGCAACACTTAATGATGATGCAAGAATAATGCTTTACGGCTACAGAGATTCCGCCGATGTTAACACAATACTCTCAATGCTTCGTGACTGTCAGACAAATGAGGAAATAATCAAAACGGTTGTTCTCTTTATTTCCGATTTTGCAGCAGCAATTAACGGTCAGGAGCTTACCGCAAACATCGAGTTTGAACACATTGCCGATACCGAATGGGTTTGCGTTAAAGAGCCTACGGCAACAAAACCCGGTAAAGAAGTAAGATACTGTACAATTTGCGGCGAAGTAGCGGAAGAAAGAGAAATTGCACCTCTCGGCGTTACTGTTTCGGGTACTGTCAAGAGCTTTGCAACAGACAGTGACGAAAGCACAACAATCGAATTGATTGCTGACGGCAAAACCGTATACACAACATCTGTTGCGGGAACGGGCGAGCAGGATTATTCAATTGAAGGTGTTTTGAGCGGAACATACACAGTTCGTGTGTCAAAGCTCAACCATGTAACACGTGAATATGAAATAACGGTTGACGGAGCCGACGTTGAGAAGGATTTGGCAATCAACCTCAAGGGTGACGTCAGCGGCGACGGTAAAATAACCGTTACCGATTACGTTAAGGTTCTTCAGCACGCAAAAGGAATGTCTAAGCTTGAAGGCTATGATTTCAAGTGCGGTGACGTAGACGAAAACAACAAAATAACCGTTACTGATTATGTTAGAATTCTTCAGCACGCAAAGGGTGTCGAATACCTCTGGTAAGACGTGATTTTGACATAAGTTAGTATAACTTTTACCAAAGAGGATGTGAAATTTTTATTTTGCATCCTCTTTGGTACAAACAAAAAACTGCAAGCTTGCCAAAAAGGTAAGCTTGCAGTTTTAAATTTTGCTTTAATTTCATTTTTTAAGAGAAACTACAAAGGCTTAGATTGCTCCGGTGCCGAGCATTACACCACCAACTATTGCCGCGATTAAATAAAAAACGACGCTGATAATAACCGAAATCAAAGCACCCTTGCCGGCGGATTTAGCTTTTGACGGGTATGTTTGTTTCCACAAAATGTAAAGTATAAGACCTGCAAGCGGAACAAAAAATCCCAAAACAGCCCATCCGAAAGTAGAACCGCTTGAATTATCAAACGTTTGAGGTTGCTGAGCAAAATTTGTAGGCATATCGCCTTGCGCACAACCGCATCCCGGGCAAACAACAGCTTCGTCAAAAAGTTCCTTTCCGCATTTCGAGCAATACTTCATTAAAACCACCTCTAAGTAATTTATTTCGACGGTATCCGTCAGTAGTATTTTATCCTACTTTATCCTATTTGTTAATACTAAATTCGATTTTAGAATAATATTTTTGAGGTGATAATGATGAAACCCTTAAAAGAGAAAATAAGTATAACCATTGACAGCGATCTTCTCGAAACATTGCGTAAGCTTGCCGAAAACGATGACCGTTCACTGTCACAATATATAAATATTATTTTAAAGTCGTATGTCAACAAAGAAAAAACATCCGAGTGACGTTTGCCGAATTTATACATAAAACGAGGAGCTGTAAAAACTTGTGTTTTTACAGCTCCTGAATATTTGTTCTTATTAAAGACTTTCGTAAAATTTTAAAGCACCGTTTAAATCTTTATCGTCGGGATGTCCCTTTGCGATTCCGCCGATAAGCTTGAATGGCCCGAACGTGTTGAAGCCGAAGCATCCGTATTCACCGAGGATTTTCGCATTATGTTTTTTTACGGCTTTTGCGATTGCATCGGTGTAGCCGCTTTTCTCGGCACCGTAGGTGTAAATGAAAAAGGTTTCCTTATTTTCGGGCATTTTTTCTTCTGCGAATTTGAGCAGACTTTTTTGAAATTTTGAATAATAAATACCCGAAGCAAAGCCGATTCGGTCAAACTCGGAAAGCTCGGCAACAGGAGATTCGGTGATGTCAATTAATGTTACATTATGTTTTGATGCGATTTTTTCAAGCACAGTTTTTGTGTTTGAATGATGCTTTGAGTAATAAACTATTGCTGTTTTCATAGCAGCGCCTCCTTGACAAATATCAGTATAAAAATTATACTATGTATTAAAAGAAGATACAAGTACGCAAAACAAGTGTACTTAGTACGTTTTAATGTACGGGAGGCACATATGAAAGAGAATTTGACACCGGAAAAATATTTAAACAGGCTTTTGACGGGCGAGGTGAGTGAAACCTGCCCGATGAGACGGACGCTTGAATTGCTCAGCGGAAAATGGCGAACTCACATAATTTATGAGCTTTGCAAAAAAGAAACCTGCCGATTCGGAGAATTGAAAAAAGCTCTGCCGAGAATAACCAATACAATGCTTACCAATACTTTGCGTGATTTGGAAAACGCAGGCATAGTTCACCGTGAGCAGTTTAACGAAGTGCCGCCGCACGTTGAATATTCGCTTACAGAGAAAGGTAAGGCACTCCTGCCAGTTTTTACGGAGCTTGCCAAGTGGGGCGAAAACAATCTTTAATTGTCGGGGAGCGAAAAATCCGTTTCCGATTCCGAGAAACAATTTGCTTGCTGTTCTTTATGTTTTTCCTCAGCACCGTATTTGCAAAGCAGAGATATAAAAATGAACATTATGCCGAGCATTACACTTTCAAAACCGTCTATGCTGATTTTTTCCGTGCCTGCCATAAAGTTGAAAATAATGTCTTGAACAATTTGTGCCGCAATCGAAGTCACAATGGGAATCCAAATTACCGAAATTCCAAGGTGCAACAGTTCTTTTGCACCGTCAAATGTAAAGGGTGTGCCGGCTTTCAGCTCATTGTCAAAATAGCGGTAGGATAAACGGGACACGAAAAGCTCACCTATGCAAAGAATTATGCCGACGGCAATTGCCGCCCAGAGCGTTCCCAAGCTTATGCCTGCTTCTGTTTGCAGGATGCTGTGCAATGTCACACCGCCGAATTTAAGCGCTTTGCCGCCGAGAAGTATTGCGGCAGCACCGACTACACAACCGCAAATGCCGACAATGCAGCAGATGTAAATAATTTTGCTTACTACCTTTCCGATTTTTGAAAAGGTTTGAATGGTGTTGAGTGTTTTCATTGCTTTTCTCCTTTCAATAACATCATCATAGCAGTAAAATCCTGCGTCAGCATTTTTGATATTTCTTCCTCTGTAAAATCACACATCCCCGTGGCACACAGCGTTGCAATGCCGTAGGTGTGAATCCACGAATGTTCAAAAAGCGTTTTCGCATCCGTGCTTGAAAGCTCGTAATCACGCTCGATTGCGGTCAAACACTCATCCGCAACACTGCCGAGGTGTGAGTAAATACCGTCAAAGGATTTCACTTCGCTGTTTTGTGACATAAAAATCAGTTGATAAAGCTGCGGTTCTTCTTTTGCAAACAAAATCATTTGCATACCCACCTGCTTGAACACAGGCATATCTGTTTCTGTTTTGCGAGCGTAGGCTTCGAACTTTTTCATTGCGGAGTTTTTCACCTCATCCTGTACCTCTTGCATAGAGTTAAACACCGTGAAAATCGGTGTCGCAGAGGTGTTTAGTGCTTTGCCAAGCGATTTGGCTGTTAAAGCATCCGTTCCGCTTTGAGAAACAATGCCCAAAGCAGCCGCAACGATTTCTTCTTTTGTATATTTCGGTTTCGGTGGCATAATAACCCTCCTATATAAAATGTACGTTCTGCAACGCACGTTCTGTAACGTTAATTCTATTATACACGTTTTTTCGATAATGTCAATTGTTTTTGTAATGATTTCAAAGTAGTGTTACCGTAGTTCTATTTTTTTAACCGTCATCTTGAGCGTCCCCCGTCATCTTGAGCGTCAGCGAAAGATCTACCAAAGTTAAGCATAAAATTAAAACTCTTCGTCATTCTGAGCCTTTGGCGAAGAATCTACCCAAATTAAGTATGAAACCCTGTCAGACACTCAAGGATGACAGACAGGGACGAAAAATCTGTCGAAACAAAACACAAACCCCGCCGTGTCATCTTCGAGCGTCAGCGAAAGATCTCGGCGGGAGTTTTTT
>CAYYRN010000061.1:0-6630 GCA_964474295.1 uncultured Eubacteriales bacterium
CACTGCTCTCAAACCCCAAATTTAAAAACAACTTTTTAAACAAAGCGACCTGCAATCGCCGGGGTTTGAGAAAAGAGAACTCAAACACAATTCAATATTAATTAAATCATTAAGTGTTTTAATTTATTAAGCACAAATCTTCATCAACGATAACTCTGTTTTCATAGCTTATTCGCCTATGTTCAAAACCTTCAAGCATCAGCAAGTCATATCCGTGCATCAATACCGTTTTCATAAAAAGCTCACATTCACCGAATGTCAAAAAGCTTCTTAAGTTTACGGTTATAAAAAAACACTTTCCTACAAATTCGGTTGTTAAAGCAAAAAAATCAAGCAACTGCTCAGAAAGGTTATCTGAGTTTGTGCGAACTGTAACGCCGGACGATTTTATAAGAGAGCCTATGTCGGTTTTTGTAAAATCCACTTCACAATTATAATCAAATGAAAGCTCATCGAGATATTTATTGAACATACTTAAAAGTTCAACGGTTTTGTAATAAAACTCTTCGGAAACCGCTTTCTTTTCCAGATCATCATTGATTTTAGTTGTAAGCGATTTTGAATTTAACTCAAAAGGCACAAAATGATCCAGCAAAACAAGATTCTTTCTTATAGGAAGAAGAGTGTTGCTTTGAGATAATACCGTTTTGCCGTTGAGTCCTGAAAGCTGGTTTGTAATATCACGCAGAAAATTACAAAACAAATGCCCGTTTTCAATAACAACCGTGTTTATTTTACCACTTTCCGTATCAAAAAGAAAGTCTATTTCGGGAAAAAACAGTTTTATAAAATCACCAACCTATCCTGTGTGTCAACTATATCGGAAGTGTGTTCACCGACAATGAAATCCATTTTGGCAAATTGTTTTTCGGTTATTGTCAATGCCTGTACAATTCCTCTTTCGGGTTTGTTTTTGTTTATTAAATTTTTAACGGAATTTTCAACCGCAGGTGTTGTCAGAAGCTTTGTGTAAACAGATTCCTGCATCATAATAAATCCGTTTTTCACAAGTGCTTTTCTGAATTTACCGTAAGCTCGTTTATCTTCGTTTGTTTCCGTCGGCAAATCAAAAAATACTATTATACGCATAAATCTAAGGCTCATAAGTCAATTCTGTAAAGTTCGTCTTTGTCAAGTAAGTAGTGCTTAATTTGCGAAACATCGGCATCGTTTATTGCCTCGAATACACTCCTTGTGTAAATTTTAATTGCATCGGAAACGGATCGGTGCGTGTTTTCGATTACAACTGACATCTCCAAGATTTTCCACATACAGTGCTTTTCTTCTTTTTCAAAAACTTCCGGTTTTAATTCATAAACAGCTCTGTCAACAATTATTCTGAACGGTTCCATAAGGTCGCAGCTTAAATTAAAGTGATTGAACATATTATTGTGGAAAATTCCGAGCTGTGTCAGATATCCGTTTGCGGCAATTTCACGGTTGAAAGAAGATAAAATAAGACTGTAACCGTAGTTGAGTGCGGCGTTGATAGAATTTTCGGCACTTCTTGTAAAATTCATTCCGAAAAGTGCATTAAAGTATACTTTTGCGGCATGACCTTCTCGATTTGTCGAATCGAAAAGGTCAACATTTTCCATATAGCCGCAAAGAAGTTCGCTTTCCTTTTCTTTTCCGATTTCACGCAAAAATTCAGCTTGATTTTTTATTTTTTCTGTAATGATTTCGCTCCAAACCATAGCCTTAACATCATCCGTCCACTTTGCCTGCGTTCGGATTTTTGATGTGCTGTCATGGCTGCCGTGATGAGGAACAAGCTCCGAAAAAGGATTCCTTTTTGAATCACAAAAAATTACTTTTACCTTTTTTTCGGTGAGTGCTTCAAGCAGACAACCCGTGAGAGAAACTGCGGGGTTTTCCACCAAAAGGACGGAAATTTCATCTATCAATACACGCTTTGTTTCTTCGCCCCTGACAACAAGGTATCCCATTTTGTAATCAAGCTTTGCTCTGCTTGATATTATAACCGTTCGCCAGCTCATAACAAATCAATCAGATTCACGGAAGCTTTTTCCCAAAGACCGGAGGGTGAGGAATCGATTATGCGTACATCACTGTAATAACTTTTCCAATTTGAAAATTTTGAGCTTATTCTGTTTTTTGATGAATTGGCACTTCCGCCGATTAAATGAAGGTCAGATGTGTTTGAATTTCTACAGAAGACGCTGTGTATGTTCAAAAGCGTTATTACCTGTTCGTTTATCGAAAGATTTTTGAAAATTTCAGCACCTTTTTTGAGTGTGTCAAGGGGAGAATTACGTCTTTTGGAGTAAATGGATTTTTCAAGCTTATCAATATAAAGCAAATACAATTCATAATTCTTTTCTTTTGAAATGTTGTCGTATTGTTCGCTATATACATAATTCGGATTTTTCAATGTCTTTTCTTTAAAGTGTGATAGCTTCTTTATGTAGAAGCACCAAAAGTCATCTGCCGCAAATTGTACAAGCGACTGTAAAGCAAGCTCCTTGCCCGCGTTTGAAATTCCCGTAACGCAGGCTCTGTAACCGTCAAAAGAGAAAACGGTATTAATTTTAAGAGGTGTTCTGCCCAAAGGAAACTCCAAGGCGTCAACCTGCTTATTCAAAGTGTATAAGAGCCTCTCGGATGTGTATTTCTCGGCAAAAGAGGCATCTTCAAGGAACTTTTTGCCGTGAAGCGTCTCGACTGACATTATAATAACATCCGTATTTTTTCCGACAGTATATTTGACGGGAACGAAAAAGCTCACGGTAGGTTTTGCGTAACCGCCGTATTTTTCGGTATCAAGACCTTTTTTCAGAGGTATTAGCTTCTGACCCTTCTTTCTCGGTTGAATATCAAATAATTTTCCGGATTTGATATAACTGAATACAGTAAAATGTGCTGAATTTTTACTAACGGTACGAATAACTTTCCTAAGCATATCCTGACCGTCCCACACGGTTTTTCCGTATCGTACAAGAGGGTGGGTAAACATCGGCTGAACGTTAATGCTGTAATCGGAATTAATATCAAATTGTCTTGAGTTGAATTTCATATCATAAACATTGCCGACAACGATGTTTAAATAGGCATCCTTTGCGTGGTGCAGTTCATTAAATTCTCTTGATTTGTAAAGCTTGTAATTGTTTCGGAAATCCGAAACAACAGAAGCCTTGCTGTAAACGATTTTTGTGTTCGATTCGGAATACTTATCTTTCAAAAGTGTTGCAACGGCTTTCACCGATTGCGAAGTTTGAACAAGCTGACGGTTGATAAAAGCAAGCTTTTCTTCAGCCGTAAAAGCCGTGCTGCGAGTAAGCCTTTTAAATTTTTCTTCACTTATCAGTCCGCATTTTTTGTAATTTTCCCAAACGCTTTTCATCTTTTGGCGAATTTCGGAATTTATGGGATAGTCATTGCTCTTTTGACCGTTCACAGTGCTTAAAACAAGTACCTTGTTGTTAATTATACTGTCATCCTTGACAAAGGCACGGGGATATATATGCTCAATGTTATATTTTTCACCCTTTAATTCCTCAAGCTGAATGGATTTGCCTGTATACATACATTTTCCAAGCTGCATATAATAAAGAAACAATTTCTCTTTTTGTAAAAGAGTGTCGGCTTTGTCGCCCATTTCCTCAAGCTGTTTTTGAAGCGTTCTCACATCCTCATCTCTGCATTTTTTGTAAAGCTCTTCAATTTGCTGCTTTCTTGTTTTGGTACGTTTGTTTTTCTGTTCTTCCGCAGCTTCACGCGTTACTTCAACAAAAATTTTTGACGGTTTGCCAAACACTTTTTCAATATCCTTTAAAATATCAAGCGTTCTGTAAATAGGTCTTTTAACCGCAGGTGATATGTACATTTCTTCAAGACGTTTTGAAAGCGATGGATGTTTTTCGGAATAATATTCGTTTCTTATTCTGTCGAGTTCTTCTTTGAATGTATATTTTTCCGAAGAAATAATTTCCATAAAATTATCCTGGGTTTCCCACAACAGACGGATAATCGTTGTGACTTCACCGGTTGCGGTGTCGATTCCCTCAAGTTCAGAAAGCAATTTCCTTGAAAGTCTGCCGAAATCCTTGAATTTAAGCGAGCAAATATATTTTCTGTCTGCTTCGCTTATATTGGAAAATTCCTTTGAAATCCATTTGCCGAAACGTGATTTATCTTCGGAAAACGAAGCACGTTCAATTATTTCTTCAATTTCTTCTTCTGTTAAGATTTCTTTCTCCGAAAGTCTTCTGAAATCTATTTGGGGTTTAAGATTTGAATTTATTTTAATGTCAATACCGCTTACGGAAGATTCTTCACCCTTTTCTATGATGCCGTTGCTTATAAGAAAATCAATTAAATGTTTCGGTGTTACTTTTTTCTTCTGTAAAAAAAGTTCGTTAAAAATTCGTTGTTTAAGCTCAACCGAAATCTTTTCACCGTTTATTCTGATGTTGTTAATTTCGTTAAGAACTTCGTATTTGTGATAAAGGAGAGAATCTTTGGGAAGTACAGGCTCTCCGGGAATATATGTGCAGGTGTTTGTAAGAGCTTTTATAAATTCGTGTTCACTTTCTTCAAAATCCACAACTTTTTCAAAATTCCAAGGATATATTTTTTTATTTGTTCTTACACTCCAAGCGTTGTCGGAGTTTTTGTTGAGCGGCCCGACAAAATAAGGAATTTTGAACAGGAATATGCTTTCGATTTTTTGCGAAACATTTATCCCGTCCGAATCTTCCGTTAAAAGAAACGGTAAATATTTTTCCGCTTTTTTGAGAATCATTCTCAACTCGTATAAATAAAGTTGATGTGGGATGACTCTGTTGTCACTATGCCTTTGTTTAGGTAAAAACATATTTGAACTAAGACGTGAAATCATATCATCAAACAAAGGCTTGTCCGCTTCTTTAGGTGTTACATCTTTTAAAATTCCGAGTATATATTTGGAGAATTCTTCTGATTTTATTTTCTTGAAATCGGCGGAAGCTTTTTCGTCCGTGTGAAAAACGTATGCCGCATAGTTGTTCTTTTTGCCCGATGCGCTTCGGAAAACCTCCGAGTATTTTTCAGGCTTATATTTGGCAATTATGTTTTTTAACAAACTAAGGTCTTTTTTGTGCTGTTCATACACTTTTATCTTCGCTTCCGAAATGCAACTGCTGTCAGTTAAAATATCCGCTAAAATGCTCCAATCGTAAATCGAACGCATTACCGCCAATAAATCAAAATTGTCGCCGTAAATTCCTGCCAGCGAATTGAATGTTTCGTCATCCTTATCGAGCGAAATTTTTTCTTCATCGGAATATTCATCAGTGGCGAACAGCTCTTTCGGATGAACCGAACCTCCGGCAAGAAGGGTAATTATACCATTCTTGCTGAAAGGGAAAGTTTCACTTGCTTCTTTCGGCGGATTTTTTCCGTCAAAGAGCAAAGATACCAATTCTTTCTTTTTGGCTGTGATTTTTGTTTTCGATTTCAAGATTTTCTCAAGCGATTTTTCGTCACACTCTCCCCAAGGCAGATCATAGCAATTGTTTTCAAAAAACAGCTTAAAATTTCTGTAACTTTCGGAAAAATCGGTAAAGGAAGAAAGCTCGTCCGTTCCGAGATTGCTCAAAAAGTGACCTCTGTGCGAAACAAGGTATGCACAAGCAAGATAAACCAGACGAACGTCGTGCGGTTCGTCGCTTGTCATAAGGTCATATATTAAATGATGAATTGTCGGATATTCGTTGTGATAATCGATATCATTATAATTTTCATCATTAAAAAGCGAGTATTTTTCATATTTATCTTCGGGGTAGATGTAAGATGCCTGAAGTCTTTTGAAAAAATTTTCATCGACTGATGATATCTCTTTTGCGAACAACTCGTTTATTAACTGAACCCTTTGCTTGCGTCTGTCGAGCCTACGGCGGGCAGTCCTGAAAGCACGTCTGGTTTCGCCCGTGCTTGCCTCATCAAAAACAGTAACACCCCAAACGGGTTCACCTTTAAATTTTAAAAGGTTGTATTCGTCATCGGTTACAGCGTATCCGACCGAATTCGTTCCTATGTCAAGTCCCAAAAAATACCCTTTGTTGTTTTGCATATTGACAAACACCCTTCCTTGTGATATCATTACAGCGTAGTTTGAAATTCCCTATAGGACTACACTGTTGAGTTCAAATAAAAGTTTACTCAAACCGTCGGCTCGACCGACTGCACAGCGTGTGCCGAGGAACTGTAAAAACGTGAGTTTTTGCGGTTCTTTTTTTGCGTAGACGATACAGAGGAATTTTACTTACCTTTTCTATAAGTATATCAGTTGTTTGCGGCAAAATCAACCGAAATAAACTCATAAAACAAGAAAAGTACGAGTTTTGAGACTTTGTATTACAGCATTATGAAGCGGTCAGATTAAAAAAATAAAATAATGTGATGTTTTGGCGTATTTCGGCTTGACATCGTAACTTTTTTTTGATACAATAAACCCTGCGGTTGATAAAGTGAGTAAGGTCAAAGCATTGTCGGCAGCACTTTTTTCTTTTAATTTTAAATGTTAAAATTAAAGATAAAAGCAATAAAATTTATATGTGGAGAGTTGTCCGAGAGGTCGAAGGTGCAGCACTCGAAATGCTGTGTCCCGAAAGGGACCTAGGGTTCGAA
>CAYYRN010000062.1:0-6620 GCA_964474295.1 uncultured Eubacteriales bacterium
TTTTATATTACCATTTTACTTCCCAACGCGATGAAGCTTTACCTGCTTCGACAGAGTTATCCTTAACTATCTTTTTCTTAGGTTTTGATGCTTTAATTTTACTATCAAGCAATTGTTTATACTTTTGCGAATCAATCGGCAAACAAACGGTTTCGTTTGTCCAGTCGGATAAATGAATCGCATTTGAAACAGTCAAGCCTTTAATGCCGTCAATTCCGGGAGCAATAAGCTCTTCACCGAAAAGTATGCAATTGACAAAATTCTGTAAAATCTGATTGTGTGCGGAAACATCCGAGTTTTGAGGAATAAATTCGGAAAATTCACACTCAACTTTTTTAAATTCTTCAGAAGTAAAATTTCTGTACTCACTTTCCGGCAAATTATATTTCCATAATGAAAGCTTACCGTTTTCTATAACCATCTTAGCTTTATCACAGGAAATTTCAAGTCGATTTGTTCCGGGGTTTTCTCCCGTCGAAGTGAAAAGAGCGCCCGTTGCACCGTTCGGATATTCAAAGAAAGCAGAAACATCATCTTCGACCTCAATATCGTGATATTTACCGTAATAGCAGTGTGCGGTAATTTTTTTCGGCATACCCACAAGCCATTGCATTATATCGATATTATGAGGACACTGGTTGATTAAAACGCCGCCGCCTTCATCTTTCCAAGTTGCCCGCCAAGAGCCTGAATCGTAATATTCCTGACGACGATACCAGTTGGTTATTATCCAAACAATTCTTTTCAGTTCACCGGTTTCACCCGAAAGCAACAATTCACGGGCTTTTTTAAAAACGGGATTAGTTCTTTGGTTATACATAATTCCAAAAACTTTGCCGCTTTTTTCAGCCTCAAGATTCATTTCTTCGACCTTTTGTGTGTAAACTCCCGCAGGTTTTTCCGTTAAAACATGAAAACCCTTTTTAAAACATTTGACAGCAATAACAGGATGAAGAAAATGCGGCGTTGCTATTATAACGGCATCAATTTCGGCTTCATCCAAAAGCGTGTTGTAATCATCATAGACACTGACATTCGGCAAATTGTTTTTCGCCCAAAGCAATTTATCCTCGTTGATATCACACACCGCAGTTAAAACAGCATCTTTAATTTTTCCGTCAAATAAGCTTTTGGCATGGGTAGACCCCATATTGCCGATACCTATAATACCGAATTTCACCTTATTCATAAAAATGCCTCTGAAATTACCCTCTTGCTTTTTTGATATTCTCTACAAAAGCTTTTGCATTTGCCGTAATATCGCCTTTTGTAAGACAGCTGCCTGCGCCTACCGCCACTGCACCTGCTTTAATCCAATCTGCAACGTTATCGGCATCGACACCGCCTGTGGGCATAATTTGAACCCAAGGAAGAGGGCCTTTAATATCTTTTATAAATCTCGGACCACTCAAATCACCGGGGAAAAGTTTAAGAACGTCAACGCCGGCTTCCATAGCGGTAACAGCTTCCGTAATTGTAAGTACACCTGCCATTGAGGGTACTCTGTATCTGTTACAAAGCTTTGTAACTTCGGGGTTGAAATGCGGCGATACAATGTACTGCGCACCGGAAAGCAACGCGATTCTCGCAGTTTCGCTGTCAAGAACAGTGCCTGCACCCAAAACGATTTCTTCACCGTATTTTTTGGCAAGGTCTTCGATTACATGGTGTGCAAAAGGTACGGAAAATGTCAACTCAATTGCATCAATCCCGCCCGCAATACACTTTTCTACAATGTCAAATGCTTTTTCGGAATTTTCGGCACGAACAACAGCCACAATTCCTTTATCTTTAATTCTTTCTATTACTCTTTCTTTTGTCATAACAATTAAACCTCCGTCAAATATTAAACACCCGAATATGCCGAGAAACCACCGTCAATCGGAATAACAACACCGGTGATAAAGCTCGAAACACTGTCATCAAGCAAAAAGCGAACTGTTCCCATAAGTTCTTCCGCTTCACCGAAGCGACCCATCGGTGTGGAATTGAGAATTTTGTTTGTTCTTGCGGTAGGTGTACCGTCCTCGTTAAAGAGCATACCTCTGTTTTGATTTGTTACAAAAAATCCCGGAGCGATTGCATTAACTCTTACACCCGAATTTGCAAAATGAACGGCAAGCCACTGTGTAAGGTTTGAAACAGCAGCCTTTGCACCGCTGTATGCGGGAATTTTTGTAAGCGGAGTATACGCATTCATTGAAGATATGTTAAGAATACAGCCTTTTTCTCCCATAACAAAATCTTTAGCAAAAACCTGCGTGGGAAGAAGTACACCGAGGAAATTCAAATCAAAAACAAAGCTTATGCCATCCGGCTGAAGGTCAAAAAACGAAACGACATCTTTGTTTTCAATGTCTTCGGGATTAAAATATTCGTTTGTTGTTGTTCCTCTGGGATTGTTTCCTCCGGCTCCGTTGATTAAAATCTGACATTTGCCGAATTTTTCAAGGACTTCATTGTGAGCATTTTCAAGACTTTCCTTATCAAGCACATTTGTCTTTATTGCAATGGCTTCGCCGCCGTTACTTCTTATTTGCTCCGCAATTTTTTCGGCAGCCTCCAAATTGATATCCAAAAGTGCAACCTTGTGTCCGTCCTTTGCAAGTTCAACCGCAAAATTGCCGCAAAGCACACCGCCTGCACCTGTTATAACTATTACTTTTGAATCCATAATCTTTCCCCTTACTTTGATGATTTTTCAACAGCCTCAATAAGACCGCTGAGATATGTAGCACCGAGAGCTCTGTCATAAAGACCGTAACCGTATCTGCCTTTTTCGCCCCAAATCATTCTTCCGTGGTCGGGACGGACATAACCGTCAAAACCGCTGTCATGAAGTGCCTTGACAATTTCATACATATCAAAAGAACCACATTCACTCGGATGTGCGGTTTCCATAAACTTTCTGTCACCT
Organism: uncultured Eubacteriales bacterium; assembly: GCA_964474295.1. Classification (GTDB taxonomy): domain Bacteria; phylum Bacillota; class Clostridia; order Oscillospirales; family Acutalibacteraceae; genus SIG575. Next base: position 2,918 of record CAYYRN010000062.1, read on the forward strand.
GTGTGCTTAATGTTCCTGAGATGTGCAAAGTGTATTCTGCCTTGATATTTTCTTATCATCTTTGGCAAATCATTGTTCACATCGGCACCGAGAGAGCCAGTGCAGAAGGTCAAGCCGTTTGCCGGAGAATCCACAAGCTTGAGGAACCTGTCAAGGTTCTTTTCGTTTGTTATAATCCTCGGCAATCCGAAAATACCCCATGGCGGATCATCGGGATGTATTGCCATTTTCACTCCGCTTTCCTCCGCAACGGGAATAACGGCTTCGAGGAAAGTCTTAACGTTATCCCAAAGCTTTTCTTCACCGAGCGCTTCATACTGCTTCAAAAGGTCTTTCAATTGCTCTTTGGAATAACTTTCATCCCAGCCGGGCAAGGAAAGCTCACTTGTAAGCGGATTCATTGACAAAACCGTTTCTTCGTCATATGCAAGTCCGTTTGAACCGTCAGAATGTTTATGCTCAAGCTCGCTTCTCAACCAATCGAAAACGGGCATAAAGTTGTAGCAAATACATTTAACTCCGGCTTCGCCCAAGCGTCTGACATTCTCGCAGTAATTTTCTATCAGTACCGGTGCTTTTTCGTTTCCGAGCTTGATATCTTCGGGAACCGGAACGCTTTCGACAACCTCAAACTCAAGTCCTTTATCGTTTGCCTTCTTTTTTAATTCGGCAATGCTTTCTCTCGACCAAACACCACCTGCCGGAACATCGTAAACAGCTGATACAATACCGGTCATTGTAGGTATTTGTCTGATACAATCAAGTGTTACGGGGTCATTATCACCGTACCATCTGAAAGTCATTTTCATTTATGAACACCCTTTCTTATTCTGAAAGCTTATTTTTAATATTGTAATAACAAATTCTTTCCGCAATTTTGAAAGCGGATTCAAGCGGTGCAAACTCACCTTTTTCTACAGCTTTTCCGAGTTCGGAAGATAAAATTCTTCTGAAATAATCGTGTCTTGCATAAGAAAGGAAGCTCCTGCTATCAGTAAGCATACCGTAAAAAGTACCGATTGAGGCGGTTTCACTGTAAATTTCAATTTGCTTTTTTATTCCGCTTAAATTGTCGCAGAACCACCAAGCCGCACCGAGACTTACATTTCTGAAAGAACGAATACCCGTTGCGATTTCGTAATATATTGTCGGATTGAGTGTATAAACAATCGTCTCCGGCAAAGATGAGCATTGCTCCATTCTGTCAAGCAAGGAAGTAATTGAAGATGCCTTAATCGGATTTCCCACACAGTCGCCGCCGACATCTCTGCCGATTGATTTAAACAGTGCCGTTGATGCGTTCCTTTTTACTGCCAAATGAAGCTGCATAATCAAGCCGTGTTTTTTGTAAATACCGCCGAGGAAGATGTAAACATTTGAAATAAACGCATCATATTCTTTTTCTGAAAGTACTCCTCCGGCAATTGCTTTTTTGAAAGCCGAGTCAGCTTCTTCATCCGTTCCGATATATTCGGGGAAACGTTCAATGCCGACATCAGTCATTTTGCATCCCATAGATGCGAAAAACTCAACTCTTTTTTCAAGTGCCGATTTAAGTGAATAAATATCCTTCACTTCAACGCCCGAACACTCCGAAAGCTTTTTGATATAATCAACATATCCGTCTGCCGTGTAAAGGAACAGATTGTCCGTTCTGAAAGAGGGGCAAACCTTTGCGGAAATTCCGCTGTCTTGTGCAATCAACTTGTGATATTCAAGAGTGTCTATTATGTCATCTGTTGTGGCAATATACTCAACATTTGAATCGGAAATTAATTTTCTCGGTGACATTTTAGTTGACTTTATCACATCATTTGCCTTGTTCCAAATCATCTCGGCATTTTCGGAGTTAAACGGCTCTGTAATACCGAAAAACTGTTTTAATTCAAGGTGCGTCCAGTGATAAAGCGGGTTTCCTAAAGAAAGTTCTATCGCCTCGGCATATTTAATGAATTTTTCTTTCCAAGAAGCATTGCCTGTTATGTACTTTTCGTCAATTCCGACGCTTCTCATTAAACGCCATTTATAATGGTCGCCGCCGAGCCAAATTTCACCGATGTTGTCAAAAGGCTTATCCTCGTAAATTTCTTTCGGCTGCAAGTGACAGTGATAGTCGATTATCGGTAAACTTTTCACTTTGTTGTATATTTCTGCCGATGCTTCACTTTCGAGAAATACATTTTCACCGTAAAATTCTTTTTTCAAAATTAAAATCTCCTTATATTCAATATTTTATGCTTAAACTTTTTTCAGCATCACATAAATCAATCTTTTCGGCATTGTAATCAGCCATAATCTGAACGTCTTTATCGTTGAGCTTATAAAATCTCCAAACAATCCAGCCGAGCAAGCAACCGATAGCGGGAACCATAACATAAATAAACCAAAGCACATCAAGAGCGTGTGTAGGCTGCGTGATTCCGAGTGCTCTGAGTTCATTGAAATTTTCAACCTCAACATTTATCCAGCCTGTCGATTTCAAACCGAGCAGGAACATACCGAGCGCTCCCGAAACGGCTCCGGTAAGCTTAGCCATAAAAGTTTGAATTGCAAATGTAATACCGGTTGCTTCGATGCCGGATTTGTACTTACCGTATTCTGCACAGTCGGGAGTGAACATAAACATAAGCACGCCGTGAATACCCGCAGGTATTGCACGCAATGTCGAAAGTACAATGTAAACCCAAATGCTTTTTGCACCTATGAGCCATATAACAACACTTAAAACAACATTGGCTGCGGCACAAAGTCTGAAAAGCTTCATCTTATCGATTTTCTTCAACATTTCGGGAACGAGCAATGAGAAAACAAGCTGAGGTGCTACCGAAATTGCACTTACGACAAGTGAGAAAAGCTCATTATTGAAGATGTAATATGAAACAAAAAGATTAAAGGAAGCACTTACATTCGCAGCGGAGAAGAAGAAATATCCGAGATAGTAAATCAACAAATACTTGTTTGAAAACAAATATTTAAACATCCTTCTAATTGTAAAAGCTTCTTCCGATTTTGCAACATAGCGTTCTTTTATGTTAAACAGAACGGGAACCATTGTAAGCACGGCAAAAACACAAATAACAAGTGCGACAACAGTATAGTTTGAATTGATTTTTTCACTTACGAGAACAGTTGCCACAACAGTTGTAACAGCGGTACCTACACCGCCCCAAATGCTTTTGTAAGAAAGCATACTGTTTCTTTCGTTAAGATTTTTTGTCATTGCTGTGATAACCCCGTAAATCGGAACATCACATAAGGTGTAAGCCGTATCCCAAAGTATGTACGCAACAGCAAACCAAATAAGCTTTGCTGTTTGACCTGTGCTTGCGGGAATGAAGAACAGCAATAAGGTTGAAATCGGAATAAATACCGTTGAAATTCTAAGCCACGGCAAATATTTTTTACCGTTTTTAAATTTTACCGAGTCGAAAATGACACCGAAAATAGCATCATTCACGGCATCCCAAATTTTAACGATAAGCATAACCGTACCGGCTTTTACCATGTCCACGCCTTGAAACATCAAATAAGTTACAAGAAAAGTGGTAACAAGCGAGTAAACTGCATTCTGACCCGCAAAATATATGTAATAACTTTTTCTTTCTGCGGAATCTGTCTGCCAGCCTTCAGGGGTAGTTTTAAGCTTTTTAAACATAAATTTCACCTCTGTAAAAATTTCAATACTAAATCGTACCATTTAGAA
>CAYYRN010000063.1:0-6031 GCA_964474295.1 uncultured Eubacteriales bacterium
TGTGGCCCTTTGCGGGATCAACTTCCGGAGTACGAGAAATTTCTTCGCCGCAAATGTCACAGTAAACAACGCTATCATATGAACCGGCTGCTGTACATCCGGGAGCTACTTCGTTTTCTTTAACAGCTGCTTTGGGTGTATGGTCAGCCAAAGCTTTCTTTTCTGCATCTACAGTTGTTTCTGTTGTTGCGTCTGCATCCTTATAGAATTTACCGCATGAGCAACTGTAGTAAGCATTGTTACCCTGAACTTTACAGGTAGAATCTGTTTCCGGAACAAGTGTCAATGTTGAAGCATCACATTCGTGGATAACTGTGATTGCACAAGTTGCTTCCTGTCCGCCGGAAGTTTTAGCTGTAATTGTAGCACTGCCTTCGCCAACACGTGTTACAAGACCGTTTGCATCAACTGTTGCGACAGATGTGTTTGAAGAAATCCATGTAACTGTCTTGTTGCTTGCATTTGCGGGAGCAACTGTAGCTGTGAGCTGAACTGTTGAAGTAGCTTTTGAAAGTTCAGCAGAAGTTTTGTCAAGTGTAATTCCCGTTGTGGGGATAACAACTTTAACTGTAGCTTTGTTTAACTGATAACCTGTTTCAAGTTCTTCAATGTTTTCGTCAACAATGTAGATATACTTTGCACCGATTTCATAATCGCCTGCTGCTGCATTGTCATCAACCTTACACTGGTAAGAAACAAGTCTCAATGTCTGGTCGAGATTTTCAAGTGCCAAATATGAACCTACAAGAACACGCTTTGAAACTTCTGTGTAAGAGCAGTCACCCTGGCAGTTCATAGTCTTTTCAATGTCGGGATCGATTTTACCTGAATTTGCAACGTAGGTAAGACCTTCGGGAATGTCAAGGTCATACTGGAAACCGAAAGTTTTAATTGTAGCGGAAACGTAACCTGTGATAGTAATAACGTCGCCGGGTTTAACTTCCGTTTTGTCAGCTTCAAATGTGTAAGTGTAGTTGGGTGTTGTTGCTCCACCATCGGCAAGTGCTGTCAGCGGAACGATGCTGAGGAGCATAAGAACCGATAAAACGATGGATAAAACTCTTTTTTTCATAATTCTACCTCCATATAAATTTTTAGATTACCACATGAGCGATACAGCTTTTGCGTGGGAAAGAACCTTAACGTAGTCAGTTGTTGTAATTCTTCCGTTGCCGTCTATATCAGCGCATTTTAAAGCGTAATCTTCAAGAGCTGCCGTGCCTTTTGCGTGGGAAAGAACCTTAACATAGTCGGTTGTTGTAATTCTTCCGTTGCCGTCTATATCACCGAGAAGGTGAATCTTGAGGTCTTCCGTAACCGCACTGCCCGAAACAGTCAAAGTATATTCACGGGTTGCGTGGTTTGCTTTGGAAACTTTAACTGTGTAAGTTCCGTCTGCAACACCCTCAAGGCTGTAAGCTACTGCACCGGTACCCGCAACCGAAGTTGAATACTTCGTTTCGCCACCTGCGATAAGCTCAATTTTTGTAAGCTCTGTTGCCGAAGTTGCGGAGTTTGTAGCATATGATGTTACCTTACCCGATACGGTGTAACCCTCTTCAGCTATTGTTTCAAGCTTGTAGGTCATACCTGTTGTAACGTAGGTAAGCGGATTTGTGTTAACTTCTTTAGCCGAGAAACCGATTACAAACTGACCGTTCTTAACAGAAGAAGTCTTTGTCCAATCGGGGCTGATGAATACAGAACCTGTTGTATCATCAACAGCCTTCAAAGCTTTAAGTCTGAATGTTACGAAAACTTCGTCATTCGGAATTGCAAGCTTTTCACTGCCTGTATCGGAATTTGTTGCACTGTTGAAAGTTGCTGTAATCCAAGCATATCCGTACTGAGCTTTAGCATCGGCTGTATTCCATTTTTCGGAATTTGATGTGTACTTAAAGCCCTTATCCAAACCGGCACTTCCGTTAAAGTCATATCTGCCCTTAGCGAAGCTACTGTCGGAATTGAATGTAAGATAAGATTTGCCGGATGTGAAATCTACAAGTTCAAACTCTGTTTTATCATAGATAACGGGGAGCTGCAAAACAGGTACAGGATAATTTGTTGTAAGCTTGATTGAAACCGTTACGATATCATCTTTAACAACAGATTTCTTGTTGAGAACCGTTGTTACACTTGCTTCTGCACCGGAAACATCATATGCGAGAGCTGCAAGTGCTGCTTCAAGCTCATCAGCCCAACCGTCAATTGTTGCCTGCTGTGAAAGCTTGAGAGTATAGTCGATTTTAGCAATAACAGCGTCAACTGCTGCAATGCTGTCCTCTGTGTAAGCATCACGGTCAAGTGCCTCTGCCTGAGCTACAAGAGCGTTAAGCTCATCATAATTTGCGGGATCTTCACCGAGAGCGGGAATAACCTCTGTGTCAAGAACGTGACCGCACTTTGTACATTTAAGCTCTTTAAGACCCGGCTCATCCATTGTTGCGGGTGTTTTTTCACTCCACTTACCCTTATCATGGCCTGTTGCTGCGATTACTGTGTCTTTAAGCTCGATTGCTGTTGTGCAAGCCTCATCCGAGAAAATCTTGTTACATTCGCCACAAGTCCAGTATGCAATGTTACCTGCGTTTACGCAATCGGCATCTTTTGCATCTGTCTTTGTTGTCTGGTGACCTTGCGAGGCAATAACAACAGAAGATTTATCGATTTCGATTGTGCCGGCAGCATCGGAATAATATTTCTTACAGCCGTCACAATAATAATGCTCGATGCAACCGTCTTCCGTACAGCTTACTGCTTTTGCATTAATATGAGTGATGTTGTGCGATTTCTTTTCAAGAGTTGTGCCTTCATTTCTCTTGTATCCGCAAACCGAACATTCCTCATGCTGAATACCTGTGCTGTCGCAAGTTGAATCTGTATCTGTTACCCATACAAAAGTATGTGCGGCTTTTTCAAGCTCTTCACCGCAAGAACAAATCTTTGAGTGGTTATCCGCATTAGATGTCCAAGAAATATCATCCTTGCTGTCATGCGGCTTAGTTGAAACTACAGTGTCCTGCAATGTAATTTCTGTTTTTGCTTCGGCATCAGAGAAAATCGAACCGCAGTCATCGCAAGTCCAATATGCAATGTTACCTGTTGCTTTATGTGTTGCTTCTTTTGCATCAGTCTTTGTAAGAGATGTGTGCTTGCAAGCTTCAAGCTTTGCGTTTGTAACATCTATCGGAAGACCGTAGAGTTTACCGGAAGTAGCGGAAGCACTGATAGTAGCCGCACCCTTACCGACATAAGTTGCACATCTTGTGTCAAATGACGGAACATCCGTTCCAGTTGCAACAACGAAAGTGGGATCAACCATAACAACGCCGAACTCATCTTTTGCTGCTGTGTCTTTTACCTTAAGTTTGAAAGAAACAAGATTTGTCTTTGTTGAGAATACGGGTGTTGCAACACTGCCGCTCTGCGATGCGGTTGCACTTGCCAACCAAGTATATCCTACTCTCAAAAGACCGTACTGTGCTTTCTGAGCTTCCGAATAAAGACCGCCGTACATAGCGTTCTGTGCATCACTTCCGAGGAGAGACTGAACAACTCCCGTGAATTTAGCACCATCGGAAACAAGGAGATTTGTGAAAACTTCATCTGCAGAAGTGCCTACAACATCATAGTAGTTCTTGTCATAAGCCAACATAAGTTGGAGAGCATGAACATTATAATTGTTTTCAATAGACACCGTCACGGTAACCGTGTCACCGCTCTGCGGCTTAGCATTATCTGACGAGAGTGAAATAACAGCTTTTTCCGTTGTCCACTCAGTTGCAGATACCGCTACTGCAAATACGTTAACAATCATAAGTAACGCAAGTGCAATACTGAGAACTTTTTTTGCCATTTTTTTACCTCCTAATGGTAAATTTGGTATTAATATAATCATATATTTTAATTCGCTTTCGCGAAAAACACCACCAAATTATGCCTCGTATTTTCCTGTGACCTGATTTATCGAGCCTTCAAAAATCATAAAGCTGTCAAGTGCGACTTTATCATTTACATCATTCAAGCCGTCACCGTTAAGGTCGCCTGCAAGAAGCTGAGCCGCGCTGAGGGTAAGCTCATAAGCTTCGCTTAAATCCATACAAATTAAATCGGTGTAATCAACAAGTGCGTCTCCGTTGACATCGCCCGCAATTATAACGGTGTATGTTTCAAGTGTTTCGTCACCCAAAACAAGTTCAACCTTTGTGCCGGTGCCTATTCTGTCACCGCAGGAAGGAGTAACCTTAACCGTTGCACCTAAGGTTGCCGCAAGATAATCGTTGAGGTCATCTGTTGTATTCACCGCAATACCGCGGATGATACCGTTTTCTTTATCGATAACAGTGTCAGAACCCTGAACCGCAATCAATTCGGGTGCGGGAACGATGACATCCTCCGAAATGAAATTGTATGTAAGTGTTTCGCATTTTACTATGTTATCGGGAGAAAGTGCTGCTTCCGGGTCACTCAATATATAATTGTAGAAAAGGGTTGAATCGGAGGGGATAAGAATTTTTCCCGAATCGCCCATAACGGCTGTATCCTTTACTTTAAGCTTAAAAGTAAAGCAGTCTGTTCCGTCGGGTGAATAAAACGGAGTCAAACCCGCAGAAGACGCACCCGTCCACTGAACAAGTATTCCGCTGTATTTTTCAGAAGTACAGCTTGAAGTATAAATTCTGCTGTCGGCTTTTTCCGTACAAATAACCGAGCCGCCGTTGTTAACCAAGCTTTCCGTTGCCGAAGCGCTGTTTTCAACCAACTCGAAAAAATTGTTTGAAAAAAGAATCGGCCAACGCATCGAAGATAAGTAACAGTTTGAAGAAACGTTAACCGTTACCGTTATTTCGTCCCCAGCCGACACAGTATCGGTATTTGCTTTAATCTCAACACTGACTGTTTCTCCTTCAGCCGAAGCGGAAACAGCAAAAATTCCGAAAATCATTACAACCGCAAGTAGCAACGACAGAAGTCTTACCGATTTTTTCATTTTCTAACAGACCTTTCTCTGTAAAAATGCAGATAATTACACTTTTATCTAATTCTACAATGGGATTTTACCACAAAGATTAAAAGATGTAAATAGGTTTTTGCGAAATTTCTATTAAAATTTATTAATTTTGTTTATTTATAAACCCGTTTTATGTGGATTTAGTCAAAAAATTAACAACTTTATACCGAAAAAGCTTGCAAAATAATGTCAAAAAGCAAAAAAACAGGAGGTTATAAACGACATTTTAGCCTTACCGCAACGGGATTCCTCGCAAAAATCAAAACAACTTGTAGAAATATAAATGACAAAAAGAAAATGCACATAAAGTTCCCTTTTCTGAAATTTGTGTTAGAATAAAAATTATAAAACATTGAAATATTCTGTTGATTTTTTTGACTTAATTGATAGAGGGACCTCGAAAGGAGGCAAATTTTTTGAACGATGCATCAATAATCGAATTGTTTTTCGCCCGTAATGAAAAAGCACTTGAAGAACTTAATAAAAAATACGGAAATTTACTTATGCACATTACAAAAAATCTTCTTAATCAAAAAGAGGATATTGACGAGTGCGTGAATTCTGTTTTGTTGGACATTTGGAATCAAATACCGCCCGACAAACCCGAAAACCTATGTGCATACATATGTAAAATTGCACGAAGGAAAGCCATAAATAAGTTAAAACACAATACCGCCGAAAAAAGAAACTGTAAATTATCGGTGTCATTGTCAGAACTTGAAGAATATTTTTCTAACGGCGAATCTTTAGATGAAACAATTTCCGTAAAAGAACTTACGCAAGCCATTAATAAATTTCTGTATTCGGAAGATGAATTAAACAGAAATTTATTTATCAGAAGATACTGGTATACAGATTCTATCGGTGAAATCGCAGCCTTTTATAACCTTAATGAAAAGACTGTCACTACCAAGCTTTTCAGGATTCGCAAAAAGCTTAAACAATACTTAATAAAGGAAGGGTACATTTATGAATGATTTGTTTTTGTACGAAGCAATCAATGAAATTGACGATAATTTA
>CAYYRN010000064.1:0-5935 GCA_964474295.1 uncultured Eubacteriales bacterium
CTTATTTAAGTGCAGCTTTAGCTTTTTCTGTAAGAGCTGTGAATGCTGCGGGGTCTGCAATTGCAATTTCGGAAAGCATTTTTCTGTTAAGGTTTATGTCGGCTTTTTTAAGTCCGTTCATAAATGTTGAATAATTCATTCCGTTCATTTTGCAAGCAGCGGAAATTCTTGTAATCCAAAGACGGCGGAAATCACGCTTTTTCTGCTTACGTCCGATGTAAGCATATTTGCCCGATTTCATAACTGCCTGTTTTGCTGTTTTGAAGAGCTTGCTCTTTGAGCCGTAATAGCCCTTAGCTGCTTTGAGAACTTTATTTCTTCTTTTACGCGTCATTGTAGCGCCTTTAATACGTGCCATAGTCTAAAACCTCCTGATTAATCGTAGCCTTACAATATTATTTGTAAGGAATAAGTCTCTTGATCTGCTTAACGTTTGTTACGTCGGCAACCGTTGTCTTACGAAGATTTCTCTTACGTTTTGTTGATTTCTTGTTGAGGATGTGTGACTTATAGGCATGGCCACGCATAGGCTTGCCGTTTTTTGACATTTTGAAACGTTTCTTTGCACCGCTGTGCGTCTTAATTTTAGGCATTTTTATTTCCTCCTTAATAATTACTTACCTGATTTCGGAGCAAGGAACATAAGCATTGAACGTCCCTCGACCTTTGCCGGCTTTTCTACATTTGCTTCGTCTGCGAGAGCCTCTGCAAATCTCTGCATAGGAACAAGTCCCAATTCCGTATGAGCCATTTCACGTCCTCTGAAACGGATTGAAACCTTAACCTTGTTGCCTGAAGCCAGAAATTTCTTTGCGTGATTAACTTTAGTTTCAAAGTCGTGCGTGTCAATGTTCAGCGAGAGACGAACTTCCTTAATTTCGATAACACGCTGGTTTTTCTTTGCTTCTTTTTCTCTTTTTGCCTGTTCAAAACGGAATTTACCGTAGTTGATTATTTTACATACAGGCGGCTGAGCCTGAGGAGCAATTTTAACCAAGTCAAGGTCTCTTTCTTCGGCAATTTTCAGCGCTTCCGCAGCGGACATAATGCCGAGCTGTTCACCGTCGTCGGTAATTACTCTTACTTCCTTATCACGGATTTCTTCATTGATTTGCAGTTCTTTTGTACTAATGTTAAAGCACCTCCAAAAAAAATTGCGGCACGAAAACTCGCCCGCAACACGCAAAACGGCATAAAACAGCCGTTTGAGAACGTATTGACCTTCGTACGGAATGAAGATTCCCGCAGGTGAGAGCGATTTCGCTTCTGCTTCAATGTAACGATATGATAACAGATTCGTTTTTGTTTGTCAATAGTTTTTTCTGTTTTTTTACGATTATCACAAATTTCGCCGCCGATATTCATACGGCGGCGAAGAAAATTATTCGATTTACTGCTCAACAGACAAAGCTTCGGCAATTTTTCCTTCCGTTGACTCAACGGTCAACTTCACTTTATCGCCCTTACTGAGAATGACGGCAAGATTTGATTTCTTTGCCGAAATCTTGAAATAGGTGTCATATTTGTCAAGCTTTATATAATAATATGTGTTGCCGTCGAGTACAGCGGAACGGATATCGGTTATTACACCCTCCACACTAAGCTTTTCGGGTTGTGTGCCGCTGCCGTCAATATCTATTTCGGAAACATACTTGTTAAGGTCATTCGCCGCATTTCTGTCGATCCCCATTTCTTCGTAGTAAGCCTGAAGGCAATCGACAAGCTTTGTGCCGACAACCACCTTCTGGAACTGTTCAACGTTAACGAGCGAATACATTTTTACAAGGCCTTCTGTGTCTTTCAAAGCCATAAAGAACGTAGGTTCACCCTGAATGTTCAAAAGCAGCGGGAACGTTGCATCGTATCCGTATTGCTGAACCTTACCCTCTGCCGAAAGCTGCGCGGAATATTCCGTAGCACCCGACTGCTTAAAATAAGTTGTTTCTTTCGTTCTCTGATTGCTGAGAATAAAGCCTATGATTGAATCGTCAGACGTTACGGAAGTAACACCGGTGTACATATAAACGTCATCGTCAATTGCGATATAGTTGCTTCCCGTTGTTGTGATTTTTACGTCTTTCTGACCGAGAATCGAGTTCCAAAAGCCGCTGCTGTACTGACCGTAATAATCATACTGCTGTGCAATGAGGCTTGAAGAATAAACTCTGTCAATCCATTGAAGAGATTTGTCGGTTTTTGCGGTTTCTATATCGTAGTACGTACATTCACCGGTTGTTGCATCAACAAGCACAATACCCACCACGTCATCTCCGCCGAAAAGACCGACCGTTTTGTCGATTCTCGGACACACCCAATAAGGTCTGCCGTTATCGTCAATTTCAAATGTCGGGTCATCAAAGAGATAGGTTTTGTATTCAAAGCGAAGATGTCTTTTGAGAAGTCTGCCGAAATGCTCCGAGGGAGAATATTTTATGTTTTCCATTCCCAAATCTTTAAGCTTGACTACCTCAACATCCTGCGTTGACATATCAACTATCATATATGCGGGAATACCCTGACTGCGGTTTGTAAACCATTTTATGATATTCGCATATTTAAGCGTGGTCACACGCACGGGGCTTTCATTATAGTTAATCTGTGTGTAATACTCGGCGTCTTCATACTGCGAAACATATTCCGACAATTCACCGAGCTGTCTGCCGCCGAGCTTTTTTGCCGATTCTTCGTCAAGCATGGGAACGGAATCAAAGTCAAGCTCCGAAAACTTTTCGGAAAAATTGCCTTCTTCAACCGTGATTATCTTACTGTAATCCTTCGCCCTGAAAAACACGGAGGAAACCAGCGAACCGCCGACTACAAAAACAACAAGAAGGCAGACTATCGCACCGGGAATGAGCGTATTTTTCTTTACATACGGCATATATTCGGGACGCATAAGCGCTCTGCTTGTGAAAAAGGAAAAAATCGGATAGGAAATTGCAATAAGTCCGAAATAAAAATACATCTTAATATCTTTAAAATTGAAAGCGGGAAGCATTGTGTAATATCCGATTGCCGCAACCGACAAAGTTAAAATGATGTTTATTACAACTTTTTTCCCTGCCTTTTCCGGCGGAATTACTACTTCATCCTTATTGTAAATATGGCTGAAGCCTCCCGGCATATTGAAATTGCCTGAATCCATATGTGTTCAACTCCTGATTTTAATAATATCGGTAATTATTGTACATTATTCACAGTAAAAATACAAGACTTAATTAAAAAATTATAATGAACTTAATGTTAACTCGCTTGACATTTTTGAAATTAACTGATATAATGTGTAATCGTTGCATAGTAAATGTGCAACTATCCTTGCTCCCGGATACAGGGGGCCATTTTGACCAGAAGGAGGTGCTTGATAATGGCAGCAAACAGCTACGAAACCATGTTGGTTCTCTCAGTTGCGAACGGTGAAGAAAGCGCAAAGGCTCTCTACGAAAAGTTCAAGGCTCTCATTGAAGCAAACGGCACAATCAACTCTGTGGATGAGTGGGGCACACGCAAGCTCGCTTACCTCATTGATGATGAAGCTGAAGGCTTCTATGTAGTTACAACTTTCTCTGCAGAACCCCAGTTCATCGCAGAGCTTGACCGCCGTGCAAAAATTACCGACGGTGTACTTCGCATCCTCACAGTAAAGAAATAAGAATAACTCAGGGCATAACAAATGCTTTGCTTTATTCAAGAAAGGAAAGGTTTTAATATGCTTAACAATGTTGTTCTTATGGGAAGACTTACTGCTGACCCCGAACTTCGTCAAACAAGTACGGGCATTGAGGTAACATCTTTCTCCATCGCTATCGACAGAGGTTATGTCCGTCAGGGCGAGGAACGTCAAACCGATTTCATCAACTGCGTTGCTTGGCGTCAAACAGCAAAATTTATCACTTCATATTTCCGCAAAGGTCAAATGATTGCCCTCACAGGTTCAATCCAGACTAGAAATTATGAGGATAAAAACGGCAACAAACGTGTTGCAACGGATGTTGTTGTTGCAAACGCAAGCTTCTGCGGTTCAAAAAGTGAAACCGGCGGTGCTTCCGCTCCGAGAGATAACGCTTCTTTTTCAGCTCCCGCAGCTTCTTATTCAACGGCGGCTGCATCGGATTTTGAAGAGCTTCAGGGCGATGACGATCTTCCGTTCTGATTTTTCGGAACGCACTATTTTTTAAGGAGGTTAACCACATGGCATACGATAAATCACAGCGTCCCAACAGAAAGGGCCGCAAAAAGGTTTGTGCTTTCTGTGTAGACAAAACCACAGAAATCGATTACAAGGATATTGCAAAGCTCGGCAAGTTCACTTCCGACAGAGCTAAAATCCTTCCCAGAAGAGTAACAGGTACTTGTGCCGCTCATCAGAGAGAGCTTACAACAGCTATCAAACGCGCACGTCAGGTTGCTCTTATGCCCTACACAGCAGACTGATTTTAAACAAATTTCAGCAAGGAACTGTAAAAGCATCCGTTTTTACAGTTCCTTTTATTTTTGAAACAAATTTTATATTCAAAAAAGATTCCTTCGGTTTTTGACCAAAGGAATCTTTTTGTTTATTTAATTTCAAAGCCCCAAACGTGTTTTGATTTTATTGTTTCGGGGTTAACATTCGGGAAAACAAGCTTCATTTTTCCGTCTGCGTTTTCTGTTTTTATTTCAAGGTCTTCATTTCCCATAAGAGAAACCTTTTTATCGGGAGAATAATCGTAATTTTCCAGCACTGCCTCACCGAAAGGATATTTTTTGACAAACACATAATCGGTGCCGTCTTTTTCCGTATACCACACGTTCTCCTGTGTGCTTTCCCTGCCCTTGCGGCTTGCATAAATGCCGTTTCCGTTTATTTTGAGCCAATCACCTATTTCAAGAAGTCTTTCCTGCATAATCAGCGGAATCGTACCGTCCGCCGCAGGGCCGACATTCAGCAGAAGATTGCCGCCTTTGCTTACAAGGTCAACGAGCATTGTAACAAGCTCCTCGCCCGTAAGATAATCTTCAAGCTGCTCCATTCTGTTAAAGCCGAACGAATGGCCGATGCCTCTACATTCTTCAAAATATCTTTCTTTTTCTGCCTCACGGATGCTTCTGTCCTGGTCGATAATGCCGTATTCAGTGGTAAAGTTACCTCCGCAGCGGCCTCTTGTTTCCTTGCCCCAACGGTCGTTAGGTACAATAAAATCCTTAACGGAGCTTTCATTGTAAAGCCACTGTAAGAACTCGGTTGAGTGCCATACGGAGCTGGGATGTTCCCACTCGCCGTCCGTGAAAAGCGTTGCGGGTTGATATTTTTCCACAATTTCTTTAAGCATCGGAATCAAATGCTTCAATGCGTACTCTTCAGGGTCACGCAGGTAAACGGGATTGTACCATTCGTAAACGGAATGATAAACGCCGAAACGGACATCTGTTTTGTCAAGCGCCGTTTTAAGCTCCATACAAAAATCTCTGTGCGGGCCGACATCAACACTGTTCCAATTCCACGCATATTCGCTCTTGTAAAGGCAAAAGCCGTCATGATGCTTTGAAACGAGGTTAACGTATTTTGCACCGGCACGTTCAAAAAGACTTGCCCATTCGTCGGCATCAAAAAGCTCCGCCTTGAAATCCTTTACAAAATCCTCATACTTGAAATTTTCTCCGTATGTTTTTTTATGGAAAGAAGTTGTAGGCTCATAACCCGTTGCGATTTGATTGCCGTACCACTCCGCATAATCAAACGTTTTTCTGCCGCAATATGCCGGAACGGAATAAAGTCCCCAATGGATAAAAATACCGAACTTTGCATCCTGAAACCACTGCGGAACAGGACGTGAAGTAAGCGAATCCCAATTTGCCTCATATTTCATAAAACACACCTCATAAACTGTTTTTAACTTATATTATCAGAAAAGACACATTTAATCAAGTACTTTGCTTAAAATCGATTGATTTCTCT
>CAYYRN010000065.1:0-5882 GCA_964474295.1 uncultured Eubacteriales bacterium
AATGACCGCCTATTCGTCATCCTGAACAACGTGAAAGATCTCGTTGAGGTCAAGCGGTTTACGTTGGTAGATTCTTCGCTACGCTCAGAATGACGTTAAAACACTCAAGATGACGGTGAAAGTAAGAATGACGAAAATTTTAGTTTTACGATATCTTAGGGGTAGCTAAGCAATATCGAGAGGGCTGTTGCGGAATTTTAAAGCGACTGGGGGTAAGTCACCAAAAGTCCGAAGAGTTTTTTGAAAAATGCGGCGAATTTTTGGAAGAAGCCTGCTTTTGATGTCATTTCCTGTGTGTCGGAGGAAAGCTCGTTTCCGTCCTTGTCAAAAACAGTTGCGGTGAACGTAGTTTTGCCGCTCGATTTTGAAGTTATCGTACAGGTTTTGCCGTCGGCAGAAACGGTGTAAGTAAAATTGCCGTTTGAAGCTTCCCAAACTATCTCTGCGCCGCTCGGCAAGTTTTCAACATCCAAATGCAGAACGATTCCGTCACCGTAATTTATCGTGGTTTTTGAGGGGGTTTTGATTTCAAGATTTGCAGGCAGTTCAGACCTGTCTTTGAGCGTAACGACCTTTTCTTTTGTACCGTCACCGAAATCACCGACCACAACCACGGTTGCACTTGCTGTCGAGGAAGGCTTATATTCAAAAACAGCTTCGCCGTTTGAGGCTTGCGACTGGTTTATGTACACAAGGTTTGTTGACGTTATTTTTGTGCTGTCGGAATAATTTTTGATTCCGTAAACCATATAGCGGTTTCCGTCCACCGTGTTTGAAAGAGTGAACGTTCCGTTTTCAAAAAGAGCCGCAATGCTCGTAGCGAGCGTGAGCGTCGCAGGAGATTTGCTTGCAGCGACCTTAGTCGCTTTGTTCGGAGATTTGGAGATTGAAGATTTCAGATTCAAACGCAAAGCGGGACGAACACCTCCGTCAGTGCAATAGACATAGTAGTAGGGGTTGCTGGCGGTGCCGTCGCCGCTGACAGCACACGCATCATAGGAATTGTCGTCAGGCGAACGCAGCCACCACCAAGAATTGCCGTAGTATGATGAAGACGTTGAAACGTACAGACCTTGACATTTTGCGTAATCTGTTCCTTGAGCCCTGCGGGCTGTGTCATAGTCGGAATCTGATGAAGAAAAACCGTAGTTACTGTTTCTAACCTCATCATAAGACAGTAAGAAAATCTTATCGTAAGTTGTTTCGCTGTTATATTGCGGATAAGATGAATTCCAACAACTGTTATTACACTCTGTTACAGCAATTTGTGATTTTTGGGAGGAGGAAAATGCGGTGTTGTAAAAATCATCATTGAGCCATGCTCTGATTGAGCTTGTGGCATAATCGTTTGCATAGTTAGTGTACGAAGAATCGTTATAATATTCACCACTATAATAAACCGTGTTGCTGTAAGGCTGTGAATCGATTAAGCTTTCGCACATTACCAAGCCGCTTGCGGGGTCGAGAACACGCCATTTTATCGGCTCATATTTGAACCAATAAACTGCTTTTGTTGTGTAGCCGTTATCATCTTGATATGTATAGTCAGCCGAGCTTGAATAACATGTATAACAAGGTCTGTATTGGCTGAACGTTACGGCACGGTATTTGCTGCCATTGTAAGTGACGTCGGCATACTTCATCCAGTCGCCCTGAACCATTGTGCCGGCAGAACCAGTTCCCGAATAGCAGCCGTAGGACTTCCACGTTTTTGTTTGACTGCCCAGTGCGGAAAGAAGGTTGGCATTGGTCACCCTGCTTTGAGGGTATGAACCAAACTCAATGATGTCCCCTGTTTTTTCACTGCCCGTTAAACCGCCTTCGCCACTCGGATTTGACGGGTCGGAGGTTTCTGTCGATTTATAAAGCTTTACATCAAGTTCCCTTGCATAATTACTTATCAAAACCTGCGTGGTTGCAGTCTTATATCCGGCACAGGTCACGGATACCGAGTAGCTTCCGTTGGGAAGATAAATCTTTGCTGTTCCTTTTTTGTCGGTTTCTGCCGAATTTCCCGAAGCCGTCACCGTTGCTTTGTTTATCGCTTTACCGTCAGAATCGGTGACATTAAAGGTTACAAGGTAGGATTTGTGGGGGCATTTTTGACCGAATTCAAACTCACCGTAGGTTACCGACCAATAAAAATCATCTATATCAACGGTTTTTTCCGAAATCAAAGAAATCGTACCTATTTCTTTTCCGAAAATTTCTCCGACAATTTTTGCTTTTATATAAAATTTAATTACTCCGTCAAAGCAGAGCTTGCAATCGTGCTTTTCATCTTTTTCTTCACCGGTGATTTCTCCGATAATATCGACATCAAACACTGTCGCTTCCGCTTTAACTCCGAATTCCGGAGAAATAGATAATTCCAAAAGCTTCATCCAGCCGACATTCGGAGAAGCTTTGATTCCCACGGAAACTTCTACCTTCGTTTTAAGCGACGGCAGAATTTCGATTTTCGGGCTTGAAGAATTATCGGTAAAGCCTTTATCGGCATCATATCTGAAACCGAGCTTAAAGCTTATTTTTATTGCATCAAACGAAATTCCGCCGGATGCCGAAAAAGCCAATCTAAAGCCAACACCCAAAGTAATTCCCACGGGCGTTGCAAACGTTAGTTCACCGAGATAAAAATCTTTTTTAAGCACTCCTGTTACGGAACCCGTGCCTGTTGCAAAAAATTCAAAAGTGCTTTCAAAGAAATAATAATCGGAATATGAATTCCAAAAATCCCATTTCCATTCCCAGTCGGCATCATAATACATTTTAAGTTTGTAAGAAACACCGACTTTTATTTCAAACTTAAATTCAACATAAGTTCCCGAAAGCTCACCGTCGTTTCCGATTTTTTCGTTGACTTTCCAAACGGGGCGATACATTTTGCCATTATATTCTTCATCAATGAGTGCAGACTGCTGAACATCATCTTCAACATATTCTTCCATTCCCTCGTAAGTTATGCCGTCCTCGACACCGCTTACGTCAACGCTTTTTTCTGCGGCACTTCCGTCCGATTGCAAATCTGTTTTCACAAAGTCGAAAAGCTCACCGATTTCCGCATCCTTTTTTGCCCAAACGGTGGCTGTGCTTCCGCTGATTTTGATTTTTGATATTTTCAAAACAAGTGCATTTTCAGCATTGTCACCGTAGCAAAGAACTTCTCCCGCCTTTAGGGATGAAAGGCTCTTATCGATATTGGCGAAAGTATAAATTCCGTTTTCTTCATCAACGATTGCAAGTTTGTTATAGCCGTTTGATGAACTTATTTCCACACCGTTTTCGGCAACAACCGCAAAGTTGTTGGTTTTGTCTTCGTCAAAATTGATGATAATTTCGCCTTCAAAGTCATCAACGGTTTTTGCCTGTGCTTCAACATAATTGTGCGTTTTTTCTATGTAAGAATAATCATCGCAAAGTGCCTGCTTTTTATCACCCACAAGAAAAACACGAACAAGATAATATTCGGGCATTTTTGCAACATTAAAGGTCAATGTTGCTTCCGCTTCATTGGCTTCAACCTCTTTCAATGCGTAAGTCAACATCTTGCCGCTGTCATCATCATAAAGAGCTGCTACCAAGGTACAAGCCTGTTCGTTGACAAATTCAACTTCAACATACTTCTCTTTCGTTTTTGCGGAAACAATTCCGTAGCTCGAATCGTTTTCCTCATTTTGGTTTTCAATCGACTGCGAAAGAATGTCGCCAATGGTATTTGTCGAGTCAACACTCAATCCGTCTTTTTCCAAATTTGCACTTACTTCGCTTTTTTCCTGCGCAGCCAAAGCCGAAAGCGGTACACAACCGAGTACCATTACCGCACAGAGAAAAATTGACAATATTCGTTTGACAGTTTTTTTCATTTCTACTCCTCCAATTTTTATTTTAAAGTTTTATAACTTCCATAAGATAATAATACCACATTTTTAATAAAATCAAAGCCTTTTGTCCCGAAATGCAGTTTTTTTGTAACAAAATGCAGTGTTGAGGGGAAATTTTTCCTTTTTGACTGATTGTCTACCACTTTTTTATCAACACAAAATCTTTCAATACAGCTTTTTTTAAGCGATAAGTATGCCCGCGAGACAAGTGACCGTTAAATCCGGGTAAGGTTTTTTCGATTTTCTCGTATTCAATTAAACCATTGTTGTAATCTTCTTTCATTTTTTTCATTTTCTTTTTATATTTCTTTTTAGTCGATTGTCTCACTTTGCGAATTACTTTTCCCGTTTCAGTCAAATAAAAATGAAATCCGAGATAATCAACACCGTTTTTTATCGGAAAAATTTGTGTTTTTTTATTAAATTCCAGATACAATTCTTCCGAAAGAACTTCTTCCATTCTGTTTAAACAGTTCTTCAAATAATCCTTACTTTCATGTATCAAAATGCAATCGTCCATATAACGGGTGTAATATTTTATATGTAATCTTTCTTTTACAAGTCTATCAATTCCATCAAGGTAGTAAAGAGCGAACAATTGACTTGTTTGATTACCCATAGGAATACCCTTGCCCGTGTCAGAGTTGTAACTGTCGATAATTTCACTTATAAGATTTGCAATATCAACATCATCAACTAATTTTAAAATTTTTCTCTTTAGAATTTTATGATCTATGTTGGGGAAAAAGTGCTTAACATCTGCTTTCAAAATATATCCGCAGGTTTTATTCTTTTTATAATAATCACTAAGAAACTTGTTCAATCTTTTTATGGCAAAATCCGTACCCTTACCCTTTTGACAAGCACCGTTATCAAATATAAACCTTGAAGTTAAAAGAGGATATAAATACAAGTCACACAGAACGTGCTGGACTATTCTGTCTTTATATTCCAAAGCCTGTATTTCTCTTTTTTTCGGTTCATAAATTGTGAACTTATTATAACCGGAAACCTTGTAAGTTCTGTTTTTTAAGTCATCATACAAATCCCAAAGATTCTTGGATAAATTCAGTTCAAAAAGAACCACATCTTTTTTACCTCGTTTACATTTTCTTGCTTTCAGGTGTGCCTGATACAAGTTTTCAAACGTAAACAAATCATCATAATTAATAAATCTTCACCGCCAATCGCAAAATACGATAATTCGTGAAAAAGTTTCCCCGTTCACTCATTTGACGGCAGCTTTTTGCCAATAAGGCGGGAATACGATTCCTTTACCTTTTGCACTGAACACAGAAACCCTCCTGCATTATCTCACATCAAGGTGAATCGGGACGAACACCTTTGTTAGTGTTATTGACATTGTAGTTGTTGTTGGCGTTGCCGTCGTTGTTGACTTCACACGCATTATTGGAATTGTTGTTAGGCGAACGCAGCCACCACCAAGAATTAGCCTCAATCACAACCGTATCCCCATTCTTTTTTTATCTGAATTTATCCAAGCACCTGTTAAATTAATGCAATCCCCAATATACCGTGATAGAATCTCATACTGATTCGGTAAAATACATTTTTGCTCACGGGCTATTAAAACAATTGAATCTAAAATTTTTAATTTAGCTATTACTGTTTTTTGATGTTTATAGCGTAAAGCGTTATCTTTTTCATTTTCACCTAACATTATTTCATTTGCAAATATCAAATTTTCAAGAATTTCGAGAGATATATTAATCATTCTATTTACTAATGTAAAACGAAATTTTTTAGGTGATTTTTCGGTAACAGTAAAGAGGTACGAAATCAAGTCCTTTGCTTTTGTTATTACAATCAATTCTGAATTTTTTCTCATATCAATAAAAACACCTCTAAACAGTGACACAGAAAATGTCACTGTTTAGAGGTGTGAAGTTATAAATTGAAACTAAACTTACTTTACGGCAGAACAAACCTGTCTGTCTGTCTGTCTGTCTGTCTGTCTGTCTGTCTGTCTGTCTGTCTGTC
>CAYYRN010000066.1:0-5845 GCA_964474295.1 uncultured Eubacteriales bacterium
TAAAATCGTGTATTTCCCTGAAAGGGGATAATATATATTTAAAAACAAAAGGAGACAGTTATGAAAAAGTTTATTGCTCTTGTTCTTTCACTTTGCGTAATCTTCGGTTGCACAAGCGTGTGCTACGCTGCGGATGCCTCGAAAGATTACGAAGTGTCGGACAAAATTATGAACATCAGCGTGACAATGGCTGATGACACAACCACGCAGAGAAGAGTTTGCTGGCATACGGAAGAAGAATCGGCAACAGCCGTTCAGTTTGTTGAGGCGGCAAAGTATAAGGGAACCTTTGACGGTGCTAAAACATTCAGAGGAAGCTGCGATTCTTTCAAAGAAATTTATGTTCACAAAGTAACTCTTACAGGACTTAAAGCAGGTACGGAATATTATTACAGAGTAGGTGATGATGTTCAGAACCTTTGGAGCGATATCGGAACGTTTAAAACAGATGATGCCGACAACAACTTCAAGTTTATTGCAATTGCCGACGTTCAGGCAGGTAATGAAGAAAACTTTACAAAAGCTTCAAAAGTAATGAAATCGGCTCTTGAAACAATGCCCGATGCGGATTTCTTCGCAAATCTCGGTGACTATGTAAACGACTGCACACAGCAGGAGTGGAATTGGTATTTCGACAAATTCTCTTTTGCCCATTCATCACTTACACACGTTGCTGTTGCAGGTAACCATGACGGTAACATAACAAACAAAATCAACATCGGTTGGTTCAGAAATATGTTTAACGTCAATTCACCCGAAATCAGCCCCTCAACAGAGGGCGCATACTATGCGTTTGATTACGGCAATGCACACATCGTGGTTCTTAACACAAACGATATGTATCCGATGACTGTCCGTCAGACAAATTGGCTCAAAAACGAAATGAACAATTCCGACGCACAGTGGAAAATCGTTCTTATGCACAGAGCTGCATATTCGGCAGGTAAAAACATTATCAAACCCGATACGATTATTATGAGAGAAGTTCTTCTTCCCTTGTTTGATGAGCTTGATATCGACCTTGTAATGGCAGGTCATGACCACGTTTATATGAGAACAACTCAAGTCTACGGCGATAAGAAAGTTGAAAATGTTGAATATGTAACGGAAGAATTCAACGGCGTTCAAACAACATTCGCTCTTAATCCCGAAGGAACTTGTCACATTCTTCCCGGTACTGCCGGCACAAAGAATTACAGCATCCGTGATTACGTTTTCGATACCGTATTCCCCGCAGATGTAGTTGCAAACTGTTTCTCGCAGCGTGACGTTCCCGGCGGCATTTTCTCAACTGTTGAAATTCAGGGCGGTCAGCTTGTTTACAATGCTTATGTTGTAGATTTTGAAACAGGCGAAAAGACGCACGTTGACACATATGCAATTAAGAAAACAACAGAGGGTTCGGCAAATACGGATGCAGGCGAAGCTACGCTCAACCCTGTAGTGACAGCCGTTGCACAGGTAGGCAACTTCTTCTACCGTCTCGGAGAAATGTTCTATAACTATCTGTTTGTTATTATTCCCAAGCTTATAGCAAAAGGCTGATAATTTAAAAAGATAACAATTTAGGAGCTGTAAAAACCTTGTGTTTTTACAGCTCCGTTTTTAATATAATCAATTATTCTTATTCTTCTTCGACACCGTAACTGTCTTTGTAAATTACAACTTCTTTATGGATGTTTGAAGAACGGTAAATGCCGTCCATAATTTTCAATGTAAGAAGTGCGTTGTCTATCGAAGACTGATTCGGTGTGTGAGTAATGCAGGAATTTACGAAAGAATCGATTTCGTTTTTGTAGTGGTCACTCATTTTAAAACGCTGCTTTTCTTCAACAAGAGCACCGTCTTTTGTTGTGTAAAAAGTAAAGTAGCCGCCGTATTCAAGCCTTATACCGCCCTTGTCACCCATAAAATCGATGTACGTTTCCTTAACGCCTATGTTCTGTGCCCAAGCACCGTTGAAAGAAATTGTGGGACCCTCTGTGCGGATAATTCCCGTCACGGAATCGTCAACATCATAAGTGCCGTTTTCTTTGTCGCCCGTTTCTTCCGCCCACATATTTTCGTAAACGTAGTTTTTCATATCCTTGCCGAGCTTACAGAAAGCCTCACCGCTTGCAGTCAGCGGTCTGGGGTCGCCGCAGCAATACATTATAAGGTCAAGATAATGCACTCCCCAGTCAATCAAAGCACCTCCGCCGGAGGATGAATTTGTTGTGAAATCTCCGCCGAGACCGGGTATGGAACGGTGCGCCCTGAAAGAAGCGTAAACGTGAAAAACTTCACCGAGTTCGCCGTCTGAAATCATCTTTTTAACACGGTTTACCGCATCGTTGTAACGGTTTACAACGCCGATTGAAAGGATTCTGTCGGTTTCGTGACAAACAGACTGCATTTTCACGGCTTCTTTTAAGGTTCTTGCAGCAGGCTTTTCGCACAGAACGTCCTTGCCGGCTTTCATAAAATCAATTGAAATTTCCGAGTGGCAATCGTTGTGTGTGCAGACGGAAACCGCATCGATATCGTCATTGTTCAGGATTTCTCTGTAATCGTAAATTGCTTTGCCGCAGCCGTATTTTTTCACAGCCGCGTCGGCTCTTTCGGGAATAATATCGCAGAAATATTTAATTTCAACATTTTCGTTTGCGATATAGTTCGGAATGTGTGCGCTGTTGGCAATGTTACCGCAGCCTATAACTGCTACATTTAATTTTGCCATAGTCTGAACCTCCTGCGTTTTTGAATTATTGACAAAAATAATGATATCAGTTATAATCAATTTTGTAAACAGTTTGCTGAAAAAATGCTTGTTTTATAGAAATTTTTTATTTAAAAGGGGTAGATTTTATGTACAAATTTCCTGTCGGTGTAATAGTTGACAGCTTCCGTCTTCCGATGGCTGAGGCTGTAAAAAAAGCAAAGGAAGTCGGAGCGCAGGGTATTCAGGTTTATGCTTCAAACGGAGATATGGCACCTGAAAATATGACTCCGCAGAAGATAAGCGAGTTTAAAAAGCTCGTTTCCGATAACGGACTTGTTATTTCCGCACTTTGCGGCGACCTCGGAGGAGGCGGTTTTGTTTATCCCGAAAAGAATGCCTCGAAGGTTGAAAAATCAAAACGAATCCTCGACCTTGCAAAGGAACTCGGCACTGATATTGTAACAACGCATATTGGTGTTGTGCCGTCAGACGAAACGCATCCGAGGTACAAAATAATGCAGGAGGCTTGTTTTGAACTTAGTACATATGCCGACAGCGTTCAGGCACATTTCGCCGTTGAAACGGGCCCCGAAAAATCCGCTGTCCTCAAAAAATTTCTCGATTCGCTCAATTCAAGGGGTGTCGGAGTGAATCTTGACCCCGCAAATCTGATTATGGTTTCGGCAGATGCACCCGTTGAAGCCGTTTACAACCTTAAAGATTATATTGTGCATACCCACGCAAAGGACGGATATATGAGATTTTACGAAAATCCCGAATATGTTTACGGTATGCCCGGTGCAAGGGAGCTTGCGGAGGGCGAACACGCAGTTGAGGGCGCATCATACGAAGAAGTTCCGCTCGGACTTGGTTCTGTACCGTTCCCTTACTATCTCAAAGCACTTGAAAGCATCGGTTATAAAGGCTTCCTTACAATTGAAAGAGAAGTCGGTGACAATCCCGCAGAGGATATCGGAATGGCTGTTGAGTATCTTAAAAATATTATGGGAGAGTTTTAATTATGAAGTTTGCCGTTACGTCGTACAGCTTTCAGAAATTGTTAAATGAGGGTAAATACACCCAGCTTTCTCTTATAGAAAAAGTAAAAGATATGGGTTTTGATGCAATTGAATTTATCGATTTGGATGTTCCCGACGGAAAAAGCGAAATCGAGTTTGCCGAGGAGCTTCGCAGAGAAGCCGAAAATTGCCAAACGGAAATTTCAATTTATACCGTATCTGCCGATATGCTCAACGGTTGCGGCGGTGATTTCGACAAAGAAATCGAACGCATAAAGGCAAAGGTTGACGTTGCGCAAGCACTCGGTGCAAGGTTTATGCGTCACGATGCAGGCTGGGGATACAAGGACGAAAGAAAAAAGTTTATGGGCTTTAATGAGGCACTTCCCGTCTTTGTCGAGGGATGCAGAATCGTTACGGAATATGCCAAAACAAAAGGCATAGAAACGATGATTGAAAACCACGGCACATTTTGTCAGGATTCGGAGCGTATCGAAAAAATCGTTTGCGGAGTGGGCGACCCGAATTTCGGTGTTCTTTTCGATTGCGGCAACTTTATTTGTGCCGATGAAAATTCGGTGCTTGCTGCCGGCAGACTTGCAAACTATGTCAAATATGTCCACGCCAAGGATTTTCTTGTGCGCAGCGGGGCAGGGTATGACCCCGGATGCGGTTTCTTCAAAACACGGGGCGGCAACTATGTCCGAGGAACAATTATCGGTCAGGGCGATATTCCCGTCAAACAGTGCATTGAGGTAATTAAAAGCACGGGATATGACGGATATTTCAGCGTTGAATTTGAAGGCATTGAGGATAATTTGCAGGCTGTTGAGCAGGGACTTAAAAACTTGAAGCTTTTTGCAAACGGATAAGTGTAAAAATTAAAATAATCCGTTGTTCTGTTTATACTGCCCTTGAAAGCTCATTTGTCGGGTAATAAGTTTTAGAGCAGTGCAATTCTGCGGAAAACTCAAACTTAATTATTAATTACAACTTTTATATACGGAGAATATGTATGGAAAAGCAAAAGCCTATTATCGAACTGGAACTGTATTTAATACGTCACGGCGAAAGCAGGGGAAACGTCCCCCGTGACAGTGCAAGCATTTCTTTAAAGGAAATTTTTGACCCCGCTCTTACCGAAAAAGGTATTAATCAAGCGAAACTTGTCGGGGAACATCTTAAAGATGTTGACTTTGATATGATTTATTCAAGTGCGTTGCAAAGAACGGTTCACACCGCAAGCGAAATTATAAAGAATCAAAAGAGAAACCATATTCTTCAAATTTTGCCGTTGATTACCGAGGCGGGTGTTTCGCCAGAATACGGAACCGATTTCGATTTCGTACGCACAATCAATTCTGATGCCGTTCTTGCATCTGATTGCGACAGCTCGCTACCTCTGTTATGCTATACAGACTCTAAAGACGAAAAAGGACTTTTCGACAGAGCCGATGAGGCTGTCAAATACATCCGCAGTCATCATTCAAACGGGGAAAAAGTCGCACTTGTTTGCCACGCCGCAATTATGACTTATCTCTGCTTTATCTGTATGGGGTTCAGGGAAAATGTTCCCGTTTTTGATTTGGATTTTAAAAACACGGGCATTACCAAAATTATTTTTTACAAAAAAGGCACAAATCCATACGGTGATATCGTTTTCGATTTTATTAACTCGACAACACATTTGGGTTCGCCATACGGAAAATAACGAATTTACATCTCTTGAACAAATAACGCATATATATTTTTATATTTTTTCGCCCTGCCGATTATTCTGAGTAAAATGGAGAATCTCGGCAGGGACGTTAATTTTTATCGGACTTTTTTTGTCAGGACATTCTTTGTCGCTTTTATTTAATCACCGTGCTTAACAAAGTAAAGAATCGTCTAAGCACATATGCTATCTTGAACTTTAGCGAAAAAGCTCGTTGAGGTTTGTGCAAAAAAAAGCAAACCCTGCCTGTCATCCTTGGATGAAACGAAGGATTGGGGCAGGGGAAACAACTTTTCCCGCCGTTTTTTGCGTGAGTGATTATTTCTATCCTTGTTTTAACTGTCATCCTCATTTTTACGTCATCATGAACGAAGTGAAGAATCTCCTTGCGGCGAGTGAAAGTTTTTG
>CAYYRN010000067.1:0-5747 GCA_964474295.1 uncultured Eubacteriales bacterium
ACGAAGTCAGCCTTGTTGATGTAGTAGGGGCTCTTGATGGGCTTGTCACCGAAACGAAGGTGAGAAACCGTGATACCGCCTGTTTTCTTTGAGTCATACTGGAAATATGCCTGAACATATTTGTCGGTATGGTCACCGATGATCTTGATTGAGTTTTTGTTTGCACCTACTGTACCGTCACCGCCGAGACCCCAGAACTTACATTCGATTGTGCCTTCAGCAGCAGTGTTGGGAGCTTCTTTTTCTTCAAGAGAAAGGTGTGTAACGTCATCGTTGATACCGATTGTGAACTGTTTCTTGGAATTTTCCTTAGCAAGTTCTTCATAAACCGCAAAGATGCTTGCGGGAGGTGTATCTTTTGAGCCGAGGCCGTAACGTCCGCCGATAACCTCAGCCTGTCTGCCCTGAGATGCCAAAGCTGCAACAACATCGAGGAAAAGAGGTTCACCGAGTGAGCCGGGTTCCTTTGTTCTGTCAAGAACGGCAATTTTCTTAACTGTTGAGGGAATTGCTTCAACAAGCTTTTCGGCAGAGAAAGGTCTGTAAAGACGAACTTTAACAAGACCGACTTTTTCGCCCTTAGCTGTAAGGTAATCGATAACTTCTTCGGCAACGTCGCAGATTGAACCCATAGCAACGATGATTTTTTCCGCATCGGGAGCGCCGTAGTAGTTAAAGAGCTTGTAATCTGTGCCGAGCTTTGCGTTTACCTTGTTCATATAGTCTTCAACAATACCGGGAACAGCGTTGTAATATTCGTTACAAGCTTCACGGTGCTGGAAGAAGATGTCGCCGTTTTCGTGTGAACCGCGCATTACGGGATGTTCGGGGTTAAGCGCACGTTTACGGAATGCGTTAACGGCATCCATATCGCACATTTCTTTAAGGTCTTCGTAATCCCAAATTGAAATCTTCTGAATTTCGTGAGAAGTACGGAAGCCGTCGAAGAAGTTGATGAACGGAACACGGCTTTTGATTGTTGCAAGGTGAGCAACAGCACCGAGATCCATAACTTCCTGTGTATTTGTTTCCGCAAGCATAGCAAAGCCTGTCTGACGGCAAGCATATACGTCGGAATGGTCACCGAAAATGTTAAGTGCGTGCGATGCTACGCAACGTGCCGAAACGTGGAAAACCGAGGGCAAAAGCTCACCGGCAATCTTATACATATTGGGTATCATAAGAAGAAGACCCTGTGAAGCGGTATAAGTTGTTGTGAGAGCACCTGCGTTGAGTGAACCGTGAACGGTACCAGCCGCACCTGCTTCAGACTGCATTTCGGCAACTTTAACTGTTGTGCCGAAAATATTTTTTACGCCCTGTGCAGACCACTGGTCAACATAGTCAGCCATGGGGCTTGACGGAGTGATGGGGTAAATACCGGCAACTTCTGTGAAAGCATATGACACATAAGCGGCGGCATTGTTACCATCCATTGTCTTGGTTTTTCTTGCCATTATGAATTTCCTCCCTTAATAAAATGGAAAATTAATAACTTATACATATGAAATATGTCACTCAAAATTATAACACCTTTAAACAAAAAAGTAAATAAGAAAATCAGGCATAAATCGTCATATTTTTTGGATATATTGCCAAATGCAGTAAATTTAATTCCAAATTAGAATTAAGATGTTTTTACTGTTGACTAAATCAAAATAAAATTGTATCATAAAAAAGAAAACAAATACCGAATAAATTTTAAACATTCCGAGGTGAAGCGAATGGGTGAAAGAATAAAGAAAGCAATCGGTGTTGAGGGTGACTTTAAAACAACCGTTCTGCCGATGATTAACTACAGCTACGCCAATATGTATATGGGCGGAGCCGGGTACATTATCAGTATGTATTTTACCGTGTTTCTTACCGATGTTGTAAACCTTTCGCTGAATCAGGCAGGCATCGTTGTTATGGTTGCCACTGTCTGGGATGCGATTACCGACCCCGTAATGGGCATCATCACCGACCGCACACGCTCAAAAACCGGCAAGCATCGGCGGTATCTTCTTTGGGGAATACCGCTTATGGCAGTTTCGTACACGCTTTTGTGGAACTCTTACGGACTTGACGGTTCGGTAAACTCATCTAAAGCTATGTTATATTTTGTTATCGTCTATATGCTCTACAAAACGGCTTATACGATAATCGGCGTTCCGCACACGGCAATGCTGCCGGAGCTTGCCCCCGAATACAATCTAAGAACACAGTACAACTCCGTCGGCTACCTTTTTAATTCGGCGGGAATGGTGCCGTCATTCGGTATCGTTGTTCTAATCCTCGCTCTTTTCGGCTCAAATGACGACATAACCTCACAATCCAAAGCACCTTTTCTTATCATCGGTATAGTTCTTGCGGTTTTCTTTTCCGTCTCCGTTTTTCTCACCTATGCAAAAACAAAAGAAAGAAGCTCGCTTGATGATGTAAACGACAAATTAGACGTTTCATACATAATAAGAGAATATATTCTTGTTTTCAAGAACAAATCTTTCAGACAATATTTCTTTATGAGCCTCGCTTATCAATTCGCAACGGGATTTTACGCAAATTCAAAAGTGTATTACATAAAATATCTTGCAAACCAGTACAGCAAATATGCAATTTTCAATGCCGTCGCAGGTGTTGCGGAGGCAGGTGCGTTTCCGCTTAATTACGCACTTACAATCAAGCACGGAAAGAAAAAGTGCGGCAGCATTGTAACGCCGCTTATGGTAGCGGGACTTGCAATAGGCTTAATAATGCAGCCGGGCGGTTCGCTGCTTTGGACTGTGCTGATGATGATAAGTATGATACTTTATCCTTTCGGAATGTCGGGACTCGGTTTTGTTTCGACAAACATTTTCCCTGATTTGACTGACGTTGATGAGCTTATCACGGGCAGAAGACGTGAAGGTGTCATTTCAACCTTCAGCACGCTTATCAAGAAAAGTATAAGCGGTGTTATGGCGGCTTTGGTAGGCTTCACCCTGCAGGGCTTCGGGCTTGTTACGGGTGACAGGGTTTCAGAATACGAAAAAGCAACCGGCACACTTTTTACGCAATCAAGCAGTGCTGTTGCGGGTGTCAGACTTTGCATTGCGGTAATTCCCATTATTGCGGCTGTTGCTGCACTTATTCTTCTTAAAAACTTCCATATGACAAAAGAAGACCACGCTATGATTCGTGCGGCTGTTGCGACAAAAAAGAAATACGGCAGTGTCACGCTCACCGAGGAGCAGAAAAAACGCTGCGAATTGATTTCGGGACAAAAGCTTGAAAACACTTGGCTCGGTCAAAACAATAATTCCGAGCAATACATCGAAACAGACGAAAACGGCGAATACTTGATTTTACTTGAATTAAAAAAAGAAAAGGAGAGTGCCGAAAAATGATTGACATTACAAAAAAAGCACCTGATGAAAAAGAAAAAAATTTTAAAAACAAATTTCTTAATTTCCTTTTTTACCTCGTTCAATGGACTTGGGGATTGCCCGTGAATCTTGTCGGCGGAATAGCTTTTCTCATCTGCACAAAAATCAAAAAGCGTCCCTGTCAACGTTTCGGGTATTCTTACATCGTTTTTCTTCCGTGGAAATCGGGCGGTCTTTCACTTGGACTTTTCATTTTCGTAAAGGACTGCCCTGAAAGAGTAAAATGGACTTACAACACACGCATACACGAATACGGACACACCTGGCAGTGCTTACTTTTGGGGCCGCTTTACTATTTCGTAATAGCCTTGCCGTCTATGATTTGGTGCAACTGCTTCGCTTCTTACAGAGAAAAAAACAATGTTTCCTATTATAAGGTTTACTGCGAAAGCTGGGCAAATGCGTGGGGACAAAAATTCAGCAAAATGAAAATGGATTTGCCGTAAAAACTTTAATTTTCTCTTGCATTTTAAACGCTTATATGTTACAATCTACTCCGTTAGCTCGGAGGGCAAAACATTCAAAAGAAATGTTGTGCCGGATAAGGCTCAGGCTGAAACGCCTGTTTTCCTTATCCGGCAATTTTTGATTTTAGGAGGTTATCATATGGAAATTAAACTCTCTGACCATTTTAATTACAAGCGGCTTTTCAAATTTGTTTTTCCGTCGATAATTATGATGATTTTCACATCGATTTACGGTGTTGTGGACGGCTTTTTCGTATCTAACTTCGTT
This sequence comes from uncultured Eubacteriales bacterium, assembly GCA_964474295.1. Classification (GTDB taxonomy): domain Bacteria; phylum Bacillota; class Clostridia; order Oscillospirales; family Acutalibacteraceae; genus SIG575. Next base: position 4,143 of record CAYYRN010000067.1, read on the forward strand.
GGCAAGACGGAATTTGCCGCCGTGAATCTGATTATGCCGTTTCCGATGCTGCTCGGTGCTGTCGGCTTTATGATAGGTACGGGCGGCAGTGCGCTGGTTTCTATGAAGCTCGGACAGGACAGAAAAAAAGAGGCAAACGAAGTTTTTTCAATGCTGATATTTGTGCTGCTGATTTCGGGCATCGCTTTGAGCGTTTTAGGCTTAATTTTTATTGAAAAAATCGCACTTCTTTTGGGTGCAACCGAAGACCTTATCGCCCCGTGCGTAACCTACGGCAGAATCCTTTTGATTACACTTACTCCTTTTATGCTTCAAAACGCTTTTCAGAGTTTTCTCGTCACCGCCGAAAAGCCGAAATTCGGTTTGGGAATCACATTGATTGCAGGATGCACGAACATTGTGCTTGATTTTTTGATGATATACGTTTTCAAGTGGGGCGTTGTCGGTGCAGCTCTCGCAACGGGCATCAGTCAGGTTGTAGGTGCGATAATTCCGATTATATACTTCCTTAAAGAAAATGACAGTGAGCTTAGACTTGTAAAATCGAAAATTAATTTTCAACTTCTCGCAAAAGCGTGCGGTAACGGTTCTTCGGAAATGATGACTAACGTTTCGCTCTCGCTTGTCAATATGCTTTACAATTTACAGCTTATGAAATATGCCGGCGAAAACGGCGTTGCGGCATACGGTGTTATAATGTACGTCAACTTCATTTTCGTTGCCATTTATGTCGGATATGCAATCGGCACAGCTCCGATAATCGGATACAACTACGGTGCGGCAAACAAAAAAGAATTGAAAAACGTTTACAGAAAAAGTATGATTTTTAATACAATTTCGGGTGTTGTGATGTGCGTGCTGGCGATACTCCTTTCCGGTGTTCTTTCAAAGCTTTTTGCAAGCTACGACCTTGAACTCTACGAGATGACAAAAAGAGGATTTTCACTTTACAGCATCGCATTCATTTTTATGGGAATTAATATTTTTTCATCGTCATTCTTCACGGCACTCAACAACGGCCTTATTTCCGCACTCATATCTTTTTTGAGGACTTTACTGTTTCAAGTTGCCGCAGTTCTTCTGCTTCCGCTCCTGCTCGGTCTTGACGGCATTTGGCTGTCAATTGTCGCCGCCGAAGCTCTTGCTTTGATTGTTTCGGTTGTTTTCCTGATAACAAGCAAAAAGAAATACGGTTATTAAAATGTAACGTGCTTCGCATTTTTTCTTTAATTCCTTTCGTTTTTCACACAGTCAAAATACCGTTTTTGTGACATAAAATTTTATATAAGTTTTTCGTTCTGCGATTTAATCCCCTGTCAGTCCCGTTGCTTTTATTATGGTGACCGACAGGGGATTATTTTTGATTTTTGCAGTATGATTTTCGCTTAGACGATACAATCAACCTACAATAATTTTTTAGTGAGATTGTATCGTCTATACTTTTTGTCATTCTTTTTAGATCTGTCATTTAGTTTTGACATTTTTATTCCAAAAAACTGTACCATTTTCTTATATTGTCATCTTGAGCGTAGCGAAAGATCTACTAAAGTATACCGCTTAACCGCAAGGAGATCCTTCACTACGTTCAGGATGACGAAAGGCGGT
>CAYYRN010000068.1:0-5601 GCA_964474295.1 uncultured Eubacteriales bacterium
CAGGCACGGTAATTGCAAAAAGCTTTACCGTGCCTGTGATTTTTATTTTGCGGCAAAAAAACAGGCTTTCCCGAAAGGAAAAGCCCGACTTTTTTTAAAATCAGCCGCCGAAGAATGAAGAAATAACGGCAACAACAACGTCAATAGCTGCCTGGAGAGAACCGCCCGTGAAATCAAAACCGTCAAAAAGGCTCTTGAGCGAATCCCAATTGATTCCCGCTACGCTGTCGATAAAAGACTGAATAACATTTTCCCAAGGAATACTCTTGAAAAAGTCTGTTGCTGCTGTAATGATTGTGCTGATATCCATATGTTTTTGGCTCCTTTCAAATTTATCTTCACCTTTATTATATCTTATTTCGGATGATTGTCAAGCCGTAAAATAATTTCTAATAATTTTTTAACAAAAGTAAAAACTTATCGAATATTATTTTCGTTATTATGATGATTGATATTTAATATGTATTGTATTAAAATTATTTTCAGATAATTTGTGAAGGTGAGAATGTTGAACAGAGATTTGACAAAAGGCAATCCCGCATCCGTTCTTTGGAAATTTTGTCTGCCGCTTTTCGGGAGTGTTGTTTTTCAACAGCTTTATAACATTGCGGACAGCTTCGTTGCGGGTAGATTTATTAACGAAAACGCACTTGCGGCAGTCGGCAACAGCTACGAAATAACGCTTATTTTCATAGCTTTCGGTTTCGGCTGCAATATCGGCTGCTCGGTTGTGGTTTCGAGATTTTTCGGAGCAAAGCGTTTTAAAGATTTAAAAACGACCGTTTATACAACACTCATTTCAAGCGGAGTTTTGTGTGCCTTGCTTATGCTGTTCGGCTTTTGCTTTTCCGAAGAAATGCTGAAATTGATTAAAACACCCGCAGATATTTTTTCGGATTCAAAGCTCTATCTCGACATTTATGTTTTGGGGCTTCCGTTCGTGATTTTCTACAATGTCGCAACGGGAATTTTTTCGGCACTCGGTGATTCAAAAACTCCGTTTATCTTCCTTGCGGCATCTTCAACGGGAAATATCGCTATGGATATCCTTTTTGTCACAACCTTTAAAATGGGTGTTGACGGTGTGGCTTGGGCAACTTTTATATGTCAGGGCATAAGCTGCGTTTTGGCTTTAGCGTTCATTTTTATGCGGCTTTCAAAAATCAAATCCGAAGAAAAAGCACCGATATTTTCTTGGCACATTTTCAAAAAAATAGCCGTAATAGCTGTACCGAGCATTTTGCAGCAGAGCTTTATTTCGGTCGGAAACATAATTATTCAGGGTGTTATAAATTCGTTCGGTTCGAGCGTAACGGCAGGATATGCGGCGGCGATAAAGCTTAACAATCTTGTTATAACTTCCTTTACAACAATGGGTAACGGAATTTCAAATTACACATCGCAGAATATCGGCGCAGGCAAGCTTGACAGAGTTCGCAGCGGATTCAAAGCGGGACTTCGTCTTGTTTGGTTGATTTGTGTTCCGCTGTTTTTACTGTATTTCTTCTTCAGCGGAAGCCTTGTAAGTATATTCATCGACGGTGGCAGCCAAAAGGCAACGGAAGTGGGAATCGAATTTTTGAAAATCGTTTCGCCGTTTTATTTCGTTGCTTCAATGAAGCTGGTTTCCGACGGAATTTTGCGTGGTGCGGGAAAAATGAGTCAGTTTATGACCGCAACGTTTACCGACCTTGTTTTGCGTGTTGTTCTCGCAATTGTGCTGAGCGGATTTTTGGGTTCGACGGGAATATGGCTTTCGTGGCCTGTCGGCTGGATTGTCGGAACAGCGGTTTCGCTTGTCTTTTACGGCAAAGGGGAATGGAAAAAAGAACAGAAGAAAACCGAATAGTGCCGAAAATAAAAAAATCCCGCCGTGAGCTTTCAAATAAGCCACGGCGGAATTTTCATTTTAACTGTAAGTCTCAGAATTCAAAGTTGTCTTTCTTTTTGTTCTCTTTGTCCTGCTGCTTTTTATTTTCGCCCTGAGAATAGTTCTTGTTCTGCTGGTTCTTTTGTTCCTGCTTGTTCTGATTCTTTTTCTCGTTCATTGTGTAAAACTCCTTAAATAAATTCGGGATTTTATTCCCGTGCATATTTTCTGCACTTTACGGGAGTTTATACATTTTTAAAGCATTTCTTCAAAATTGTAAATGAACCTGTCCGCAACGGCTTTGATTTTTTGCGAATCTTTTTTTGAGCTTTCGTCATACACTCCCACACAGTAAAAGCCGACGCTTTTTGCGGAAGTTATGCCTGTCAGTATGTCTTCAAAAACCATACATTCTTCGGGATTAATTCCGAATTTGCCTGCGGTGGCAAGATAAATGTCGGGAAAGCCCTTGCCCCTGCCGGCTTCATTTACCGTTGTGAAAAAGTCAAACGCATCGAAAATCCCGTTCTTTTTAAGACATTCTTCAAACATTTCGGGGTCGGATGCTGTTGCAACCGCAAGACGTGTTCCGTTTTCTTTCAGAAAATTTATATACTGCTTTGCAAAAGGCTTCAAAACAACGTGCTTTGAATATTCGTCCTTTCCGCTGTCGTGCCATTCCGCCATAATTTCTTCGACGCTTTCTTTTATGCCGTATTTTTCTTTTGTGTAAACTGCGGCGTTGTATGTGCCGAGTGGGGAAATAGCCTGTATGTACCCGTCGGGAACCTGCATATTTCTGGAAAGAAAAAACTTTTCATCAACCCTTTGCCAAACCTTCATAGAGTCAAGCACTGTTCCGTCAAGGTCGAAAATCGCACCTTTAAATTTATTCATTTTACACCTCACAAAACATTATATGTGAAATTATATCATACATTCAATTAAATTTAAAGATTTATTTGTTGTAAAGAGCGTGAATTGCTGATATAATATTATTCGCACAGGACAAAAAATCTAAGGCAGGTATAAGGCTTTGTTTAAGAATAAAAATAATTTAATCGAAATTGTAAACAGCGTCCTTCCCGAAAAAAGACAGGTTTCGTGGCAAAAAACCGAGTTTGCGGCTTGGGTTTATTTCGGACTTAATACGTTCGTCGGAATGCAGGAGGGAAACGGAAAAACGGAAGCGAACGCTTTTTACCCTACCGATATCGACATCAGTGAGTGGGTTGAGGTTTTTAAAAATGCCGGTATGAAAGGCGTTATACTTACCGCAAAGCACCATGACGGATTTTGTATGTGGCAAAGCGATACAACGGCTTACTGCTTGAAAAATTCACCTTATTTAAATTCAAAGGGCGATATCGTAAAAGAACTGAGCGACGAGTGTAAAAAAGCAGGCTTGAAGTTCGGATTCAGCTTTTCTCTTTGTGACAGAAATACCGAAAAAACGGGCAAAGCTTATGACGATTTGGTTTGCTCGCAGCTTACGGAGCTTTTGACAAAATACGGCGAAATTTATGAGGTCAAATTTGATTTAAACGGTGAGATAAAGCACGAATATGATTTTGAAAGGTATTATGCTCTCATCAGGTCTTTGCAGCCGTCGGCAGTTATAGTCAACGGCCCCGATGTCAGACACATAGGCAACTCAAAGGTGGTTTGCCGTCCCGAAGAATGGAACGTTATCAAGCCCGTGAACCGATTTCAAAAAATCACAAAAGCGGACAAATCAAAGCCCGATACTTTCCGTTCCGCCGACGGTCAGGGCAAAATGGAGCTTGACCTCGGCAGTCTTAAAGCGTTGAAAAAATCAAATTCTTTCTGCTGGCAGCCTGCCGTTGCGGATATATCAATGCGTGACAGTTGGTTTTACGTCAAAAGCGAGGATGAAATTTCAATGTTCCTGCACAGGCTTAAAGATATTTATTTTTCGACTGTCGGCGGAAACACGGTTCTCGAATTGGGCGTTCCCATTGACCAAAGAGGAAGAATACACGAAGCGGAAAAATCAACTCTTGTCAGCTTCGGTGCAGATATGGAATTGCTCAAATCAAAACCGCTTATAAAGAAATCGGTTCTCACGTCAAATTGCGGAGAAGACAGCGTTGAAAATTTAAAAAGTGATGACGAAACGTATTTCTTTTCGGGAGAAACCGATAAAAAAATCGAAATAACCGCCGACTTCGGTGAAGAAAAAATAATCAGGATGATTGAACTCGGAGAAAATCTGTCGACAGGTCAGCAAATCGAAAGTTTTTCGATTTACACTCTTAAAAACGGTAAGTTCAAAAAGGCGGAAACACATTCTGTCGTGGGCGGCAAAAAATTGATTTTGCCGAATAAGCCCACTGTTACAAGTGCCGTTAAAATCGTAATAGAAAAAACAAGAGGCTTTGCGACACTGAAAACACTTGAAATTTATTCGGCATAAAAGATATGATATTAACTAAAAAGGAGCTGTAAAAACACAAGTTTTTTACAGCTCCCGAATTTTTTTGTTAAATTAAATAAAAATTATAGCACCGAGACCGATTAACGAGAAGAACGAAATGATTGAAAGAATGAGCAAAATAATGTTTGAAACGAAAAGATATCCCGCCGTAATTTTTATCGGCATTGTGTTTTCCGCCTCGCTGATATCCTGCCACTGGAAATAAACATCACTGCCTTCCGCATAGAACTGGTCATCGTGGATTTTTTCAAGGTTTTCATTTCTTTCAAAACCGCAAACTTTAAGTCCGTCTGTGAACAATTTCGCCATTTCTTCATCCTTTAAGGTTATTCTTCCGTACATACGAAGCTCGTCTGCCGGTTCTTCCTTTCTCAAATGACCGTCCTTGAATCCCGTACACCACCAATAATCGTCATAGGGACGTGAAAATTCCCTTGTGTAAGTGCCGTTAAGCTCACGGTGATAGAGCGTCATTTCCATTTTTACCCAATCGTTTTCTTCGGGGCATTGATAAAATGTCCAGAAAGTGTCTTCTTCCTCCGAATGAGGTTTTGTGTAAATTCCGATTTCACTGCCGTAGAACACAAGACCGTATTGACCTTTCCAAAGCTGAATCATCCAATCCTTATCCTCATAAGTGAAGAAAACCCTAACGTAGTCATATTCAAGAAGAATGTAAGGTGCAACAATGTCATACAGCTTTCCGTAACCGAAATTGTACTGCCATGCTTCTTTGTCATTGGTGTAGTAGTAGTCATCAATATAACTGTACTGATAGCTCAATACCTGGCGTTCTTCGAGAAAATCCTTAACTAAATTTGAGCTTGTTACAACGTTAAGTGCATATGATGCGCTTAAATCCTCGCCGTTTACAGTTGTGCTTGCCGTGATGATAACTCTTCCGGCTTCAATGCCTCTGACACGTCCTTTTTTGTCAACCTTGGCGACTTTTTCATCGGATGAAGTCCACAAAATTTCAGGAGTTTCGTCAACACCCGTTACCGTGGCGGTAAGCTGAATACGTCTGCCTTTCGTTACCGACAAATGCTCGCTCGAAATAATAAGCTCGGTTTTTTCGTCTTCTTCATCGGAAGACACGGCTTCTTTTGAATTTTTGCCCGTAAGCTCTTTTAATACTTGAATTGCGGGAGCTTCCTGACCTGTAATCTTTTTTGCCGCAACGGATGTTGCCGCAAATCCCGTTGTGCTGAAAATGAACAATGCAAAGAAAACAGATATAAGTTTAACAGAAAACTTTTTCAAACAAAATCCT
>CAYYRN010000069.1:0-5531 GCA_964474295.1 uncultured Eubacteriales bacterium
ATATATCTGAAAAAGAAAGTCAAAAGCAATGTTCTGATATGTGCACCGTCAACGTCGGCATCGGCCATAATAACTATTTTGCCGTATCTCAATTTTGAAATATCAAAATCTTCACCTATTCCCGTGCCGAGTGCAAGCACAACGGGTGTAAGCTTATCATTGCCGATAACCTTATCAAGCCTTGCTTTTTCAACGTTGAGCATTTTACCCCAAAGGGGAAGTATCGCCTGATACTCTCTGTCACGTCCGCTTTTTGCGGAACCTCCCGCAGAGTCACCCTCGACGATGTAAAGCTCGGTAAGAGTTGAATCCTTTGATGTACAATCTGAAAGCTTTCCGGGAAGTGAATTTGATTCAAGAGCCGATTTTCTTCTTGCCAAATCCCTTGCTTTTCTTGCCGCTTCCCTTGCACGGGCAGCTTCTAAAGCTTTGTTGAAAATTGCTTTTACAACCTGCGGATTTTCTTCAAAATATGTTGTAAGCTTTTCATAAACCGTTTGCGAAACAAGGGGAGTTATATCCGTGTTTCCGAGTTTTCCTTTTGTTTGACCTTCAAATTCGGCTTCCGTAAGCTTAACACTTATTACTGCGGTCAAGCCTTCTCTTACATCATCACCCGAAAGCTTTTTATCGCCGTCTTTGAGGATATTATATTTTTTTCCGTAATCGTTAAAAACTCTTGTCAAAGCGGTTTTAAAGCCTGTTTCGTGCGTACCGCCGTCAACGGTGCGTACATTGTTTGCAAATGACAAAAGCGTTTCGTTGAAGCTGTCGTTATACATCATTGCGATTTCAGCACTTCTGTCACCGCTTACAGCCGAAAAATGAATTGCTTTTTCATGCAAAGGTGTAAGACCTCTTGATTCGTTTATATACTCAACAAAGCTTCCTATACCGCCTTCGTAACAGTAAACTTCTTCAATTATATTTTCGGGGTCACGCTTATCGGTCAATGTAAGCTTAAGTCCCGCATTGAGAAACGCCGTTTCACGAAGTCTGCGCTGCAAGGTTTCAAATTCGTATTCCGTAGTTTCCGTAAAAACTTCGGGGTCGGCTTTGAATTTTACAAGCGTACCGGTTTCTTCCGTATCACCGACGATTTCAAGCTCGGAAGCTATGTTACCTCTTGTAAATCTTTGACGGTGAATGTGTCCGTCACGGGAAACTTCAACCTCAAGCCACTCCGAAAGTGCGTTAACAACAGATGAACCTACACCGTGAAGACCGCCGGAAACCTTATATCCGCTTCCGCCGAATTTACCGCCTGCATGAAGCACTGTTAAAACAACCGTTACGGAAGGCAAACCTGTTTTTTCGTTAATTTCAACGGGAATACCACGTCCGTTATCACGCACGGATATAACATTGTCGGGAAGTATTTCAACTTCAATATGAGTGCAGAAACCCGCAAGAGTTTCATCAACCGAGTTATCCACAATTTCATAAACAAGATGATGAAGACCTTTTGGCCCTGTCGAACCGATATACATACCGGGACGTTTTCTGACAGCTTCAAGTCCTTCGAGAACCTGAATTTGGTCAGCACCGTATTCTTCGGTAACAACCGTATCCATTTCTTCTTCATCGTCAAATTGAATCAGTTTTTCTTCAAAATTTTCTTCCTGATTTTCTTTTTCGATGTTTTCAAAATTATCCAATGCTATACCCTCCATAACCGAAAAAATCGGTATTATTTGTTATTGTCATATACATTTTCAGCTCTTTTAAGGAGCGTTGATGAGGAAATTTGCGATATATACACTTTATTTCCCTGATTTTTACTGTTTGTCAAAACAAAGGTTTTCGGCAATTCAAAGCTTACATTTACAACCTGTTTGTTTTTTTCGGCTTTCGCAAGATAATCTCTCGTAACCTTTGAAACAGTAGTATTATCAAGGTCAAAAATTCCGACTATTTCATCTTGCATTATAACCGTTTCCTGACCTAAATGAAGGTACATAAAAATCACCTAAAAAATTATTTTTCCGTTTTCTATATGAAAGCTTTTTCCGCTTTTCATCCTTAAAACCTGTGTCGGCTCGCAGCAGGAAATAAAAACCTGCCAATTTTTTAATTTGTTCAAAATATAATCCTGTCGTCCCAAATCAAGCTCGCTCATAACATCATCAAGCAATGCCACAGGTTGTTCGTCATTTATTTGTTTTATAAGCGAAGCTTCTGCAAGCTTGAGTGACAATGCCGCAGAACGCTGCTGACCTTGTGAACCGAAATTTTTTATATTTCTTGAATTTAGGTTTACTTCAAAATCATCTCTGTGCGGCCCTTTTGATGTAAACTTGTTTCTTATATCGTTTTCTCTGCTTTTTTTTAAAGCTTCGTTAAGTGATAAAATAATTTCTTTTTCTTCAAATTTATCTTCTCTGCCGACTTGATTGTATTTTACCGACAAAATTTCTTTTCCGTTTGAAATTCCGTCATAAATTTCAATTGCCGATTCTGTTAAACTTTCAGTATATTTTAATCTTTCGTAAGTTATTTTTCCGCCGAGATTTGAAAGCGATTCATCCCAGCAATCGAGCATATCATATTCATAAGAAGTTTCGGAAAATTTTTTAAGCAAAGCATTTCTTTGTTTTAAGCTTCTTACATAATCACTGAGCATTCTCGCATAAGACGGTTTAATTTGACTTATTGCTATGTCGAGAAATTTTCTTTTTTCATCCGGCCCGCCTTTAATTAAATTCAAATGTGCGGGAGAAAAAACAACTGAAAAAAATTCGCCTATTATGCTCCTCGGTGAAACCATTTTAATTCCGTTTTTGTAAGTTTCCTGTTTTAAATTATCACTCAAAAGAGTTATGTTTTGATTTCTGTTTTCCGAAAAATAATCCATTGAAATTTCATATTTTTCTTCATCATAAGGAATCATTTCGGAATTTTTTCTTGTGCGAAAACTTTTAAAGCCGGTAAAAAGCCAAATAGCTTCAATAATATTTGTTTTTCCCTGACCGTTTTCACCGTAAATAACATTAATTCCTTCATCCGGTTCAAAACTCACATCTTTTAAATTTCTGAAACTTGTTGCTTCAAACCTTGTAATTTTCATTTTTAAACAATCTCGTAAATTTTTCCGTCAAATTCGGCTTTGTCGCCAAGACGCATTTTTTTACCTCTTTGAGTACAGATTTCTCCGTTTACTTTTACTTCACCGTCTTGAATTACAATTTTTGCGTGACCGCCGCTTTGAACGGCATCGCACATTTTAAGAAAAGCGTCAAGTCTGATAAATTCCGTAGATATCGAAATTTTTCTTGTTTCTTTTTCTTTAATTTTAACTCTGATTTTCATTATGCTTTTAACCTCATAGGTAACACAAGATAAAGGAAATTATCGTTTTCGGGCGGAAGAATGACTATCGGTGAAGTAGGGCCGTTCAATTCTATTCTTACTTCGTCAACGTTGCAATTTTTCAACGCATCGAAAATATATCTGTTGTTAAATCCTATTTCAACTCTGCCACCGTCGATTTTTGCGGGGATTTTATCGTTTGCCGTTCCTACAGAAGTAACGCTTGAAATTTTTATCGAATCGGCATCGAAAATACATCTGAGGGGACTTTTGAATTTGTCCGTAATAATAAGTGATGTTCTTTCGATACTTTGAATAAACGTTCTTGTGTCAACCCTTGCCACGGTTGTTCCCGAAAGGGGAATTGCCGTTGTATAATTTAAAAATTCACCTTCGAGAAGTCTTGAAACAATTGTATAATTATCAATTTCAAAACTTATATGTCTTTTGCCGACGTTAATTGAAATCATACTGTCGTTGTCACTTGCCGTTTTAACAACTTCGTCAATCGATTTTGCGGGAACTACAAACGAAACATCATTTCCCAAATAATCAATATTTTCCGTTCTTATCGCAAGTCGGAAACCGTCAAGAGCGACAAGCTTGATTTTTTTCTCGGAAATTTCAAACTTGATACCGGTATGTATAACCTTTGAATCGTTTGTCGCAACGGCAAAAATAGTTTGGCTTACCATTTCTTTCAAAAGCTTGCTTTCCACAACAATCGGAAAGCCCGAATCCACATTTGGAATTTCGGGAAAATCCGTTGCGGAAATTCCCATAAGCGAAAATTCGGATTCTCCGCTTTTTATTTTATATTTAAGTCTGTCATCTTCCGAATAAATCGAAACAGTGTCGCCGGGAAGATGTCTTAAAATATCGCAGAGTGTTTTTGCGTTGAGAACAATACTGCCCGGCTCTTCGATTTTTGCGTTTATCGAAGTATTTATTCCAACCTCCAAATCGTATGCACTCAAAATAAGTTCGTTACCGAGAGCTTTGAGTAAAATTCCTTCGATTGCCGGAATTGTGGATTTTGTTGAAACAACTTTTTGAATTACCTGACATACTTCAGATAATTTTTGCGTATCGCAAATTACTCTCATCTGAAAAACCTCCGTTTAAAATAAAAGAAATGTATATATTATTTTAGTAATAGTATTAGGGAATGTTTAAAATGTTGAAAAAGTCTTTTTTTCTTAATTTTGCTTGTTTTGTGCAAAAGAAAATTTATGGAAAATTTTTTGAATAATTTCAGAATTTTTGCACATAATAAAAGGTTGATTTAAATTGTTAAAAACTCGAATGTGGAAAATTAAAAAAATGTGGAAAACTTTTTGCAATTATTTTATTAAATCAGTACCCATATAAGGAACGAGAACTTCGGGAACGGTTACGCTTCCGTCCGCATTTTGATAATTTTCGAGTATAGCCGCTGTTGTTCTTCCGATTGCGACACCGGAACCGTTAAGAGTATGAACAAGCTGTGCTTTTGATTTTGCATCTTTTTTGTATCTTATTGAAGCACGTCTTGCCTGAAAATCTTCAAAGTTCGAGCAAGATGAAATTTCAACGTATCTGCCGTAAGAGGGCATCCAAACTTCTATGTCATAAGTTTTTGCGGAAGAAAAACCTATATCACCCGTTGAAAGTGCAACAACTCTGTGAGGCAATCCCAAAAGCTGAAGAACCTTTTGTGCGTCAAGAGTGAGTTTTTCAAGCTCATCATAAGATTTTTCCGGTTCTACAAATTTAACAAGCTCAACTTTATTGAATTGGTGCTGTCTTATAAGACCTCTTGTATCTCTTCCGGCAGAACCGGCTTCGGCTCTGAAGCAAGCGGAATAAGCACAATAGCTTATCGGAAGCTTTGCTCCGTCGAGAATTTCGTCACGGTGCATATTTGTAACGGGAACTTCCGCTGTGGGAATAAGAAAATAATCGTTATTTGTTTTAAAAGCGTCCTCTTCAAATTTCGGAAGCTGGCCCGTACCTGTCATCGATGCACGGTTTACCATATAAGGCGGCATAATTTCCGTATATCCGTTTTCAATGTGAGTATTGAGGAAAAAGTTGATGATTGCTCTTTCAAGCCTTGCACCCAAGCCTTTGTAAAAATGGAATCTTGTGCCTGTAACCTTTGCTGCGGTTTCGGGGTCGAGAATACCGAGGTCGGCACCGATATCCCAATGAGCTTTTGCTTCAAAATCAAATTTTCTCGG
>CAYYRN010000070.1:0-5172 GCA_964474295.1 uncultured Eubacteriales bacterium
TTTTGTGCCTTTTTGAAATGTATTTGTAACTTTACTTTTTTGTAAAAATAATGTAGAATACAGTTAAATACAGTTTGCGAGGTGAATCGAATGACAAAAGGTATTACGGAAAAAACAAAATTGACTGTTTTTAATTTTGTTTGTTTATGCTTTGCACTTGTGCCGCTTACATCCGACTATGTTTGTGCGGCGTACGCAATCGCAATGCCGTTTGTTTATAAAAGAAAATGTGCAAACCCGTTGGATGCCGTGAACAGATCCTCGAATCTGACGCAAGCATTTGCCGTGTTTTTGGGCATACAGTTTATACATATTCTGCGTTCGGATTTTAAAGTGTATTCGCTCGGATTTTCACTTTTGTGGCTTGTTATGTTTATGGGCTATATTTTTGTTGCCGACCTTGCGGATACGAGGGAAAAAATCAATAAAATTTTGTTTACGTCCACCGTTGCCGGCGGTATAGCGGGCGGCATAGGTGTTGTTCAAATGTTTTTGTATCATTACGGCGGAATTGTCAATGAAAAGCTCCGCTTTGTTTTCAATCCTTTTTGGGATGTGTTTCATAAGGGTGTAGTTAAGCTTATGGCGGTGATTTTTCCCGACAGGCTGGCTTCACACTTCGGTGTGGATTTTGACACAGTGCGGGTTTCATCATTTGCCACCCGTGCCTGTTCGACTTTCAGCAATCCCATTTTTTACGCAATGTTTTTGGTTGTGGTTTTGCCCATCGCTATTCATTGCTTTTTCCAGATTAAGGAAAATAAAAAGCAGCGAGTAATCAGTGCTTTTTCAATAGTGCTGACGGTTGCCGGCATTGCGTTGAGCTATTCGAGAGGTGCGTATCTCGCTGCGATTGTTGCGGTTATTATAACCTTGTTCTGCGAAAAAAAGCAGACGGTAAAAACAATTTGCATAATGCCCGTGTTCTTGCTTCTTATGCCATCGGGAGCGTATGAAAGGCTCTTTACTCTTGTAACGAACAGAGAGGATGTTTCGCTTACCACTCACGCGAAAATTTACCAAGCTGCTTTTGAAACAATAAAGGAGCATTGGTTGTTCGGCATAGGCACGGGTAATGCCGGCTTTGAACAGATATTGCATAACGATTACGGAATAAATCAGCCTCACGCACATAACATTTTTCTTGAATTTCTCATAGAGGGCGGTGTTGTCGGCACAGGTGCTTTTGTTGCGTCACTTGTGATTATGGTAATTTCACTTGCGAAAATTTCCGTTAAACTCAAAGAATGTAGAGCTTTGGGTGTGACGCTGATTGCTTCGCTTGCGGGACTTGTTTGCTGCGGAATGTTCGATTTCGTTTTCTACGGGCCGAAGCCGATACAGATATTCTTTATGCTTTCGGGTGTTATTGAGGCTGTAAGGCATCTTTACGGACGTAAGCTCAGCGGTGACGAGTTTTTTGAATTTAAAGAACAGTAATGAGACTGTAAAGTCTGACAAAACAAAACAGAAACCCTGCCGTGTTGTCTTCGAGCGTAGCGAAAGATCACGGCAGGGTAGTCTTTTTTTAACCGTTATTTTGAGCGTAAGAAAAGAATTTGCTAAAGTAAGAGCGTGGCTTCAACAGGATTTTTCACTAAAGCTCAATATGACGTGTAAAATCAAGTTGACGAAAACAGGTGTTTTATATCACAAAGCTTGTATTTCTTCGCAAAGACGTGCAAGCTCCTGCATTGTCAGCTTTTCCGCTCTTACGGAAGAATCCAGTCCGGCTCTTTCGATTGCGGCGATGACGTCCTGCTTCGGTATTCCCATGCCGGAAGAAATTCCGTTTGCGGCAGTTTTTCTGCGTTGAGAAAAAGCACTTTTTACGAGGGCGAAGAATTTCTTTTCATCACTTATTTCAATCGGCGGCTTTTCTCGAATTTTCAGTTGCATTACGGCACTGTCAACTTTCGGTGAGGGAATAAACGAGCCTTTGGAAACACCGAAAAGCTTTTCGGCACGGGCATAATAATTAACAGCCACCGTAACCGCGCCCGATTCTCTTGAACCGACCTCGGCACAAAGTCTGTCAGCGGCTTCTTTCTGAACCATAACGGTCATATTTTCGATTTTTGCCTTGCTTTCGAGAAAATACATAATTATGGGTGAGGTTATGTAATAGGGCAGGTTTGCACACACCGCAACTTTTTCACCGGGAAATTTTTCGTTTATTAACGCATTGATATCGGTTTTTAAAATGTCGGCATTAATAATTTCAACGTTATCAAAATCAGACAAGGTTTCGTCGAGAACGGGCAGCAGCGATGAGTCTACCTCGACCGAAACCACTTTTTTTGCCCTTTTCGCAAGCTCTGCCGTGAGTATGCCTACTCCCGCACCGATTTCTATTACCGAGGTAACACCGTCTGAAACGGCATATTCCGCCATCTGCGGGCAGACGTTCGGGTTGATAAGAAAATTTTGACCGAGCGATTTTGAAAACTGAAATCCGTGACGGGACATAATTTCTTTTATAGTGTTAATTTCCCATAAGTTTTTCATTTTTGTTTTTCCTTTCAAGCACTTGAATTTTGCGGTAAGTTGTCATATAATGTTAGTATATTTTGTTAGGAGGCTGTTTATTATGTCGATTTTGGTAACGGGCGGTGCGGGGTTTATAGGCTCACATACTTGTGTGGAGCTTCTTAACGCAGGCTATGATATTATTGTACTTGATAATTTGTATAATAGCAAGAGTGAATCTCTTAAAAGAGTAAAAGAAATTACAAATAAAGATTTTAAGTTTTACGAATGTGATATCCGTGACAGAAAAGCACTTGATGAAATATTCGCAAAGGAAGATATCGAAGCGGTAATTCACTTTGCCGGTTTGAAAGCGGTTGGCGAAAGCTGTGTAAAGCCGCTTGAATATTACGATAACAACATCGGCGGCACGGTTACTCTTTGCGAGGCTATGAGGGATGCCGGATGCAAAAAAATTGTTTTTTCGTCTTCCGCAACCGTTTACGGAATGAATAATGTTTCCCCCTTGAAAGAAACTATGGTTACGGGCGGCACAACCAACCCTTACGGAACGACAAAATACTATATCGAGCAGATACTTACAGACCTTTATGCTTCCGACAATGAGTGGAGCGTCATGCTTCTTCGCTATTTTAATCCTATCGGCGCACATGAAAGCGGAAAAATCGGTGAAAATCCAAACGGAATACCGAACAATCTTATGCCGTATATTTCTCAGGTCGCTGTCGGCAAACGTGAGGTTTTGAGCGTTTTCGGCAATGATTACGATACCCATGACGGCACAGGTGTCAGAGATTATATCCACGTTGTCGATTTGGCACTGGGACATATTAAGGCACTTGAAAAAGCACTTGGGGAAACAGGCTGCAACGTTTACAACCTCGGAACGGGCAAAGGATACAGTGTGCTTGATTTGGTGAAAGCTTTCGAGAAAGCATCGGGCGTTAAAATCAATTATAAAATCGTGTCAAGGAGGGACGGGGATATTGCCACTTGTTATTCCGACCCGACAAAAGCCAGAGAAGAGCTTGGCTGGACGGCACAGAGAGGACTTGAAGAAATGTGTGCGGATACTTGGCGTTGGCAAAGCCGAAATCCCAACGGATTTTAATTTATGAATTTAACGGAATTTGAAGAAAAACAGGAAAAGGCGGTTTTGGTTTGCGTCGATTTAGGCTTGTATGATTCGGAAAGCTCTCTTGATGAGCTTGAGGAGCTTGCAAAAACGGCGGGAGCCGAAGTGGTTGCAAGAGTTACTCAAAAAAGGGATAAACCCGATTCCGCATACTGCCTCGGCATAGGCAGACTTGACGAGCTTAAAGCTTTTTGCGAAGAAAACGAATGTGACTTGATAATTTTCGATTGTGAGCTTACTCCGTCACAATTGAGAAATGTCGAAGATTACACGGATGTCAGGGTGATTGACAGAACCACGCTCATACTTGATATTTTCGCAGGGAGAGCAAGAACAAACGAGGGTAAGCTTCAGGTTGAACTGGCACAGCTTAAATACAGCTTGCCGAGACTTTCCGGTAAGGGTGTTCAGCTTTCACGTTTGGGCGGCGGTATCGGAACGAGAGGCCCCGGTGAAACAAAGCTTGAAAGCGACCGCAGACACATAAGAAGAAGAATTTCTTCCCTGACAACAGAGCTTGAAAAGGTTGAAAGCCGCAGGAACGATTTGAGAAAAAGGAGAAAAAAGGACGGCATACCGACCGTTGCGATTGTCGGCTACACAAATGCCGGCAAGTCAACCTTAATGAATTCGCTGACCGAGGCGGGTGTGCTTGCCGAAGACAAGCTTTTTGCAACGCTTGACCCTACGGCGAGAGGCCTTGATTTGCCCGACGGCAGACGTGTTATGCTTGTTGACACGGTAGGACTTGTCCGCAGACTTCCGCATCATCTTGTGGAAGCGTTCAAGTCAACTCTCGAAGAAGCAGTGGCGGCAGATGTAATTTTAAATGTGTGCGATGCTTCAAGTGAGGAGTGTTCCGAGCATTTGAGGGTGACGGACGAATTGCTCCGAAGCCTCGGATGTATGGGCAAACCGATTATTTCCGTTATGAACAAGTGCGATAAAGTAGATGATATTTATGATTTGCCCACAATCGGCAAGGTTGTGATGATTTCCGCACTTAAAAAGCAAGGACTTGAAAAACTGCTCGAAGCGATAACTTCCGAGCTTGAACCCACTCGCAGGCGTGCGGAATTGCTTATACCTTATTCGGCAGGTGATGTTGCGGCAAAATTCCGCAAGGACGGTGTTGTGGAATATGAGGAATACCGTGAAGACGGCCTGTATCTGAAGCTTATAGCAGACATATATATGCTTGACAGATTTAAGGAATATATTATCACTTGATATTGACTTTTAAATGCCTTTTTGATAGAATATATTCACGCAAAATTCAGTACGCAATTTTGTTTAGCTAAATGGCTCCTTAGTTAAATGGATATAATAAACCCCTCCTAAGGGTTAGTTGAGGGTTCGATTCCCCCAGGGGCTGCCAATAAAAAAATCCCGATTCGTCGGGATTTTTTTGTTAAATGGATATAAGAACCTGACACTGCGTGTCAGAACCTTGTTATTCGCTTTGCTCATAATAAGAACCCGACACTGCGTGCAGAACCTTGTTATTCGCTTTGCTCATAATAAGAACCCGACACTGCGTGCAGAAC
>CAYYRN010000071.1:0-5033 GCA_964474295.1 uncultured Eubacteriales bacterium
TCCAATTGGTTCTATCTTCCAAATTTTAAATTAAATAAATACTCCAATTGGTTTTATCTTCCAAATTTAAAATTATAAAAATACTCCAATTGATTCTATCTTCCAAATTTAAAATTAAAAAACATTCCAATTGGTTCTATCTTCCAAACATAAAAAAATTTAAAAAATTTGCCCTAAAATGTAAAAATAACGAAAAATTCATAAAACGTTAATATACTGTTCATAGAATCTGCCTGAAAAGTTACGCTTTTTTTACGCTCGGTGTGATACAATGTAAATGCAAAGAAAAAATTTTGCGAAAGGAGCAAAAAATTATGTCAAAAAAAGTAAAAACATTTTTAGCGATTGTGCTTTCACTTTTTATGGTTGTCAGCACCGTCACACCGGCATTTGCGGCGGAAGACGAAAATGCCCCATTAACAATTGACGTAAGTCAGATTACTTCCGATGATTTGCCCTATGGCAAATTGTATCTCAGCAACACCGGCAGCGGAAACTATGCCTACTGCGAAAACGGTTACATCCTTACGGGTAAAAACGAGTCACTCGAAATCTATATCCAAAACAAATGTGACGTTGTTACCCTGCGGGATTTAACAATAACAAAGCTGCAATTTGATAGCAGCGTTTCCGACGCAAAAATCACAATTGAAGGTGACAACTACCTCAAAACATTATTTGCTCCCGCAAGTCTCACAGTAAACGGCGGCAAAAACGATTCGCTGACAATAGAGACTGATGTGACGGGTTTATACTGCTACGGTAAAGTTACCGTAAACGGCGGAAATATAAAAATAAAGACAACAACAACCGCTAACTATCCTACAATTTCCGGCACCAACGGATTCTATTTGAACGGCGGCGAGGTTACTCTTGAAAACAATTATTTTTATGTTGTGGGTGTAAAAACGTACCTCAATGGCGGCAAGCTCAACGTTATAAGCGGTGCTTCTTCCGAATTTTCCGCCATAAATAGCAACATTGAAATGAACAGCGGTGCTGAGCTTACAGTCGATTTTAAGTCTTGCGATATGATGTATTGGAACAGCAAAATCACAGTTTCAAGTTCGGCAAGCATTTCCGACCCGTTCCTTTTCGGCAAATTTGATGATGACACCGAGTTTAAACCGATTGCAACCCCCCGCACCGCCTCCGTCGGCAAAACCTACGCAGAATTTAAAGTGGCTTCACACGCTCACAGCTTCAACACACTTACAGTGTGCGATTGCGGTCTTACCTGTTCACATTATTATACAAAGGATAATATTTGTGAACGTTGCGGTGCTTTTGCTTACAAAATCACACACCAGCCGACTGCTACAGAGCCTTATGTTACGCTCAATGATGACACAAACGCAACATACCAATGGTATACAGCAAAACGTGAGGACGTTGTTCTTACCGACCAAAACACCACTCCGTTTTCAAGATACGGCAAAACATCAACCTACTCCTCCTCCACAGGCTGGAAAGGTTTTGCAACCTATTCCCTTGAAACCAACGACACCAGTCAATACGCCATACTTATTGCGGAATTCAAAGCAGGCGACACCGTTACCGTGGAATCGGAAGAAGACATAGGCTATATTGAAATGCCAAATACCTCCGATTATCAATCTGTCAGTGCTTATGATGTGGGGAAATCGGCAACGCTTGAAATAGAAGTATCCGGTGTTTACGTTATGTACATTGAAAATGACGTGTCGGTTAAATGCACGGCAAACATGAACACCTACACAGCCATCAGCGGTGAAACCGCCGCAACACTTTCCAAAAAGGAAATCGGCAAAAACTACGTTTGCAAGGCTACGGTTAAAGATTCAACCGTAATCACATCAGAAGTGCTTGATTACGATTATAAAATCACACACCAGCCGACTGTTTCGGAACCCTATGTAACGCTCAATGATGACACAAACGTCACATATCAGTGGTATAAGGTTACAAGCAAGGGTACCGAAATCACAAACCAAAATGCAAGCGCTTACACAACAAGCGACGGAAGCGAGCAAACATCAACCTACTCTTCCGAAACAGGCTGGTCAGGTGTCAGCGACGGAGAATTTGACAACTGTGCTTTCTATTTCACAATTTCACTCAAAAAAGGCGAAACTATCAGGTTTAATATGCCCGAAAGCGGCGAGTACAGTTTCCTTTTTATAATGGATATGAATGATTATGAAACATATACATACGAAAACTTTGTTGAGGGCAAAACAGTTTATGAACTTACGGCACCGACGGACGGTGACTACGCTGCCTACACCGACACTACGCTGAGTGGTTTAAAAGCAACGCTACTTGAAGTGGAAGAAACGGCAATTACCGGCGAAACCGCCGCAAAGCTTTCAAAAGTGGAAATCGGAAAATATGTTTGCAAGATTACCACAAACAACGGTAGTGTTATTACTTCCGATGTGCTTGAAAACCCCTATGCTATCACTCACCAGCCGACAGAGGCAGAACCTTATGTTAAACTCAATGACAGCACAGGTGCTAAATACCAGTGGTATAAGGTTACGAGATCAGGCGGTGCAATCACAGACCAAAATGCAACACCTTACGGCACCGCAACATACAGCTCAACATCAGGCTGGAGTGGTTTTGACACAGGCGACGCCATCTTGTACTTTACAGTTTCGCTCAAAAAAGGTCAAAAAGTCGAAATCAATGCTGCCGGTAATTTCGGTATGATGCTGATGGTCGATTTTAATGCACAAAATACTTTGCCTATGGTATACTATACCTCCGGCGTAACA
Source organism: uncultured Eubacteriales bacterium (assembly GCA_964474295.1). Taxonomy (GTDB): domain Bacteria; phylum Bacillota; class Clostridia; order Oscillospirales; family Acutalibacteraceae; genus SIG575. The sequence continues at coordinate 2,760 of CAYYRN010000071.1, forward strand.
TCTTACAAGTTTACCGCAACGGCAGACGGCGACTACACACTTGCCACATATTACAACATCAGCGGTATAACGGCAACAATCGGTTCTTCAAGTTCAACGGCAATCGGCGGTGAAACTGCCTCGACGCTTTCAAAAATCGATTACGGTTTTTCTTACTACTGCACAACCACGGCAAATGACGGTTCCGTTTTGATATCTGACAAATTTTCAGCCCCCTACAAAATCACTCACCAGCCGAAAGAGGCAGAACCTTATGTTAAACTCAATGACAGCACAGGTGCTAAATACCAGTGGTATAAGGTTACGGAATCAAGTGCTGCAATCACAGACCAAAATGCAACACCTTACACATCAAGCGAAGACGGCACCGCAACATACAGCTCAACATCAGGCTGGAGTGGTGTTGAAACAGACAATGGCACATTCTTCTTCACAGTTTCGCTCAAAGCAGGTCAAAAAGTCGAAATCAATACTGATGATGATTTCGGTATGATGGTGATGATTGATTTTAACACACAAGTTTATTTGCCTATGGTAAACTATACCTCCGGTGTAACATCTTACGAATTTACCGCATCGTTAGACGGCAACTACACACTTCTCACATATTACAACATCAGCGGTATAACGGCAACAACCACAGTTTCAAATGCAGTGGCAATCAGCGGAGAAACAGCTTACAAGCTTGCTTCTACGGCAAAGGGCGAATATGTATGTGAGGTTAATTTCAAGGATGGCACAACTGAACGCTCAAATGTTTTGAAAATCACAAAAGATGTTTCAACTGATTTTGACCCGATTAAAGAACTCAAGCTTATCAGAAGTACTGCAAGCATTGACGAAAACGATGTTATCACCTTAACTCTCAAAGATGGCAAAAACGCTATCGGTGTTTACAAGAAAACAAAGAGCGGCTACACTTGTGAGATTACATCCGACAACATAAACTTCGTTTCCGGCAGAACAGACGCATTTGTAGCTTATGCAAGTGAAAACGGTGAAAAAGGAACCGGAAAAATCACGTTCACACTTGATGACGGCACAACAAAGGAATACACGGTTAATTTCAAATTCAGAGATTTTGACCCGATTAAGGAACTCAAGCTCATCAGAAGTACCGCAAGCATTGACGAAAACGATGTTATAACCTTAACTCTCAAAGATGGCAAAAACGCTATCGGTGTTTACAAAAACACAAAAAGCGGCTACACCTGCGAAGTTACATCCGATGATGTTACCTTTGTTTCAAACAGAACCGATGCTTTTGTGGCTTACGCAAGCGATAACTACGAAAAAGGTACGGGAAAAATCACGTTCACGCTTGATGACGGCACAACAAAGGAATACACGGTAAAATATAAGTTCAGAGATTTTGACCCGATTAAGGAACTCAAACTCATCAGAAGTAAGGCTACTTTGGAAACAGACGAAAACGGCGAATACATTCTTGTTAAAAAGAATTTCGCTCAAAATGCAGCGGGCGTTTACGTCAATTGTGCAAGCAAATACACCTGCTCAATAACAAATGAAAACACTGATTTCGCAAACAGAACCGACGCATTTGTGGCTTACGCTAAAGATAACGAAGACAGAACGGAAGAAACAATTACGTTCAACCTCGGTGACGGTCAGACAAAAACATACAGAATTGTCTTTGACCTGACATAATTTTCCTAAGTTGTTTCATTGTAAACATAACCTTTCTCTTGAACAAGACCCCCGAAGAAATTTTGCGGTGCAAGACTTCTTCGGGGGCTTGTGTTGTTATTGCTTTTTCGCTTAGACAGAATGACGGGTAAATAAAAATGACACAAAAACCGTTATTCTTAATTTTTAACGTTATCTTGAGCGTTTAACGTCATCTTGAGCGTAGCGAAAGATTTCCTTACGGTCAAGCATAAAAATAAACCCGCCGTGTCATCTTCGAGCGTTAGCGAAAGATCTCGGTGGGGTTAATTCATTCGCTTTAGTCATTTGCCCTGTCAGATCCTTCGTTTCACTCAAGGATGACAGACAGGGCGAAGAATCTACTAAAGTTAAACTGCACGACCGCAACAAGATCCCTCACTTCGTTCAGGATGACGTGCAAAATGAGGATGACGGGCAAGGCGGTCATTCTGAGCGTTTTTTTGCACCGTCATTCTTTTTTAACCGTCATCTTGAGCGTAGCGAAAGATCTACCAACGGAAATAAATAACTACCAAACTACCCTATATTATGCCCTCCTTGTGTAAAGGAGGGTGGCACGGCGAAAGCCGTGACGGGAGGATTGTC
>CAYYRN010000072.1:0-4887 GCA_964474295.1 uncultured Eubacteriales bacterium
GACTGTGACGGCTGAATACCGCCGAGACCGGGGCCGCCACGCTGAACGTTTACGATAAGTGCCGGAAGGTCGCATCCCGCAAGATAGGAAATACCCTCGCTTTTAAGCGAAATTCCGGGGCTTGAAGAAGAAGTCATTACTCTTTTACCTGTTGAAGCAACGCCGTAAACCATATTGATTGCGGCAACCTCACTTTCCGCCTGAAGGAAAACGCCGCCCTCGATTTTGGGCATACGCTTTGCCATATAAGCGGCAACCTCCGTTTGAGGAGTTATAGGATAACCGAAGTAGTGACGGCAGCCTGCCATAATGGCGGCTTCGGCAATAGCTTCGTTACCTTTCATCAAAACTTTTTCTGCCATTATTTTCACCTCTCAACCTTAATTACACAATCGGGACACATTGTTGCACAAAATGCACAGCCGACACATTTTTCCTGGTCGGTAATTTCTGCCGGATGATGTCCTTTTACATTAATCTTGTCTTTGGAAAGAGCGATAATCTTTTTGGGACACGCTCCTACGCAAAGACCGCAGCCTTTACACAAGTCTGTTGCGAAAGTTACCTTTGCCATACTATCTCTCCCTTAATTATAAAGTCTTATATGTTGCAAATTGAGGGGCATCAGATTTTCAACCTTGCCTGACAATTCGTTATATAACTCTTTTTTTACAGTTGTCATCTTAACAGGAAGTCCTGTCAATTCCGAAATTTTTTCCGCATACTTCAAAGAATCAAGCACGTCCTGTACGCAGGTTTCCTCACCGAGGTTTGAATTGTTTACGATTGCCGTAAACGGTATTCCTCCCGCCTGCTCGACCTCTCTCATAACCTCAACCGTGCTGACGGCATCCGGCGTCAGCGGACGGTACATATTAATTACAAAGAGCATTTCGTAATTATCTTCTTCAAGTATTTGCGGGGCGTATCTTCCGAGAGCCAACGCACCTCGGTCATCTCCGCCTATATCCATAACCGCATAAGTTTCTCGGTCATCGACAACCGAATACATTTCCTGCGGAATTGCGGGAACATCGACGTTTGAGTTTGCATACTCGGAAGAAATAAGCTTTATTCCTCTTTTTTCAAGCTCATCCTCGCTGTCCTTTGCACGGTAATAAGGATTGACTATATCCAAATCCGCAACCTTTACCGCTTTTCCCGCTTCTTTTATCTTTATTGCGTAATTTACGGCGATATTGGTTTTACCCGAACCGTAATGTCCCGCAAAAAGAGTAACTCTTTTAAAATCCATTTTGCTCACCGATACAATCAAAGCTTGTTACGCTGAATTTTTCCGCTTACCGTTTTGGGAAGCTCATCCTTGAAAACAACAATTCTCGGATATTTATACGGAGCCGTATGCTCCTTGACATATTGCTGAATTTCCTTTTTCAGCTCCTCCGTACCCTCGGTACCCTTTGTCAAAACAATGCTTGCTTTAACAACCTGTCCTCTTACCTCATCGGGTGCAGCGGAAACACCGCACTCAAGAACATAGGGAAGCTCCATAATAACATTTTCTATTTCAAACGGCCCGATACGGTAACCGGAAGACTTGATAACATCATCAACACGTCCGACATACCAATAGAAGCCGTCTTCGTCACGCCAAGCGGTGTCGCCCGTGTGGTAAAGCCCGTCATACCAAGCTTCCTTTGTCTTTTCTTCGTTCAGATAATAGCCTTTGAAAAGACCGCACGGAACTTTTTCGGAGGTGCGAATTACGATTTCGCCCGTGTCACCGACGCCTACGGAGTTGCCGTCGGGATCAACGATATCAACATCATAAAGAGGCACGGGTTTACCCATTGAGCCGAGCCTATGCTCAGAGCCGAAGAGGTTACCGATGACAAGAGTTGTTTCGGACTGACCGAAGCCTTCCATAATCTGAAGTCCCGTAAGCTTTTCAAATTGTCTGAAAACTTCGGGGTTCAGAGCTTCGCCGGCGATAGTTGCGTGTTCGATTGAGGAAAGGTCAAACCTTGAAATATCCTCTTTAATCATCATTCTGTACATTGTGGGAGGTGCGCAGAACGTTGTGATATTATATTTTGCGAACATCGGCAAGATGTCGGAGGCATTGAACCTGTCAAAGTCATAAACGAACACAGCCGCTTCGCAAAGCCACTGACCGTAAAGCTTGCCCCACATCGATTTTGCCCAGCCTGTATCGGAAATTGTAAGATGCAATCCGTGAGGATTTACACAATGCCAATAATTTGCGGTAATAAAATGTCCGAGCGGATATTTGTAAGAATGTGCCGCAATTTTCGGATATCCCGTTGTTCCCGATGTAAAGAACATAAGCATATAATCGTCGCCGCAGGGCGTATCGTCCGTTCTTTCAAAAACATTGCTGTAAAGCTTAAACTCATCATCAAAGTTTCTCCAGCCGTCACGGTGGTCTCCGACTATGATTTTGGTTTCAAGCGACGGAGAATTTTTCTGTGCCATTTCAACCTGCACAGGTGTGTTATCGTCAGCGGTGCAGACAATAGCCTTAACGCCCGCAGCATTGAATCTGTATTCAAAATCGTGGTCTTTTAACTGATGCGTTGCGGGAATGACAACAGCACCGAGCTTGTGAAGACCGAGAACCGCAAACCAGAACTGATAGTGACGCTTGAGAACAAGCATAACCTTATCGCCTTTTTTAATGCCGATTGCCTTAAAATAGTTTGCCGCCTGTGCGGAATACTCCATCATATCCTTAAAGGTGAAAATTCTTTCCGTTTTGTCCTTTGAAACGTGGAGCATCGCCATTTTATCGGGAAGCTTCTTTGCAATGCCGTCAACAACATCAAAAGCGAAATTGAATTTATCTTCGTTTTCAAACGAAAGCGAAATCAAGGCTCCGTTTTCGTCCTCAACGGGATGAATAAAGTTGTGATAAATTCTTCTGTTCGTCTTTTCTCTTTTGGGGGCTGAGTTCATTTCGGTCTTTGCCTGAGAAAGCTCCGGTATCGGCTCACCTGACGGATTGAGAACCATTGCGTAAAATTCGCAGTTTTCACCGCCTACGGCAATCATACCGTGAGGTGTTGCACTGTCATAGTAAATGCTGTCACCGGGCAGAAGAATTTCCGTGTGGTTTCCCACTTGAACTTTAAGACGTCCGCTGATTACGATATCACATTCCTGTCCGTCATGGCTTGTAAGCTCTATTTCCCTCGATTCGTTATCCGCATTATACTCGCATTTAACGTAAAGAGGTTCGGCTATTCTGTTAACAAATGACGGTGCCAAATTGAAATACTGAAGTCCGTGGGCTTCCTGAATTTCCTGTCCCTGACCTTTTCTTGTGACGGTGTAGGATTTCAAAGTGGGACTTACGCCCTCGATTATGTCGGTAACATCGACCTTGAAAGCCTGCGAGCATCTGTAAAGAAAGGCAAATGTAAGGTCGCTTTCACCTGCTTCGCACGAAATGTACTCTTCAAGAGTAACACCCGTTTTTTCCGCCATTTCGGCTTGAGAAAGATTTTCAATCTCACGAAGCTCTTTTATTCGCCCCGCCATTTCTTTAATTTTAAAATCGAGTGTGCCTTTTTCTTTCATACCAAGTTCTCCTTTTTACTTTGGAACAAGCAAATTAAAAAGCCCGTCCCAAAGATATAATTCTTTGAGACGAGCAGACTTATCTGTTGCCCGCGGTACCACTCAAATTGCGTTCAAAACGCCTCTCAGGTTCAGTCAAACCTTATGCATTAACGCAGCAATCACGGAAAAGTTCTACTTACACATTGTGTTTTCTTCTTTTCAGCTCCGAAGCTACAAACCGACTACCCGCTTTACCGCACTTACACCAAACGGCGGCTCTCTTTAAAAGCAAAATTAACGGCACTCTTCATCAACGCTTTTAATAAATGAATTATATCAAAATTCTGTTTATTTGTCAATAAAAATCATAATTTTCCAAAATTTAATGTTTTAACAAATTTTCGCTCATTTGAAGAAAAGGAAAACCGATTCCGATTATAATTTGTTTCTTTGGATTTTTCCGCTGATAGTTTTCGGAAGTTCGTCCTTAAAGACAACGATTCTCGGATATTTATAAGGAGCCGTATGCTCTTTAACATACATTTGGATTTCTTTTTTAAGCTCCTCTGTACCCTCGGTTCCCTTTGTCAAAACGATACTTGCTTTGACAACCTGACCTCTCAACTCATCGGGAGCAGCGGAAACACCACATTCGAGAACGTAAGGCAGTTCCATAATAACATTTTCTATTTCAAACGGTCCTATACGGTAACCCGAAGATTTGATAACGTCATCCGCTCTGCCGACATACCAGAAATAACCGTCCTCATCACGCCAAGCGACATCGCCCGTGTGATACATTCCGTCATGCCACGCATCTTTTGTTTTTTCCTCATCATTGTAATATCCGAGGAACAAGCCGTTCGGAACTTCTTTATCGGTTCTTACGACAATTTCGCCGTTTTCGCCCACCCCGACAGGCTTGCCGTCGGAATCGACAATATCAATATCGTAAAGCGGAATCGGTTTGCCCATAGAACCTACCTTTGGCTGCATACCTGCAAGGTTTGCTATTGTAAGCGTGGTTTCCGTCTGACCGAAGCCTTCCATAATGCGAAGACCGGTTGTTTTTTCAAATTGCTTGAAAACTTCGGGGTTTAAAGCTTCGCCCGCAGTTGTTGCGTGAACAATAGAGCTTAAATCATACTGTGAAATATCCTGCTTGATAAGCATTCTGTACATTGTGGGGGGTGCGCAGAATGTTGTGATGTTGTATTTTGCGAACATCGGCAGAATATCAGCCGCATTGAAACGGTCGAAATCATATACGAAAACAGCACCCTCGCAAAGCCACTGACCGTAAAGCTTGCCCCAAAGAGCCTTGCCCCAGCCCGTGTCGGAAAT
>CAYYRN010000073.1:0-3738 GCA_964474295.1 uncultured Eubacteriales bacterium
GAGGAATGCAGCTTGCACTTGACTGCGGATTTAATGCGGTTGCTTTGTTTCAATCGAGAGAACCCGTGCTTATACCGATTGAATAGGAATGATTGAATATGAAAATCAAAGCTTATGCAAAAATAAATTTGATGCTTGATATTTTGGGGAAGCTGCCAAACGGATATCACAACCTTTGGATGATAATGCAGTCCGTTTCTCTTTATGATACGGTGACGATTGAAAAAAACGATTCCGGTAAAATTTCGTTGAGCTGTTCTGCCGAGGGTATACCGACAGATGAAAAAAATATAGCTCACAAAGCTGCCCGTGAATTTTTCAAACAGACGGCAACCGAAAATTGCGGAATACACATTCACATCGAAAAAGCTATCCCCTCCGAAGCGGGTCTTGCGGGCGGAAGTGCCGACGGTGCGGCTGTGATTAAGGCACTTAATGAAATTTTTAAAACCGATTTGACCGAAAGGCAGCTTTGTCGCATCGGTAAGAATGTGGGCGCCGACGTTCCTTTCTGCATTGTGGGCGGAACCTGCCTTGCTCAAAACATCGGAGAGGTGCTTTCCCCGCTTGAGGATATACCAAAATGCTTTTTTGTTTTGGCAAAGCCCAAAGCGGGTGTTTCGACAAAGGAAGCTTACGAAAGCTTTGACAGTGCGAGATATATAAAAATGCCTGAAAAAGATAAAATGCTTATTGCCGCCGCCGATGGTGATTTTGATGAGATGTGCCGTCTTGCCGCAAATGTTTTCGAGCAGGTTATAGAAGTGCCGGAGAGGGTGGAAATAAAAAAGATACTTCGTAGCTGCGGTTGTAAAATGTCGCTAATGAGCGGAAGCGGGCCGACCGTTTACGGTGTTTTCGAGAATGAAGACGATGCGAGAAAGTGTGCGGAGGCTCTCAAAAAAATCACAAAAGATGTATTTGTTGCCGAACCTGTTTTGTCGGGAACGGAAATAATTGAATAAAGACAAAAAACACTGTCCATACTTCAAGCAAGGACGGTGTTTTTTGATATGAAAAAAATTAAAATTTTAAAAGCATCTTTTTTAATCGGATTTTTGATTGCCGTTGTTTTCAGCGTTACGGGTTTTGCGTCAACGTGTGATGAAATAAGGGGCGATACCCTGCGGCTTCATGTTTTGGCAAATTCTGACAGCAGCGAGGATCAGGAATTAAAATTAAAAGTCAGAGATGCGGTTTTAAAAGCAGGCAAAAATGTTTTTGACGGTTCGGTGAGAATTGAAAATGCCGAAGAAAAAATCGAAAAGGAAAAGGATGTACTTATAAATGCGGCAAAAAAAGTAATTGAAGAAAACGGGTTTGATTATGATGTGAAAATCACGGTAACGGAGGAGTTTTTCAACACAAGAACTTACGAAAAAGTTACTTTGCCGGCGGGAAGGTATAAAGCCGTGCGTGTGCTGATAGGCGAAAGTGAGGGGAAAAATTGGTGGTGCGTAATGTTTCCGCCGTTATGTATACCTGCGGCAGAAACGGATATTGATTTGTTTTATGATGATGATGAGGTGAAGCTTGTCGAATCCAATCCGAAATATGAGCCGAGATTTAAAATAGTTGAAATTTACGAAACGATTAAAAACCGATTCTGCGGCGATTGATAAATTACCGATACTGTGTTATACTGTTTGCGGTGATTATTATGCAAAATAAAAAGTGTGAAGTGTATAAAAAGTGCAGCGGATGTCAGCTTATGAATATGAGCTACGAGGAACAACTGCGTTTTAAAGAAATTAAATGTGTGCGTTCTCTCGGAAAATATGCAAGAGTGGAAAAAATCGTTCCGATGGAAAACCCGTACCATTACCGCAACAAGGTGCAGTCTGTTTTCAAAAAGGATAGGCACGGCAATATAATCTCGGGAGTTTATCAGTCCTCGACAGGCACGGTTGTCGGAACAGATGCCTGCCTGCTTGAAAACGAAAAAGCAAGCGAAATAATCCGAAGTATAAGATATTTAATAAAAAAGCATCACATCACGGTTTATAATCCCGTGAGTAAAACGGGTTTTCTTCATCACGTTTTGATTCGTTCCGGCTTTAAAAGCGGGGAAATTATGGTGGTTCTTGCCTGTAATGAAACAAGGTTTGACAGCAAGAAGCACTTTGTAAAAGATTTAACGCAACTGCACCCGCAGATTACGTCAATTATTCAAGCTGTGGGAAAATCCGAAAGGCTTGTTTTGGGAAAAAATCAAAAGGTAATTTTCGGCAAGCCGTACATAGAGGATATTTTGTGTTCGCTCCGCTTTAAAATTTCTGCAAATTCGTTTTATCAGGTAAATCCCGTACAAACCGAAAAGCTTTATGAAAAGGCTGTTTCTTCCGCCCGTCTTACGGGTAACGAAACGGTCGTGGATGCTTATTGCGGAATCGGCACAATCGGACTTATCGCAAGCAAAAAAGCAAAAGAAGTAATTGCGGTGGAAAATAATCCCGATGCTGTGAAAAACGCAAAGGAAAACGCAAGAATAAACGATGTGGAAAACATCAAATTTTATTGTGCCGATGCTTCCGATTTCCTGAAAGAATTTTCCCGTGACAAAAAAGCCGATGTTGTTTTTCTCGACCCTCCGAGGTCGGGCAGTACACCTAAGTTTTTGCACAGCGTGTTGAGTTTGAATCCGAAAAAAATAGTTTACATTTCCTGTAATCCCGAAACTCAGGGACGTGACCTCTACACACTCACCAAAGGCGGGTATAAAGTCCAAAGCATCACCCCGTTTGATATGTTCCCGATGACAAATCATGTGGAGACGGTTGTTCTTTTGTCCCAACGCAGACCGGATGAACATATCCAGATAAAGCTTGACCTGTCAGAACTTGATATTACTGCCACTGAAGCAAAAGCAACCTATCAGCAAATAAAAGATTATGTGCTTGAAAAACACGGACTAAAAGTATCTTCTCTTTACATATCACAGATTAAAGCCAAGTGTGGTATTGTCGAGCGAGAAAACTACAACAAACCAAAATCCGAAAACACAAAGCAGCCACAATGCCCCAAAGAAAAAGAAGATGCTATTATGGATGCGTTGAGGCATTTTAAGATGATATAATTTTTAATTAAAAATCATACATTCGACGAACCTCCTGTTATACGGTAGAATAAAGCTACCAAATAACAGGAGGTCGTTTTTATGTCAAACAAAAATCAAATTACTTATTGTCGTGTTGGTGATTATAATATCCCGAATCTTATGCTGCCATCCGAGGAAGCAAATGTTAAGCTCGGTAAATGGGGCGTTATGCATAAGGATTATCTTATTAAAAACAAGAAAATCTTATTTTTCACTTTACTTACCGAAGGTAAACTGTGGAAGTATCTTGCCGGTATTGATACTCAGGCACAACAGATGTTTGATACACTTGTTGAACAGATGAGAGAAGCAGAATGTGTAACTGAGCAACTGAACAAGAAAAATCAGATGGAGTGGGTGCAAAAAACAAATAACATCCGGCAAAAGGCTAATGAAATAATCTGTAATGAACTGATATATGCATGAGTGTAAACTACTACATTATTGAAGTGCCGCATGAATATTTTGCCGATATTTGAGGATTTTTATCTAATAATTTCTAATGTGATTTTTATCAAATTACAGCACTACTTAGAAGGCGAGAGAATGTATATTGCATTAAAAGTCGAAACTTATTATTCGATTTTTTAACACTTTTCGCACTATTGAAATAAAGGTATGTTTTTAATATTGCATAGATT
>CAYYRN010000074.1:0-3428 GCA_964474295.1 uncultured Eubacteriales bacterium
TATTTTATTGCTTTGCTTTTTTTGATTTCTTAAACAAATCAAATTCAAAAACGGATTTAAAGAATTTATTATTGCTGTTGTAACAGGCGTTAACAATTATTGCCGCAAGCAGTCCTGCGATAAATCCGATTATCAAACCACCGAGAACGTCCGACGGATAATGTACGCACAAGTAAATTCTTGTCATTCCCATAACGATTGCAAACAGAAAAGCTGTCCAACTGATTTTTTTGTTTTTTGAAGTGAAGAACAATCCTGTCATTGCAGCCATTGCAGATGTTGTGTGTCCCGACGGGAAAGAGAACTCACTTTCGGTATGTGAACCTGCATCCAACCACCACTGATAAAAAGCACTTGTCTCGTCAATATAAGGTCTCGGACGTGCAATTATCGGTTTAATGGTCAAGTTGGTAAATAAGGCACCGATAATTATTCCGCCGAGCATTGCCGCACCGAATTTTCTTGTTTTCTTAAAAACAATCAAAACAAGCGAGAGTAAAATCAAAAAGATTCCGTCATCACCGAGTTTAGTGATTGATCCGAAAAGAAAATCAAAAAAATCTCCCAAAGGGCCGACATTCAGAACGTGAAAAATTCTCATAAGTGCATAATCGAAACCTGCAAATGTTTCATTAATCCACTGTGCTGCCAAAATTCTAACCTCCTTTAAAAATATTTATCATCACGCAAAGCAATTGCGTAACAACCTACTAAAAATATGGATTATTTTTACCAATTATAACATACACGGCAAATTTTTTCAACAAAAAAGCCTGACTTTCATTAGAAAATCAGGCTTGAACAATTATTTAACCGAATGGTCGGGAACATTAAATCCTTTTGAAGTGAGGAGTTTGTAAATTCTGTCGGCAGGATTCAGAAGCTTGCTGACTGACATATCGTGGTTGAGGGTATCGACAATGTATGAAATATATTTTGATAAATCAACCTCGCAATACCATTCTCTTTCAAGAAGTTCGGGAGTTCTGTAAATAAGGTTGGTGGTAAATACCTTATCGATTATACCGTCAGCATATGCTTTATCGAAAGAATCAAGACCTTCACAGAAAAGACCGAAGCTTGTACATACAAAAATTCTTTTTGCTTTAAGTGCTTTAAGTTTCTTTGCAACTTCAATCATAGATTCGCCGGAAGAAATCATATCATCAACTATTATTAGGTCTTTTCCTTCTACATTGTCACCGAGGAACTGATGAGCGACAATGGGATTTCTGCCGTTTACAACAACGGAATAGTCACGCCTTTTGTAGAACATACCGAGTTCAACACCGAGAACCGTTGAATAATAGATACATCTTCCCATACCGCCTTCATCGGGAGATATAATCATAAGATGGTCTTTGTCGAAATTAATATCAGGCACGTTCTTTACGATTGCTTTAATCATTTGGTATGTCGGTTGAACGTTCTCAAAGCCGTGAAGCGGAATTGCATTTTGAACTCTGGGGTCGTGAGCGTCAAATGTTATAATGTTGTCAACGCCCATATAATTGCAAAGCTCCTGCAAAGCATTTGCACAGTCAAGCGATTCTCTTGAAGAACGCTTGTGCTGTCTTCCCTCGTAAAGCATAGGCATAATTACGGTTATTCTTCTTGCCTTGCCTGCGATTGCACTTATTGCTCTTTTAAGGTTAGCATAGTGATCGTCGGGACTCATATAATGTGTTTTTCCGTAAATACTGTAGCTTAAACCGTGGTTGAACACATCACAAACGATAAATATATCAAAGCCTCTTACTGTTTCGCTTATTGTTGCTTTGCCTTCTCCTGTTCCGAAACGAGGGAAATGCATATTAAGCAAGTAGCTTTCTCTCTGGTATCCTGCAAAAGCGATTGTCGTTTTATGCTCGCTGTCACGTTCGTGTCTCCATCTTACAAGATATGCGTCGATTTTCTTCGCAAGTTCCTCGCAACCGGGCAAAGCGATAATTCCAAGCTGCCCCACGGGTATTGTTTCAAATTTTTCGTTAAAATCCGGCATTTTAAATTTTCCTCCACATCATTTAGTCGAATTTAAGACAAACTCGTATATATATTGTACTATTCTTTTAATGTTTTGAAAAGGGGTAAAGCAAATTTTCCTAAAAAAAATAATATAAAAAAACAGTCAACTTTTGTCATTTCCTACAAAAGTTGACCTAAAGCGTTTATGACTCACCGTAATAACTTCTGTCAACAGTTATCACGCAATTGCAATTCGGCTTATGGTGTTTAACGTTTTTTGATATTTTTTCTTTTACTTCGTCTTCCGTCATTTTTAAATTAAAAGGAACAACAACATCGAAAATCAAATTTGTGTATGTCGGCCCGCTTACTATTCTGAAATCGTGTATAGTCAGGCTTTCGTCAATGTCTCTGATTATTGCGATTAATTCCTCTTTGCTTTTTGCGACAAGCTCATTATCGGTTTCAAGAGGGTCGGAATGAGCTACAAGTTCAACACCGAATTTGTTTTTTATTTCAACTTCAATGCTGTCCATAATTTCGTGAACCACAAGTATGTTTTCGTTTACCGGTACTTCGACATGGACGCTTCCGAAAATTTTTGAAGAGCCGTAGTTGTGTATTATTAAATCGTGTAATCCGACAACCTTGTCATAGGAAAGTATTAAATCCTCAATGTTTTTAACCAATTCCTTGTCAGGCGCCTGACCGAGAAGGGGGTTGAGAGTATCACGAATGATATTTACTCCGGCAACGATAATAATAACTGCAACCACAACACCGAGCAGACCGTCAATATTTATTCCGGCAAAATGAGCAAGAAGCATGGAAATTATTGTTACCGCCGTTGCACCGCTGTCGCTGAGACAATCGGTAAAGACAGCACTCATTGCGGTTGAATTAATTGACTTGCCGAGTTTTCGATTAGAAAGACCCAGCCATATTTTGCATCCGATTGACAAAATAAGAACAACAATTGCCCAAAGACTGTATGTTATCGCAACAGGATTAATTATTCTGTCAATTGATGTTTTCATAAGCTCAATTCCGAACATTAAAACTATAAACGAAACGATTAAACCGGAAATATATTCTATTCTGCCGTGACCGTAAGGATGTGACGAATCGGCGGGTTTGTTGGAAATTTTGAATCCGATTAATGTAATTACCGAAGAACCGGCATCGGAAAAATTATTTACAGCATCGGCAGTTATGGAAATACTTCCCGAAAACGTACCTATAATAAGCTTTGACACCGCAAGAATAATATTCACGGCAATTCCGACAAAGCCGCTTAATACACCGTATTTTTCGCGGACTTTGGCATCGGAAGTGTTTCTGTAATCTTTTACGAACAATTTTAAAAGAAGTGAAGTCATAACAGCACCTTGCTTGAAAATATTTTTATAAGTTTAGCACTAAATTAAATTTGTGTCAACAATACAGTATATGCATCGGATGTT
>CAYYRN010000075.1:0-3282 GCA_964474295.1 uncultured Eubacteriales bacterium
TACACCCTGTTGTGTATGTGTGTTATTAAATTAAAGACCTTGATTATCCTGCCACCAATCAAATTCATCATATTCCGTATGTGGCGTATCATCTTTCTTAATATGCTTGTTTTCACGAGGATGAAATAACTGTTTTAAAACTATACCTACAATTACCGATACAATAAACACCGGAACGATTAACGCCGTAAACCCCGGAAACCATGCATAAAAGGCGCAAACTAACATAAATCCGAATATAATTAAACCTATCATATAAAATCCTCTTCAATCGTAATATGAAAACCCCGTCAATCCGAGAAGAACCACCATTCTGGGTACTTTTGTTGAAACGTAGCATCTCTTTTTGCTTTTTTTCATTTCACGCTTTTTATGGCTTTGTTTGCTTCATGACTTGCATTAATTACAAGAGCCGTAGGGGCACAAACCAACCAAAGCCACGCACCTTTTTTAGTAAAGAATGGATTATCTTCTTTTTTCTTCTTTGCCATTACATATCACTCTCTATTCATTTTGTTTCCCGACGATTCCCATAGTTTTGACATACACATATAGTTTTATAGGCAACTCGGCAAACGCTAAAGTATACTTTTTATCCCTCGATAATCATAATTTCCCTTGCTTCTTTTGTTTCAAGGTCGATTGCGATTGTTTTAATTTCCTGCTGTTTCCAAACAAATTTACATTTTGTATCGATAAATTTCAAATCGATTTCGGCTTCCGTTTCTTTTCCGGCACACTCAAAGGTACGAAGAACAAGCGATTTTCCGTCCTCGGAATATTTCATTGCCTGTATTATAATGTTTTCGCTGCCGACATTCAAACCGCCGTAAACCGGTGAGAGCGTTCCTTTGTGATGCGTTTCCTGATACAGTTTAAGCGGCATATTGAGAAGCTCACTTTCACGGACAATATCAACATAGTTTCCGCCGTCATAGCTCATAAAGGCATATGTAAATTCAAGCTCATCCTGGTCGAGCATTTCCATATTATCATCACGGTTGTTCTGTCCGTAGTGGTCAAGGTATGCACACGAACGTGCCGCAATCATTCTCATTTCATTTCCCAATGCACTGAAGCTGTAACGTCCGTTATTGATTACGGCAAAGCCGTCGCTGTTGTTCTCTATTGCAGTCCAGCCCTGCGAAGGTTCTTCAAGACCGTTTGTTTCTTTCTTTATAAAGCCAAACGGCATCGAGTAAACCGCCTCGGCGTTGTCAATTGCAACGGGGAAACAGAGCTTAAGAATTTTATAATCCTCTTTAAATGAAGTTTTGCATCTGACTTCAACCTTGTCACTGTCTTTGTAAAGAGTATAATATTGTGTAAGCTCGGATTTGTTGTAATGTGTTTTAACCCTGATTGTCGCACGAAGCGTTCCTGTTTCAACTACCTCTATTTCGGCATTACCGAACGAACCGATATCCTTATTGTAGTCGAAAACAAGATGTCCCCACGTGTCGCTTTCGATGTCTTCGCACACAACAGCACCCATCGGCTTTGCACAATATTCTTTGTTCTTCTTTTTGTTGAAATACGAGATGATTTTACCGTCATCGTCAAATTCAAGACGTACAACGCTGTTTTCGATAAACTTTTCGCCTGTTATGAATTGATTTTCTCTTTCTTTGGGCTGATAGTTTTGTTCATCTTTGAAAATATAATAAGTGGAGTATCCGTAAGCCGGAATTTCAACATCAAAAAGACATTTCATAGTTGTGTGGCCGTCTGTATAAGGCGCTCTTACAATTTGAAATTCAACATCGTTGTTTTGCGAATCGACAACTCCCGAAACCCACTGTTCACCGAAGCTGATTGTTCCTTTGACAGGGAAAGAATGAGGGTTGAAAACAACCATAGGCGCTCCTTCGCCCTTCTTTATCCAAAAACGCCCTCTCATTGTCGAAAAATCATCGCTGTCGAAGAAATTTGTTGTGTTGATTCGCCACGAAATTCTTTCAGCCGCAAATGTGCCGACACCGAGTGCGCTTTCTTTTGCGTAACCGAAAGCTGCGTACGCATCGTCATATGCCGGCTTAATCGAGCAGCCGGCAAGAATATCGTGGAATTGGTTGAACATAACTCTTTCCCAAGCTTTTTCTATTGTGCCGCCGTTGCTTTTTTGATTTGTGAGAACGGAGGAAAGCACGTCTATTTTTTCAGCATAGACAAGCTCGTTTTCTGTTTCTCTGTTAAGCTTTTTGATTTTTGAATTTGCACTGTAGCATCCGCTTGCGTGATGCTGAAGATCCTCTTTCAATACGGGAAGGTCGCCCTCATCGATTTCTCTTATGCCGTCAAAGTATTTGTCAACGCCGGAATAAACACCGTTGCCGCTTTTTATTACGGCTTCCGATTGATTAAGATGCTCAATTGCAGGGCCGCCACCGTGGTTGCCAATTCCGAAAAATATCATCTGAGGATATTTTTGGCTTGCGTATCTTTCCAAACGCTCATCCTTGATTTCTCCGCCGTAGCCGTCAAGAATGTGGAAAGAAAGAACACGGCTTCCGTCGGGACTTTCCCACCAATAAAGCGAGCTTTCGGGCAAATTTTCTTTTTCACGGTCACGGCTCGGACGCAAGTAAACGTAATTTTCAATGCCCGATTTGTTGAAAAGCTGCGGGAGCATTGCGTTGTGACCGAACGAGTCCACATTATAGCCCGTCTTAACGGTGTGACCGAATTTTTCTTTGAAAAATTTTTGGGAATAAAGCAGATGCCTTGAAAAAGATTCGCCGGAGGGGATGTTGCAGTCGGGCTGAACCCACATTCCTCCCGCAATGCACCAACGACCTTCTTTGTACCTTTGAACGATTTCTTCAAACATTTCGGGTTCGCTCAGCTCTATCCATTTATAATATGCGGCACAAGCCGATGTAAAAACGTAATCGGGATATTCTTTCATCCTGTCGAGTGCCGAACGGAATGTTGATTTGACAAGTGAAAGTCCTTCGGGTACGCACCATTGCCAAACGGGGTCAAGATGTGCGTTTCCGATAAGATGATATTTTTTCATTTTTTTCTCTCCTTTGCGGAATGTGTTTCTATAATTATGACAGAAACCGTGTGCGTTTTCAAGTATGATAGATGTAAAAAAACAGAATATATAATTGTATAATATGTCCAAGTTAAAGTTTCTTTTAAAAAAAGTCTTAAATGCTTAAATCAAAAATTGCAATAAAAGCACAAAATAGAGTGTAAGGCAGAAAATAATGTGCAGGTATAGTGGTAAACGCACGGGAGGGTTGAAGAAACGGATAAAAAAAGGAAAAAAGTGTT
>CAYYRN010000076.1:0-3095 GCA_964474295.1 uncultured Eubacteriales bacterium
CCGCACTTAAAGGTTATCAGTTCGACTGTGCAAACATTGACGGCAAGGGCGGTATCACCGTTTTGGATTACATTAAGGTTTTAAGGCACGCAAAGGGACTTGAATACCTTTGGTAAGCGGTGAATTTTAAGTAAATAACATTTAATTTCGGCGGTGTGGGAGTTTTATTCTTTCACACCGCCGCTTCCCTGCTTCCTCGTCATCCTCATTTATCCGTCATCCTGAACGTAGTGAAGGATCTTCTTGCGGTCAAGCGGTTTGTGTCCGCCGAGATCTTTCGCTGACGCTCGAAGATGACACGGCGGTGGAAGTTTCGCTTGACTTTAGCAGATTCTTCGCCAAAGGCTCAGAATGACGTATAAAAATAGAAATGACCGCCTTTTCGTCATCCTGAACGCAGCGAAGGATCTCCTTGCGGTTAAGCGGTTTATGCCCGCCGAGAGCTTTCGCTGACGCTCAAAGATGACACGGCGGTGGAAGTTTCGCTTGACTTTAGCAGATTCTTCGCCAAAGGCTCAGAATGACGTATAAAAATAGAAATGACCGTCTTTCCCGTCATCCTGAACGAAGTGAAGGATCTCGTTGAGGTTGTGCGGTGTTACTTCGGCAGATTCTTCGCTTAACGCTCAAAATAAGAATGACATAAAAATAATAGTTATATAATAAATACAGTAAAACAGTAACGGCGGTTCGGTAAGAGGATGAAATTTGATTTTTGATTCATTTTCTGCTATCATACTACTGTTATAAAAGACATAATTAAATTTTAGCGGGTTCGGAGTTCCGACTGCGGCTTGACTGTATATTTGTGTCTTGCGGACGGCTACTTTACCTAAAAGGCGGTGCAATGATATGAAAAAAACGAAAAAAAGACGTGCGAAAAACAAAGGCAGCATATGGCTTGCCGTTGCGTTCATTGTTTTTTGCGTTTGGGTGTTTTCAACGTTCACATTGACAACAACGGAGGTTGAATTTAAAAGCGATAAAGTGAAAGACGAAATAACGGTCGTTCAGCTTTCCGATTTGCACGGCTCTGTTTTCGGAATGAACAATTCTTCCATAATCAAAAGAATAGAAAAAATCAATCCCGATTTTATTGCCGTTACGGGAGATATGTACAGTGCGGGCAGGGAAGAAGGCAAGGAAGTTGTATTGAATCTGATGAAAAAGCTTGCCGAAAACTACAAAGTGTATTATGTCAACGGTGAACACGATAACGAAAATTCGTTTTTTGACGATTTGAGAGATTGCAATGTCAATGTTCTCGATTACAAAACGGATATCATAACGGTAGGAAAAACACAGATAAAAATTTACGGAATCGACAACGTCTATTTCACGCCCACATTTGATTTGAGCAATGAGTTTACGCTTGATGATGAAAAATACAACCTTTTGCTGTCGCACATCTGTAAGGGGGAAAAATTTGCCGATTTCGGTATGGACTTGTGCCTTTGCGGTGATACCCACGGCGGTCAGGTAAGGCTTCCCGTTGTGGGAGGCGTTTACGGCTCGGACGGGTTCTTTCCCGAATTGAGGAACAGCGACGTTTTTATGAAGGGGTGCTATAAGCTCGGAAATACCGATTTCGTCATATCAAGCGGTCTCGGAAATTATCCGCTGCCGATACGTTTTTTGAACCGTCCCGAAATTGTGGTTATAAGGATATTACCCGCATAAATTCGGTAAAATTTGCATTGTTCACAAAAAGTTTACATTTTAAAAACGCTGTCAAACGCTACTCTTTGTAGAAAAAAACAGCGTTTTTTGTGCTATTTTGCACAAAATAATCAACATAATCGCAACGGGTTGTACAATATGTGGTAAAAATGCCGAAACCCTAATAGAATAGGGATTTTCGGCACAATTTTTTCAAAAAAGTTTGCGAAAAAGCTTGCATTTCGGAACGAATTGTGGTAATATATACGGGTACGTGAAGCGGAGCAGCTATGTTCTCGCACACTTTTGTACGCAAAGTGTGTCCCGAAAAGCCGCAATGCGAACACGAACTTGATATGCGATGATGCGGGAGGTGGCCGTTCTTGAAACGGGAAATTTCCGCGGAGTATGTCCGATTTAAAACCGGGCGAAAGAAATATCTCGGCAACCGGTCACAGGCGTTCCCTGCGCCTATGAACCCGTGTTTGCAACGAGGGGCTTTTATGCAATCCCGGAACATATTATATGTTTCGGTTTTTAAAATGTAACGGGTGGAAACGCCCGGAACAGTATTGCTTTTTAAAGCCGAATGCCCGCCAAATTCTAAGGAGGCAAACAAAATGGCAGTTAAGGGAAAAATCAGAATCAGACTCAAAGGTTACGACCATAACCTTGTCGACAAAGCAGCAGAAAAGATTGTTGAAACAGCAAAGCGTACAAATGCTCAGGTTTCAGGTCCCGTTCCGCTCCCGACAGAAAAAGAAGTCGTAACAATCCTCCGTGCTGTACACAAGTATAAGGACAGCCGTGAGCAGTTTGAGCAGAGAACTCACAAAAGGCTTATCGACATCATCAGACCTTCAAACAAAACTGTTGAAGCTCTGACAGGTCTTGAGCTTCCTGCCGGCGTAGAAATCGAGATTAAGCTCTAATCTCAAGCCGAAACTACACCGGAAGGTCATGTTGGGGGAAAGCCTCAACCAATAACCTAACATAGGAGGAAAGAAAATGAAAAAAGGTCTTATCGGCAAAAAAATCGGCATGACCCAGATTTTCGATGACAACGGAAACGTAGTTCCCGTAACAGTTATTGAAGCAGGTCCCTGCCCCGTCGTCCAGATTAAGACAGTCGAAACAGACGGCTACGAAGCTGCTCAGATCGGCTATGGCGACGTTAAACCGCAGCGTGTAAACAAACCTCAGGCAGCTCGCTTTAAGAAAGCGGACGTTGCACCGAAAAAGGTTCTCAGAGAATTTAAGTTCGATGATATTTCTTCGGTAAACGTCGGTGACATTCTCAAAGCAGACTCGTTCGCAGCAGGCGACATCGTTGATGTTGTCGGCACAAGCAAAGGTAAGGGTACAGCAGGCGCCATCAAAAGATGGAACTTCTCAAGACTCAAGGAATCACACGGTACAGGCCCTGTTGCAAGACA
>CAYYRN010000077.1:0-2917 GCA_964474295.1 uncultured Eubacteriales bacterium
CCTTTACACAAGGGAGCCTTTTTTATCTCGTTTAAATTTTACCATTTGTTTTCCACATACTCGCAAAAAGCATACATATCTTTAATTTCAAGCTTCGTTCCGTCATCGAGCGTAACGTCACCGTTCCATAAGCCGTGAACCTGATGGCTGTGCATCCTGCCCAAATTGAGTATGTTCATATCGGAGTGGTGGTCATAAAAGGGAGTCATTGTCAAATTAAAACGTCCGTCTTCTGAAACAAATTTCCACGGATGCAGGTATTTGTCGGGCTTCGGAAACGTTTCAACGTCCACCGCACCGATTTTGTGTGCTTTCCCGTCATAAAAAAGACAGGTTTCGGTTGCGTTGCTTTCATCACCTATACCCCACGTTATTTCAAATCCGAAAAGATGCTTTTTTCCGCTTGCATCTGTGATATATGATGAGCCGTTGCCCCAATACCAAACCATTTGGTAGGGAGTGTTTACTCTGCCCCAGTCGAGAACGCAGAACGTGTTTTCTTTTGAAAAAATATAGATTTCATCGCCGTATGTAAAAGTACCCTCACACGGCATACAGTTTTGCTTTGTCGTCAAAAAATATTTTGTGGGCATAGCTTTAAACGGCAAGACGGTGGTTATGTTTTCAAGTTCGGGCATAATATCCATTTGAAAATCGCAAAGAACATCTTTACCTTGATAATTCATTTTAAAATATAAGGTTCGGGAGGTTTCTTTTGTGTCAAAATCAAATTCGGCTTTGCCGATTTTTGCTTTGAATCTGTTCGGAACATCACCTTTGGGGTTCGGGATATATTTGTTGCCCCCGACAAAAAGAGACGTGGCGTTTACGATAGTTTTTTTGTTTTTTAAATCAACTATTACCGCAGAAACGTAGCCGCCGACGGAAATGTTTGCAAAGCTGATTTGAACCATAAACTGACCGTTGGAAATTTGGTAAAAATCCCATTCCTTTTTTCGGTTTTTCGGCATTGATTTTTTTCTTTCGTATTCAAAAACGTTTTTTCTTGCCCAGCCTTTTGCGATTAAAGTTCCGTCATTTCCGAGAAGCGGAGTTCTCTCCGTATATTCACGCTGCTTTGAACTGAAATCCCATTCGCTGAAGCTTTCGTAAGTTCTTTGAGATTCTTTAGCCATAAAAACACCCCTCAAAATTAAATCAGGATTCTGAAATTTGTATTCTGATGCTGCCTATTATAACTTTGAACCAATCGACTATTCTGTCAAAAACAGTGTACCTTTCGATTGTTCCGTCAACACCGTCTCCACCGTAGCATCCGATGTTGTCCGAAGTTATTTCTTCACCGTAAAAATCGTATTCGGGCTGTTCAAGGCTGTCTTTTTTAAGACCTGCACCTATAAGCACAGAGCCTTTGACAAGCCTGAAGCTGTCGGGATTATTAAAGTCGCTTCCCGAAAATTCCGGTTTTGTGTTGTAGGATAAAAGGTCGCAGAGCGGGTTTGCCGCCATATAGTAGCAGTTGTTTGAAAAAGTGGCTTTTGAAGTGAGACTGTTTTCTTTTATTTTAGTTTTATATCCCGGCTTGAAAGTGAAAATATTGTTCACAACGTATCCGCTGTATATATTATACATATTTATTTTTGAAGCGTTGATAATCGTGTTGTTGTAAAACTTAAAGTTAACTTCACCCGACCAGTTTGCAAGAGTGTTTTCGCCCGCATTGTCATTGACGGAAAGGCAGTAACGCACCGTATTGCCCGCCTGCGGAACACCTGCGATTGCATTGTTTGTCACAAAACGCATATTGTCGTGCGAATAAATATACTGATAAGTGCAGTAATTGGTGTCCGTGTCAAAATCGACCGTCATACCGTCACCGAAATTTTTCTGTCCCGCAATTTCGCAATGCTCGATTACACTGTTTTTGCTGCCCCAAAACCACATAGCGGCATTGTAGTATTCCGATTTACCGTTGGCATCGGGTTGAGAACCGCCGAGACAAACATTAAGCGCAGTACAGTTTGTTACGACCGCACCGTTGCAGACACCTACAACTATCGCTTCGGCATCCATATTGTTAAAGTAACAGTCCGATACATAAACATTTTTGTTGTATGTGTATTCCACGTTCGCAATGTCGTCGGCAGGTATGCCTTTGACAATTCCCCAAATGCTGAATCCGTTTGCACAGTTTTGTACTGTGCATCCCGAAATTGTGAGATTGTTCACGGTGTAATTGTAACCCGAACCCCACAAACCGTTAACGGCAATTGCCGCACGGGCATCCGCCGCACCGTAGCCGAGGGAATCCCTGCTGTGTACGGTATAATTCTGGATGTCATAAAAATCAACGTTTTTAACGGTTATTCCGTTGGATTCTTTTTTATCGCCACGAATCCAAATTCCGCCGCCGTTAGGCGCTGTTATCGACAGCTCGGAAATAGTCACATAGTCGCAGTCAACAAGGTCAAAAACCTCATTGTGGTTGGAGGTTCGCAAAATAGGCTTGCCGTCATCGAGATTGCCGTAGGCAGAAATTACAATCGGGTTTTCTTTTGTTCCGCTGAAAGTAAGCGTTGTTTCAACGTTGTAAACACCGCCGCATTTAAAAAGCACCTGCGTTCCCGGAACAAAATTCCATTCGGAATGGTCAATTGTTTTCCACGGACTGTCTTTGCTCAATCCGGTATTTGAATCACTGCCGCCGACACTGTCAATATAGTAAGTGGGCGAATTGCTTTCGGCAAAAGCCAAAAGTGACATACAGGAAAAAGCAAGCAGTATGCAGATGAAAATTGAAAATAACTTTTTCAAAATAAATCCCTCCCGATTCATTACTCAAGAGCATTGTAGCAGATTTTGGGTATGCTTTGCAATAGATTTGTGGATTTTCAGCAAAATAATCATATGAAAATAAAATATTTTATATATTATATCTACAAATAAGTTTAAAAGC
>CAYYRN010000078.1:0-2866 GCA_964474295.1 uncultured Eubacteriales bacterium
GCTTTTGTATCCTGTCCCTTGTTTGGGTGAGAGAGGCAATGATATCGGGGTCTGTTTCTTTCGCAATAAGTTCATTGTACCTACCGACACGCTCATCGGCACCGACCGTATCCATATTCACAATGTCAAGAGCTTCCGCAACGGCTTTTTTCATATTATCCATAACGTGTTTATCTTTCGTGTTGTTAAGAAGATAACTGTTCAGCTCGTTTACTTTTCTCTTGATTTTGTTTTTGATAACGGTTTTTTCACGGCTTTCGACAGCTTTTTTGCGTGATTCTTTGTATCTGTCGGCAATTGCCTTTTCTTTCTGCAACGCTTTTTCTTTTTGCTTTTTTAAAAATTCGGCATCTTTTTGCTTTTGCTTTTTGATTGCCTCGACTTTTTCACGCTCGATAACATTCTTCAAGAACGATGTGCTTTCAAGGTTCAAAAGCTTTTTGTCATACACATCAATGTTATTTGACAGTTCCGTTGCTCTTTCACGAAGTCGTCTTAATTTTACGGTGTCCCTTTTTCCCGGTGCAAAGTAAATCTCTTTTATCTGTCTGCGTACTTCATACAGCTCCTGCTCTTTTGCATAAAGGTCGTTGATGTTTTTCTTGTATTCCGCAAGCTTTTTCTTTTCGACCTCATGCACCGCAGAGCTTTCAAGTGCATTCGCAAGCAGGTTTCGTGGTGTTAGGGCATTGGGGTCTCGGTCGGAGGGCTTTATTTCTGCATCCCCAGATGCTTTTCTCTCACCTGACGGCAAATACGAATAATTCACGTTGTTTTCAGATATACTGGTATTGACATTCGTGCCCGATTGTGGTACTATTGTCTCAACAGTCAAGGCTTTGCCCGAGTTTTTAAGAGAGGCTTCTTGTCCCTCTCGTATCGGGGAAGCCTTGATATTTTTGTTTTCCGTAAGTTTGATCGTATATACATATCCGTTGTTTTTACTATACTGTTTTTTTACATCCGCAAGGACATCGAAAACAGTATAATTTATTTGTACTGTTTTCACAAAGTAATCAAAATAATCCGTCTTCAAATGATTCTTTTTATCCACTTTGCTTCCTGTATAACGTGAATTCTTCACGAGATTAAAAATATCTCCATCTGCCCCTATATTTATGAGTGCATCATGACCTTTTTTGTCAGACCTTCGTTCGCCATATATTGCTTTACTCAAACTTTTTCTATCAAACTCTGCGTAATAATAATGACCATTACGCTCGAACCTTGCCGTTTTTCCGTAATATTCGTTTTTCATCAGATCAAGATAAAGCTTTTTTCTCTCTTTCCACGGCAAATTCAAAACCTCTTTGCTTGTTTCGTAAACTTCAATTCCATCCTTGTTTTTGCCTCTTAACGAAAACTTATTTTCAGACGAAACACCTCCAACTACTTCCGCACCCTTAAAATTTTCGCTCGCATCGGCAATGGCTTCAACAAACAGTTGTTTAATTTGCTCGGCTTTGTCGAGCATACCGGATATGATTTCGCCCTCCTGCGTTTCGGGGCGAACATTTTTATAGGCATTTTTTATTTTCTCGACAAGCTCGGAAATATATTCTTTGATTTTTTCGTAAAGAGTTTTATCCTTTGCCTGAAGCATCTGCAGTTTCTCAATGGCACTACCGTCATCGAGCATTGCTTCCATCGAATCGGCGATAACCTCTTCGTGTGCCTCCGCATAGCTTATCTTTCTGCCTGCCGCTTCGGCTTTTTCAAGCTGCCTGTTCACAAGAGTGTCTACCGAAACGCCTTTTTCACCGTATTGCTCTGTAAGAAAATCGGCAAGAGCCTTGTATTTTTTCGCTGACCACTGACGTATGAAGTGTACAAGTTCGTGCGATGCGGTGTGAAGCATTATTCCCTGACCTTCGTTGCCGGAATAAAGGTCAATTTCCATTTCAGACGTATTCACGTTGAACGAACCGTTCTTTCCAACGTGTATACCGTCTACCGCTTCGGATTCAAAAACTTTAATTTGAAGTCCCGTAATTTCCGCAATGTTTTCAAGTGCTGTCAATGAAGCTTTTTGCTTTGAGTTCAGCGTTTCTCTGTCACCGTCAAATATGACACCCGATTTTGAATATCCTTTTTTACCCGTAGCCGCTTTAAAATCCGCTTTACCCATTGCCTTGCCTAAGTTGTAAGCCGTGACACGCTGAATTTCGGTAAGTTCAGGTGCAAAAGAGGCTCTTGACATAAGCTCATCCATAGAATAATTGTAATATCCGTATTTATACGCTTCTTTAACGCCTAAAGCGTATTCGCTTCCCGATTGCTCCGGTGAATAATTTTGCAAGAGATTATTTGCCACATCCGTGGGAAGTGACATATCCGCAACGGTTTCATAAACAATTGTTTAATTTGTTCGGCTTTGTCGAGCATAACATACGCACTTTTCTTTTACAAGTGTTTTTTCACGGCAAGAGTAATTAACGTCACTTTGCTCTTTAATTTGATATTTCTACTTCCTCATCCTTGAAGTTTTCCGATATATTTTTGCAGATTCTTCGCTTGATGCTCAGAATGACGGGTTATTTCGTCATCCTGAACGCAGTGAAGGATCTTGTTGCGGTTAAGTGGTATACTTTAGTAGATCTTTCGCTAACGTTCAAGATGACGAGGGACGCTCAAGATGACGGTTAAAAAATAAGAATGACGGATAAAAATGAGAATGACGGTAAAACGTTTAAAATGACCGCCTTTCGTCATCCTGAACAACGTGAAGGATCTCGTTGAGGTTAAGTGATATACTTTAGTAGATCTTTCGCTGACACTCAAGATGACGGGGGACACTCAAGATGACGGTTAAAAAATAAGAATGACGGATAAAAATGAGAATGACGGTAAAACGTTTAAAATGACC
>CAYYRN010000079.1:0-2714 GCA_964474295.1 uncultured Eubacteriales bacterium
TCTTTTTTCGGCAACACGGTATTTATGTTCAAAACAATCGGCAAGTGGGATAAATTGCTTGTACCGCTGAACGCTGTTTACGACATTTTCAATGCGTTAGGCGAGCTTTGCGTGGCAAGCTTTGCAACGGCACTGACTTACTGTATTGAAAATCAAAAGGGTCTTCCGTCGATTGTGCTTGTCGTACTTATCGTTTCGGCAATCAATTTTACAATATACACCTCCCTAAACATAATGTGGCAAAAGATCGACAGCAGACGCCTTCAAATTCAAAGAAATTTTGAAATTCTTCTCGGTCAAAAAGTTATGAATATGGATTTTGACCTGTTTGAAGGACCACTCGGCAGAGAAAAATACCAAAAAGCAAAAAACACGCTCGCAAGCGACAGAATTTATGCTTTTCTTGAGGAGTACGGTGCGCTTTTTACAATGCTGCTTTTGACTTTTATTTACGGCTCAGCTACAGTTATGCTAAACCCGTGGCTAATACTGATTTTGACGGGACTTGAAGCGTTGAAGCTTGTTTCCGTTGCGCTTGAAAGCAAGCTTATCGGCAAAACCAAAGACCCCATTGCGAGAACCGACAGACATTTGAATTATGTCAACCGAATTTCCCGTGATTTTGCCTCGGCAAAGGATATTAGGCTTTACCGATTGCGGGAACACCTGATACATATGAGCAAATATTTTATCGGTGAAAGAAAATTTTGGACGCAGAAGATGTATTTTTATTATTTCTGTACCGATATGATTTCTTTTGTACTCAGTGTTTTAATTGAAATAGGGATATTCGCATACATTATCTATTCGATGCTTCACGGCAATATTTCGGTAACACAGCTTGTGTTTTTCGTTTTTACCGTTACTGAATATGCGGCTTTTGTAACTTCCTTAGGTGAAAAGGTCGTCAGGTGTGTACAAAAAAATGCGGATGTTGACAATCTGCGTGAATTTCTCGACATAAAAAACACCTCTCGCAACGTCGGCGGCAAGCCCTTGCCGACTTCCCTGCCTTACGAAATTGAGCTTAAAAATGTTTCTTTTACCTATCCCGAAAGCGACAAGGCGGTTTTGAAAAATATAAATTTAAAGCTTAAAAAAGGTGAAAACCTTGCCCTTGTCGGCGTTAACGGTGCAGGCAAAACAACGCTTGTTAAAATTATCTGCGGACTTTACAGACCGACCGAGGGCAGGGTGCTTGTGAACGGCACGGATATATCCGAATTTAACCGTGATGATTATTACAAGACAATTTCGGCGGTGTTCCAAGACCCACGCTTTTTGCCCTGCTCCGTTCTCGAAAATGTTTCTATGTTGCCCGAAAAGGAAAGTGACCGTGAAAAATTTTTCGACTGCATAAAAAAGGCGGGATTGTATGACAAAATTCTTTCGCTCCGGCAAAAGGAAAACACTCCGCTTATTAAAACGGTAAACGAAAATGCTGTTGAATTTTCCGGTGGTGAGGCACAAAGGCTTTTGCTTGCAAGGGCGATATATAAAGATGCTCCCGTTCTTGTTTTGGATGAACCGACTGCGGCTCTTGACCCGATTGCGGAAAATGAAATCTACCTGCAATACAGCGAAATTTCCAAAAACAGAACCTCAGTTTACATTTCCCACCGTCTTTCCTCAACTCGTTTTTGCGACAGAATAGTTTTGCTTGACAACAGCGAAATTGCCGAGGTCGGAACTCACGACGAGCTGATGGCTCTCGGCGGAAAATATGCCAAAATGTTCAACATTCAAAGCAAATATTACAGAGAGGACGGTGACGAAAATGAGTAAGTCAAAGCGTACCTTAAAGCAGGATTACCTGCTGATAAAGCGTGCACTGAAGCTGATAAGCGCCTGCCGAGAGCCTCACATTATTTTACACCTGAATATTTGCTGTTTCTGTTTTGCGGCGACTTACGTTGTGTCGAATTACATTACTGCCGCCATTGTCAACGAGCTTGTAGGCGACAGAAACCCGAAAAAACTCGCAATTCTTGTTTGCTGTTATTTTTCGGAAATTCTTTTTAGGATTATCTATGACAAATCGTATCAAAAGTTTCGTTCATTGCATATAATTTCCAATAAATGGGAAGAAATTTTGCTTAATGAAAAGAACTTTTCTATGGATTACAAAAATATGGAAGATGAAAAAATAAAATCAATGCGACAAACGATAACCGACAGCAGCGGAGCTTTTGTCAGGTTTGACGGTCTTCTCGCCAAGCTCTTCGGACTTTTTAACGGATTCTGGAGAACCGTTCTTTGCTCGGCTGTTTTGGTCGAAATGTTCTTTATGTATTCAAACAGAACACTCACAGGCTTTGAAAAGCTAATTGATTCGCCCGTTACAAGTCTCATTTTCTTTTTAATCATCGCCGTGCTAATCTTTTCAAATTACCGTTTCAACAGCAAATACAGCAGCTTGATTGCGGAAAACAAAAAAGGCTGTGCATATTCGGGCAAGCTTCTGCATTATTATCTTAATGATTATCTTGACGACAGCAAAGTAGGTAAGGATATTCACATCTTTTCTCAAAAAAGGCTCATCAATTATTCCTCCGACATTTTTTACAACGAATGGAAAATGCACAAGGAAAAATGGTTTGAAAACAATATGAAGAAAAGCATATCGCAAAATATATTTTGGATTAGCATATCCGCACTGACTTATCTTTTTGTTGCACTGAAAGTATATATCGGAGCCTTTCCGCTCGGCAGTT
>CAYYRN010000080.1:0-2690 GCA_964474295.1 uncultured Eubacteriales bacterium
TTTGCCCGAATATTTTTGTTTTAATGCTTCGGATTTACTTCAAAGCCGCACCGTCCCCAAATGCATTGCCGACCTTTTCGCCCAAAACATAGTAGGCGTGGTTCATACCGTCATATGTTATGGGACGCAGCTTTATCGGGTCGATTTTGCCGTCCGTCAGAACACTTTCATCGGCACACACGTTGACAATTTCACCGACCATACGGCAGCTTTCCGAATCATAGCTGATAAATCTGCACTCAACAGCCATAGGCAGTTCGGCAATAATGGGTGCATCAACAAATTCGCTTTTTAACGTATGCAATCCCGCTTTTTCAAGCTTGTTCGGCTCATCATTGCCTGAAACCAAGCCGACAAAATCGCAAGGCACAACCGTATCGGCAGTTGCCATACTTACGGTAAAAGCTTTTCTTTTAAGGATATTCTTCACCGTCTTGTGTTCGGCGCTAAGGCACATTGAAATTTCATTTGCCTCGCTAATACCGCCCCAAGCGGCATTCATAGCATCGGGTGTGCCGTTTTCGTCATACGAACCGACAATAAACACCGGAAGCGGATATAAAATAGGTTTTGCTCCGAAATTTTTTCTCATAGTATATTTCCTCCTTACCAATTCTTTTTATCTTTCTTGCAATCGTGCTGCTTTTTACGTTCTTCGACCATCTTGACAAACCATTCTGCCATTGCGGGGTCGGTGTGAGAGAAAAAGCTGCTTTGTTTTTTATCAAGTGAGGTAATAACAGACATATCCTCATCACTTAATTCAAAATCGAACACATCAAAATTTTCTTTCATACGCTCGATATGTGTGGATTTCGGTATTGCGACAATTCCACGCTGCAAATGCCAGCGGAGAATAACCTGTGCCACGGTTTTTGAGTGCTTTTCGGCAAGCGATTTTAGTTCGGGAATGTTGAACATATCTCCCCTGCCCTCACCGAAAGGAGCCCAAGCCTCCAACTGAACATTGTACTTATCATGCCATTTTTTAGCCTCAAGCTGTTGGTTATGCGGGTGAATTTCCACCTGATTAACCATAGGCTTAATGCGGTTAAAGGATGCAAAATCTATCATACGGTCAGGATAAAAATTGGATATGCCTATCGCACGTATTTTGCCCTCGTCATAAAACTCCTCCAACGCACGGTATGCGCCGTATGTATCACCGAAAGGCTGATGAAGCAGGCAAAGGTCAAGATATTCCGTTTGTAATTTTTGCATCGATTCTTCCACGGATTTCTTTGCTTCCCCGTAACCGTAATGCTCAATCCAAACCTTTGTGGTCAAAAAAATTTCTTCTCTGGGAATACCGCTTTTTGAAATGGCTTTGCCGACTTCCTCCTCATTAAAATAGCTCTGTGCGGTATCGATAAGCCTATATCCTACTTTCAAGGCATCACTGACGCAACGCTCACACTCGTCTTTTGTTACTTGATAAACGCCGTAGCCGAGCTGCGGCATTTTAACACCGTTTGATAATGTAATGTGGTTCATCTTTCAGACCTCCATACCTTTGATTTTTCGGAGCCATGCTTCGATTTCCGCTTCTTTCGTGACAAGCTCCGCACCGCCTGTTGAATCAAACCTGATATCCTTTTCGCAGACAAATTCCGCACCCTTGCAGGCATTTTTCATATCCTTTAATGTATGTCCCGGCCAGCCGCCGTGGGTTTGAAAAGGAATTACCGTTTTTCCGCTCCAATCACAGGAATTTAAAAAGGTCAGCACGGCAGGAGCCATTGTGTACCACCATGTAGGTGTTCCCACTGCGATTACATCATAATCCGCCACATCCGCACCCAGCGGCTTAATCTCCGGCTGATATGAGCAGTTCACCTCACGCTGTCCCTGTTCCACAATTTCATCGTAAGAACCGGTATAAGGCTTTAACGTATCAATGCGTACAATGTCCGCACCGGTGGATTTTTTAATTTGCTCGGCAATTCGCTTTGTGTTCCCGTTGGATACGGAGTAATAAACAATTAACATTTTCTTTTCCATAATTTACTGTTATACCTCCCGTTTTTCAGGCTGTCTGTTGCATTGTTATATAAACTCTGCTATTATAATAATACTACCTAAACCTAACTTTAGGTCAATAGGTTTTGTAAAAAATTCAAATATTTAAAGGATGATGAAAATGTATACAATAGGACAAATATCGGAAATGTTCAATTTACCCGTTTCAGCCCTGCGTTATTATGACAACCAAGGACTTTTCCCCGATATGAAACGCAAATCGGGAATCAGACTGTTCGGGGAAAAGGAAATGGAAACGCTCAGAATTATCGAGTGTTTGAAAAAATCGGGATTGGGAATTAAGGATATAAGGCAATTTATTGATTGGTGCAAACAAGGTGCCGTAACTTTCGAGCAACGAAAAAAGTTGTTTGAAAAGCAAAAAGCATCGGTCGAAGCCGAGATAGAGCATCTTAACAAAGTGGCGGATATGCTTAAATTCAAGTGTTGGTTCTATGAAAAAGCAATTGAGCAAGGTACGGATGAGGAAATTCACAAATTACTTCCCGACCGTCTGCCCGAAGATATTCAAAAGGCATATGACAACGCACACAGATAATCGCCGCTTCGGAAAAGTCTTCACTAAAAATAATGACGTTAAACACTGGAAGTGGATATAAAAATGCGATGTAAAAACTGTGTTTTACATCGCACAACTTAACAATTATTCT
>CAYYRN010000081.1:0-2628 GCA_964474295.1 uncultured Eubacteriales bacterium
CTGAAAACGTGAACAACGAAGAATACTTATTTTTCCACATTTAGTAAACATTTGTTCGGGTTTTTTGCGTTTTTCTATTTACAATTAAAATCAGATGGTTTATAATTAACGGGTAAAGACGGAGGTGAGGGTTTGAAAAATTTTGAATTACATTCTGCTTACAGTCCCACGGGTGACCAGCCGCAGGCGATTAAGACGCTCGTTGACGGTATAAACAGTGGGTACAAGGAACAAACCTTGCTCGGCGTTACCGGTTCGGGCAAAACTTTTACTATGGCAAACGTAATTGCCGAAGTTAACAGACCCACGCTTGTTTTGGCACACAATAAGACACTTGCGGCACAATTATGCTCGGAATTTCGTGAATTTTTCCCCAACAATGCCGTTGAATATTTCGTTTCGTATTACGATTATTATCAACCCGAAGCTTATGTGCCTTCAACCGATACTTATATTGAAAAGGATTCCGCAATTAACGAAGAAATAGAAAAACTGCGTCATTCCGCCACGGCTGCTTTGAGCGAACGCAGGGACGTGATAATTGTTGCGAGCGTGTCGTGCATTTATACCCTCGGTGACCCGATTGATTACAGAAATATGGTTATTTCTCTCAGAACTGGTATGGAAAAAAACAGGGATGATTTAATCGAGAAGCTTGTTGAACTTCAATATGAAAGAAACGATATTAATTTTACAAGAAACAAGTTTCGTGTTCGCGGCGATGTGGTGGAAATTTATCCCGTTTACTCGAACGATAAAGCAATCAGAGTTGAATTTTTCGGTGATGAAATTGACAGAATTTGCGAGGTTAACGCTTTAACGGGTGACGTTAAGGCTGTGCTGTCGCATGCGGCTGTTTATCCTGCTTCGCACTATGTCGTTTCCAAGGACAGAATTGAAGAATCGATTAAAATTATTTATGACGAAATGGTCAACAGATATGCCGAATTTGAATCACAGGGAAAGCTTCTTGAAGCACAACGAATTAAACAAAGAACAGAATACGATATCGAGATGCTTCGTGAAACAGGTTTTTGTAAGGGCATTGAAAACTATTCGAGAATTATGTCGGGACGTAAACCCGGTTCTACGCCCAACACACTGCTTGACTATTTCCCCGATGATTTTTTGCTGTTCGTTGACGAATCCCACGTTATGCTGCCGCAGATAAGAGGTATGTATGCCGGCGACAGAGCAAGAAAGGAATCGCTTGTCGAATACGGCTTCAGATTGCCATCCGCATTTGACAACAGACCTTTGACTTTTGATGAATTTTATTCTAAAGTCGGTCAAAAGGTTTTTGTAAGTGCAACACCCGGTCAGCTTGAAAAAGAAAAAAGCGTTCAAATTGCGGAACAGGTAATCAGACCTACGGGGCTTCTCGACCCCGAAATTTCCGTAAGACCGATTGAGGGACAGATTGACGATTTGGTTTCCGAAATCAACCTCAGAACAGAACGGGGCGAGCGTACACTTGTTACAACGCTCACGAAAAAAATGGCAGAGGATTTAACCGATTATTTTGAAAATCTTTCAATAAAAGTCCGATATATGCACTATGATGTTGACACGATAGAAAGAATGGAAATTATCAGAGATTTGCGTATGGGCGAATTTGATGTGCTTGTCGGTATTAACCTTTTGCGTGAAGGTCTTGACATTCCCGAAGTGTCGCTGGTTGCAATTCTCGATGCTGATAAAGAGGGCTTTCTTCGCTCGGAAACTTCGCTGATTCAAACAATCGGCAGAGCCGCAAGAAACGCAAACGGTCAGGTAATAATGTATGCCGACCAAGTAACGCCTTCAATGGAAAGGGCAATAAAAGAAACGTACCGCAGACGTGAAAAACAAATGCAGTACAATCAAATTAACGGAATTATTCCGACCACGATTAAGAAAGATGTTCGTGATGTAATTGAAATTTCAAGCAAAGCCGATAAGAACACTTTAACAAAATATATGTCCAAAAAAGAGCGTGAAGAATTAATTGAACGCTTGACAAGGGAAATGAAAGCTGCCGCAAAAATTTTGGAATTTGAACACGCCGCGGCATTAAGAGACAGAATTGAAAAAATAAGGCAGGGAAAATAATTGCAGAAAAAAATAATTATTAAAGGTGCAAAAGAAAACAATTTAAAAAATGTCGATTTGGAATTGCCGAGGGATAAGCTTATTGTTTTTACGGGACTTTCGGGTTCGGGAAAATCCTCTCTTGCTTTTGACACAATTTATGCCGAGGGTCAACGCAGATACGTTGAGTCGCTTTCTTCTTATGCACGCCAGTTCCTCGGACAAATGGAAAAGCCGAACGTTGATTATATCGAAGGACTTTCTCCCGCAATATCGATTGACCAAAAAACAACGTCAAAAAATCCTCGTTCAACTGTCGGTACAGTTACGGAAATTTATGATTACTTGCGTTTGCTTTACGCTCGAATCGGTGTGCCTCACTGTCCTGTTTGCGGAAAAGAAATTTCCAAACAGACTGTTGACCAGATTGTCGATAAGGTAATGATGCTCGGCACTTCCGCAAAAATTCAAATTATGTCACCGATAATCAAGGGTAAAAAAGGTGAGCATTTAAAAGAGCTTGAAAAGGTTAGAAAGTCGGGCTTTGTAAGAGTAAGA
>CAYYRN010000082.1:0-2548 GCA_964474295.1 uncultured Eubacteriales bacterium
CTCTTGCGGTAAGAAAATCAAAAAGCCTTTTTATAAAAAATGGTGGTTTTGGGTTATTGTTGTCGTTGTTTTTATCGGTGCTGTCAGCGGCTCAAGTGATGAAACGGAGTCTTTAAGTAACAACGATGCTAACACGCAAGTGTCCGACAGGCAATCCGAAAAAAGCACGAAAGACAGTATGGTTGTAAAAAGCATTGGTGACTTTGAAAAGGAAGAATATTTCCTTGAAGTCGGAGATAAGGTTGAGCTATCTGCCACAATAAAACCTAACGGTATAACAGAAGAAGATGCCGAAATCACCAATACCGATGATTCCGTAATAAAAATTTCCAACATAAAGTTCACGGACAAGGGCGATAAAACAAAGCTAACCTTTACAACCCACGCTTTAAAGAGCGGAAGCTGTAAAATTTCCGTAATTTCTTCCGACGGAAAAACTCGGTCTGATGAAATTTCTTTTTCTGTCAAAGAAAAAGAGACAAGCAGCACAGAAAGTAACACAAGCAGCATAGAAAAAGATACAAGCCGTACAGTGTACATTACACCTACCGGAGAAAAGTATCATTTTTCTTCTTCATGTGCCGGCAAAAACGCAACATCTACAACGCTGAATAAAGCTAAAGCAAGCGGCTATGAGGCTTGCAAAAAGTGTGCTGATTGACGGAGGGATTTTATGAAATTCGGATTAAGAACTCCGTCACTGAAAAAATCTTTTAAAGCCAGAACCACCGGACGGGCAAAAAGAGCGGTAAAAAGAGCGCTTATCCCCGGCTATGGCAAAAAAGGTATGGGGTGGATAAAGAACCCCAAAAAAGCGGCATATAATAAAATTTACAGAAAAACATCTTTTAGCATTTGGGATATTTTGAAAAAATAAGATACATAAGTTTGCAATAATCGGAATAAAAAGTTTCAGAGCTGTAAAAAACCTGCGTTTTTTACAGCTCCGTTTAGTTTATAATTTATTTATTCGTCATCGTCTTCTTCTTTTTTCTTTTTGTGTTGTGCGATTTTTTCGGGAACGTTGTTAAGCAAATAAACCGCAAGCACAATAACCGCAGTTACAACGAAGATACCGCCGTAGCCCATTGCAATGTTGGGCAACGCATCCAAAAAATATTTTATATCCATCAGTCCGTACCTCCTTATACGTTATAAAAAGCAAGAATAAGGCCGCCGGCTATAACCGATGCAATCTGACCGGAAACGTTAACACCTATGGAGTGCATAAGCAGGAAGTTCTGATTATCTTCCTCAAGTCCCATTTTGTGAACAACACGGGCAGACATCGGGAATGCCGAAATACCTGCGGCACCTATCATCGGGTTTATCTTGTTCTTTGTGAAAAGGTTCATAATTTTTGCAATCATAATGCCTCCGACCGTGTCGAAAACAAATGCAACAAGTCCGAGTCCCATAATGAGAAGTGTTTGCGGCTGGAGAAATTCATCGGCTGTCATCTTTGAAGCTATGGTAATGCCGAGGAATATCGTTATGAGGTTTGCAAGCACGTTCTGTGCCGTTTCCGAGAGCGAGTTGAGAACTCCGCACTCACGAATAAGATTTCCGAACATGAGGAAACCGATAAGTGCAACGGAATCAGGTGCCACCAAACCGACAATGATTGTAACGATAATCGGGAAAAGAATTTTTGTGGTTTTTGAAACCTTTTTGCCCTTGTAGGACATTTTGATTTTTCTTTCGGCTTTTGTTGTGCAAAGCTTAATAATCGGCGGTTGAACAAGGGGAACCAATGCCATATAGGAATATGCCGCAACCATAATGGCAGGCAGGTAATTTGATTTGAGAACTTGAGCCACGAAAATTGCCGTAGGGCCGTCAGCCGCACCTATAACTGCGATGGAAGCCGCATCGTTCGGAGCAAAGCCGAGGAGCGAAGCCATACCCAGCGTAAAGAAAATGCCGAACTGCGCCGCCGCACCGAAAAACATAAGCTTGGGATTAGTCAGCAACGGTTCAAAATCAATCATAGCACCGATGCCGATAAACAAAATCAGCGGGAACAGCTCGTGGTATTCGATTCCCACATTAAACAGTGCGTCAATTACATCCTTTGCACCGGATTCGGGCAGGTTTATAAGAATTGCGCCGAAGCCCATGGGCAGAAGAAGTGAGGGTTCCATTTCTTTTTTAATAGCAAGAAAAATAAGTATGCCGCCGATTGCCCACATAATTAACAATTTGGGGTTATCTGCCAGCGACAAAAACGTTTGATACAATACATTCATAAAATTTCCTCCATAAAAAAATACAGTAACCTTAACCTTACGTCACTGCTATACCAGTTTGAAATTATACCCCTTACTTTCACTTATGTCAAGTGTTGCAAAAGCAAAAAACGGTAATTTTTTATTTTTTTCGTCTTTTTAAATTATACGGATTTTTCTTTTTTCCCGAATTTTCAAAAAACTATTGACAATTCTTAAATATTATGATATCATAATCTACGCTTTAGCAGTAAAGCTATCGATTCGGAGAGATACCGAAGTGGTTATAACGGAACGGTCTTGAAAACCGTCGTACGGCA
>CAYYRN010000083.1:0-1748 GCA_964474295.1 uncultured Eubacteriales bacterium
CGTACTCAATCTCTTATCAAGGTTCCTTATTTCGTTGTTTAATTTTCAAGGTTCGGTTGTTTGTCCCTTGCGGAACTTCATTATAATATCACAATGGTTTTAAAAAGTCAAGCGTTTTTTCAAACTTTTTTTAATTTTTTTCAAAAAAAGTCTGAAACCGTTGATTCTATTGGCTTTTCGGAAATAATTTTTTTCTGTTATCAGTGATGAAATCTGCCGGAAAGCTCGGAATCCATTTCTTTCGGATACTTTCCCGAAAGTATCATTAAACCGAGTAAAGAAATTAAAGCAGAACCCAAAGCGTAAAAAATCGTGGCTGTTTCGTGTGTAGCTATATATCCCACGGCAACTATTATCAAACTGAAAACAGCAAGTGTGATTAGATAAATTGCACTTCTTACTCCGTTTTTCTTTGAAATTAAAGAAGTTACAAAATAAACGACTGCCGACAGAGAATAAAGTGCAGGCAGAACGGTATATACGCCGAATGACATTTTTGACATCAAAAATGATACCGAAATTACAGCAACGGTCAAAGCTAAAACTGCCCACATAACATATTTGCCGAAATATACATCATTTTTCTTTATATAATATTTCAGTGGTCTGAGTTTGCCGTATTTCGGATATTCGGCAACACGAAGTCCCTCCAACACGGGATTTTCCTGCACCGCTTTAGCATGACAAAGAGGGCAAACGGTTACATTTTCACCCAAATCGACATTACATTGACTACATCTCATATTTTTCCCTCATTCCTTACAATTACATTCCACTCTCACTCTGACACCTTTTTCGGCAAGGACACGGAAGAACTCACGCTGCACATCTGTCTTGTCGGAATCACTTGTGAAAGTAATGTTAATCATATTGTTATAAGTAATCATTGCACAAAGAAGTTTAACGTTGGGGCTTGAACCGAGAAGACACTCAACACGCTCAACGTGTTCATACATTTCCGGTGGAAGCTTAACAATGCCCAAATTTGTCATACCGCTTGTGAACTTGTTCTCTCCGGCGTGATCAAAAATAAACTTCAAAACCGGCTTTTTCAACACACTCGGAACAAGACGTAAAGCAGGGTTGCTTGCATCACGCACATTCATACTTACCATTTTCTGAAGCTCTTCGGTTGCAAGACCCGCCTCCATTTTTCCTTTTACAAGCTCAAAAATTTCTTCAAAAGTAATATCCGTTCTGCCTTTCGGATTAAAACCTATGTTGGCATAAAGCGAAAAATTACGCATTGTTTTTGAATTAAAGCGTGGGCGTAAGCTTGCGGGTATAGAAATTTTTATCGGTTTATTAATTTTTTTCGGTGAAGTTGCATAAAAAGCATAGAGATATGCAACCATCAAAAATTCTGTAATTGTCATCCCGTTTGCCCTTGAAACATTTTTCAAATCCTCTACGGGGACAAGTCCGTGGATAACCTTATAGTAATTTTTTATCGGCTTTGCTTCGTAGCGGTATGCAGTTTCTTCCTTACGGTTGAGACCTTTCATTTTTTTATAATTTGTGCGGAAGGCATCTTCAATTTCGTATTTTTTCGGCAATTCGTCAATATTAAGAATAGTTTCATCCCTTGTGATTTTCACACCCTTGAGTTCAAGATAACGTGCAACAAGGGTTTTGTTGAAAATGAGAGCTGCACCGCCGTCGGCAAGTCCGTGAAATGTTTCGATAGAAATTCTGTTTTTAAAATAATAAACTCTCATCGCCGGTTTTGTTGTTTCGCTCAATTGAAT
>CAYYRN010000084.1:0-1719 GCA_964474295.1 uncultured Eubacteriales bacterium
ACTCAAGTTGGTGACGAGGCGCCCCTGCTAAGGGCGTAGGTCGGGTAACCGGCGCAGGAGTTCGAGTCTCCTCTTCTCCGCCAAAAACCGTTGACATTTGTCAGCGGTTTTTTATTTATAGACGATGTATTTTAACATACCGTTAATTATTATGAAACCGCTTGACAAAAACCGATTGCGAAGTATAAAATAAGACTATATTAATTAAAGGTGTTGAAGAAATGTCGATTAAACATTCTTTTGTTATTCCCTGTTATAATGAGGAGGGTAATATCCGAAATTTTTTTGCGGTTGCAAAAGCGGCTATGATAGGGTATACAGATGATTACGAGTTTATTTTTGTTAATGACGGCAGCACGGATAAAAGCGATGAAATTTTCAAAGACCTGTTTAATGAAAACAGAGATACGAAAATTAAGGTGATAAATTTTTCGAGAAATTTCGGCAAAGAAGCTGCAATGTATGCAGGGTTGAAGGAATCGAACGGCGAATATACAACTATTATCGACGGCGATTTGCAGCAGCGCCCCGAAGTTGCGGTCGAAATGGGCAGATTTCTTGATGAAAACAAAGATTACGATATGGTTGCGGCATATCAGGAAAAACGCTCCGACGGCAAAATTCTCGGCAATGTGAAAACACATTTTTACTCTTTTATAAATAAAATAAGCGATGCGAAGTTTATCGAGGATGCAAGCGATTTCAGGACGATGAGAAGAAAAGTTGTGGATACGATTCTCGATATGACCGAATACCACCGCTTTTCAAAAGGAATTTTTTCGTGGATAGGCTATAAAACTTTTTCAATGCCTTATCAAGTTATGAAACGTGAAGCGGGCGAAACTAAGTGGTCGCTGGGTAAACTTATAAAATATGCCCTTGACGGAATTATTTCTTTTTCCGATTTTCCGCTGAAGCTACCTGCCTATTTCGGCTTTGCAACGGCAGTACTCGATTTGGTGCTTTTGGTTGTGCTGGCAGTTCTCTCAATCGGTTTTGACGTTGATTGCGGCTTGGGATTTATTGCCTGTCTTATAATTTTTTTGTTTTCGGTTTTATTTGTGTTTGTCGGAATTATCGGTTCTTATTTGGGAAAAGTTCACACACAGACGAAAAACCGTCCTATTTATATTGCAAAAGAGATTTTGACTTATGAAGAAACTGATTAAAAAATATAAAGAATTGATTTTATACGTTGTTTTCGGCGTTTTGACAACGCTTGTAAACTTTGCCTCATTTAAAATTTTTAATGTGATTTGGGGAGAAGAGCTGTATCTCCTTTCAAATGTTCTGGCATGGTTTATTTCCGTGGTGTTTGCCTATGTCACAAACAAGCTTTTCGTTTTTGAAAGCCGTTCTTGGAAATTCAACGTTGCCGTGAAAGAAATCGGCTCATTCTTCGCAGCAAGAGTTTTTTCGTTTTTAATCGAAGAAGCTGGACTTTATGTGTTTGTCGATTTGCTCGGCTTTGACGCATATAAAATAGATATTTTCGGCGTGGTTATCGGCGGAAAAATGATTTCAAAAATAATTCTTTCGGTGATTGTTGTAATCTTGAATTATTTTTTCAGCAAGCTTGTTATTTTCAAAAAGAAAAGCTGACGAAAAAACACGTCATTCTCCTTTTTATCCGTCATATTGAGTGCTTCAACGTCATTCTGAGCGTAACGAAGAATCTACTAAAGCAAAGTACAACTCCCGCCGTGTCATCTTGAGCGT
>CAYYRN010000085.1:0-1593 GCA_964474295.1 uncultured Eubacteriales bacterium
CTGCTCTCCAAAAGCAGCTTGCGGTCTGTAATAAAATCCTTCATCTTTTAATTCTTTTTCAAAAGCAAGAATATCATTAAAATCATCAACTGCAATGGCTATATCAATTATAGGCTTTGCCTTTACGGAAAGTATAGCGGTGCTTCCCACGTGCTGAATATCCTTAGCCGTATCACCTAAAATCTTCTTCAAACGAGAAATTGTCGCTTGAGCTTCAATTTCCCATTCCTTTTCGTGTTCACATAAGGCTACAGTACCTCGTTTTAATCCAATCATCACCTAACCTCCAAACGACAGTTTAACAGATTCCACATAATCAAAATCTCATTTGATTTCTCGGTTTCTCTGTCACAAATGCACGCTTGTTACATCGCTGCTTTAAGACAGATAAATTATAACATATAACAAGGCTTCATTCAAATTTTAGACGATACAATCAGGCTACAATGATTCCGAAATGAATCGAGCAAACTTTTTGCATCAAATTACTTTATAATCGGCAACATATCAGGTCTTATGAATATATTTATTTTTGCTTTCGGTCGAAGCTTTTCGGAAGAATCGCTGGGTTCGAGTGCATCCGAAACGCTTTTGCACCCGACTGAATAATACCTGTCGTATTGCGGAGCAGAGGGCAACGAAGCCAATGAAAACGCCAAACTCACTAAAAAATTATTGCAGGTTGATTGTATCGTCTTAATGCCTCATATATTTTTCCATAGTTTTGTTCAATCTTTGCGTAAGCACCAATGCCAATGTCAGCTTTATCAAATCCGGTATAACAAAAGGAAAAACGCATCGGCAAAGAGCTGTCCACAGCCCGACCGCACCCGTTGTACGTGCATATACAACAGTAAACCACGCTGTGCCGAATGTGTAGCACACCAGCAGCCCAACAGCCATAGAAACAGCCTGCGCCGGTATTTTTCTGCCGAGGAGCGTTTGTAAAAGCCACATTACAAGCCCCGAAAATATCCAACCAATCAAATATCCGCCCGTTGTTCCCATAATCACGCCGATACCTGCTGTTCCGTTTGAAAAAACAGGTATTCCGACAATGCCCATCAACAAATAAATTATGATACATAACGTTCCCCTTTTTCCGCCCAAAATGTTCAGTGTAAGAAAAACGCCGAATGTCTGCATCGTAAACGGGATTGCCGACAGAACGGAAATCCAAGAGCAGACCGCAATCAAAACGGCAAACAAAGCCGTAAACACCATATCCTTACTTTTACTCACGCTACCCATTTTTCCTTTCAAATCCGTTTTAACTTCGCACAGCTTGAAAGTAATATACCACACCTTTGCGAATTTTTCAACTTACACACAATTCGGGCAAAAAACAGCTTTGTCAAAATCCGTCTATTACATTCGGGAAAATTTGTCGGCAACGGATATAATTTCAAAGGTACTTTCTCGGATTTTACCGATTGGTACTATAAAAACGACACGAAGTAATATAGAGGTGACTGCCAAAAAAATAAACCCCAAACTATTGAGGTAATAGTGAAGAGGTAATAGGTAAGAAAT
This sequence comes from uncultured Eubacteriales bacterium, assembly GCA_964474295.1. Classification (GTDB taxonomy): domain Bacteria; phylum Bacillota; class Clostridia; order Oscillospirales; family Acutalibacteraceae; genus SIG575. The sequence continues at coordinate 1,534 of CAYYRN010000085.1, forward strand.
AAGCCCCGAAAGCTATCGCTTTCGGGGCTTTGGAGGCACCACCCAGATTTGAACTGGGGA
>CAYYRN010000086.1:0-1591 GCA_964474295.1 uncultured Eubacteriales bacterium
TGTGATGATGAACCCACTGAAATTGAATACATAACCGCATTGATAAACGAATGGGGAAAGCTGACACAAACGGAAATTACAATCGGTTGTTTTTCCTGTGCGGAAGCGTTTTTGTTTAAATATGAAACGGATAAAAGCATCGATTTGGTTTTTCTTGACATTCAAATGAAAGCTATGGACGGCATTGAGCTTGCGAAAAAAATACGGGAAACCGACAGCGATATGCAAATAGTTTTTATAACGGGATTTCCCGACTATATTTCCAGCGGCTATGATGTTTCGGCACTTCATTATTTAATCAAGCCCGTTGAAAAAGAAAAGCTTTTCGAGGTTATTTCCAAAGCGAACAAAAATCTTAAAAAGGTTGATGATTTTCTTTTGCTTTCTATTGACGGAGAAAGCATTAAAATAAAGCTTGACGACATAAACTACGTTGAGGCTTTGTCTCATAAAAGCCGTGTAGGCTGCAAAGATAATGAATACGTTATCAATCTTCCGATTTCCGAGATTGAAAAGAAGCTTAACAATAACTTTATCCACTGTCACCGTTCTTACCTTGCAAACTTGAAAAACATTTCACGAATAAGCAAAACCGACATATTTTTCGATAACGGCAAAATTATCCCCGTTTCACGAAGAATGTACAACACTGTCAACACTTCATTTATAAACTTTTACAGAGGTATACAGCAATGAAAATCTATATTCCGTTAATAGCCGCAGGTGTTGTGTGCTTAATACTTTTATCCGTGGCGGCTGTAAAAAAATACGTTAGGGATTTTACCGACAAACGCATTGCCGAATATCAAAACGACTTAATAACAAAGCATTGCGAAGAAGTTCAAAACATTTACAAAACCATGCGAGGCTGGCGGCACGATTACAGAAACCATATCCAGGTTATGCGTGCTTCGCTTGAAATGGGAAACCTCACCGAGCTTGGTAATTATCTCGGCGAGCTGACCGTTGACCTGAACACGGTAGATACCGTTATAAAAACAGGCAATGTTATGGCAGATGCCATTTTAAACAGCAAGCTGGCTTTGTGCAAAACAAAAAACATTCCTTATGAGGTAACGGCAAGCATCCCCGACACCTGCGACATCAGCGATGTTGAAATATGCGTAATTATCGGAAATCTTCTCGATAACGCAATGGAAGCGTGCGAAAAAATCGAGGACAAGGCTCAACGGTTCATCCGCATTTATATCGGCATTTTTAAAGAACAGCTTTACATAAATGTCACCAATTCTATGACGGGTGTTCCCACAAAAAACGGAAAAGCGTACAAATCCTCAAAGGGCGAAAACCACGGCTTCGGACTTATGAGAGTTGACAGAATTGCCGATAAATACAGCGGTTTTGTCAACCGTCAGTTTGAGGACGGAGTTTTCGGCACGGAAATAATGCTGCCGCTGACCGTTCGTGCAAAATAAGTAACCGTTTGTGAAAAAGCAGTCCTCTGAGGCTGCTTTTTCTGTATAATCAAACCGTGAGGTGAAAAAAATGAAAAATAAAAGCAAAAAAATATCACACTCTTTTTTCGGCAACACGGTATTTATGTTCAAAACAATCGGCAAGTGGGATAAAT